>NZ_SOHF01000005.1:0-171837 GCF_004404045.1 Cryobacterium sp. Hh11 | reverse complement strand
GCCGCACGCTGGGCCGGGGACTTCGGTGCTTTCAGCTTCTCAGTTCGTTCTGTCATGACCATTAGTGTCACTCCTTCAAATAGATCCGCAACCCCTTACACAGACCATCTGACACCCTCGACGAAGAGTCTGCGCCACCTGGCCGACGAGCTCACGCAGGCGGGCTGCCCGGTGTCGGCCCCGACCGTGGCGGGCCTGCTGCGCGAGGAGAACTTCAGCCTTCAGGGCAACGCCAAGACGATCGAGGGCGGCCACTATCCGGACCGGGATGCCCAGTTCGCCCACATCAACGCCGCGGCCGTAGAGCACCTCGCGGCCGGGCAGCCGGTGATCAGTGTGGACGGCAAGAAGAAGGATCTGGTCGGCAACTTCCGCAACGGTGGTCGGGAGTACCGGCCGGCTGGTGAGGCGGTGGCGACCAACGTCTACGACTTCACGGGGAACTCGGCAAGGTCACGCCTACGGCGTTTATGACATGGCTGCCCGCACCGGCCTAACCGTCACCGCCGGACTCGACGACACGATGTACCCCAAAGGCATCAAGATCACCGACCGCGAAATGGCAGACCTGGAAACCCAACACCCCACCAGGCACGACTTCCACGGCGAGTGGAACTACACCGTAAGCCCAGCAGATCAACCCTGAACTACGCGTGTTGTTGATTTACAAGCCCTAAGAACACGGACGGGGCCCGGGCCCCGTCCGCGGGCCCAGCTTATAAACTGGGCCCGCGACCATAAGGTGGGCCCGGTCAATGACCCGGCCCCGTTCTCGCTATATTTGAGCGGATGTCGCCTCGACGGCAGCACCGATGCCGCGGATTGCCGGGGTGTGGAAGGTGCCGCCGAAGACCCGCTCGCTCGCGCCGACCCGGTCGAGGTACGGGGTGATCCCGCCCATCTGGAACGGCCAGCCGGCGCCGAGGATCATGCACAGGTCGATGTCCTCGGCTGCGTGCACCACGTCGTCGTCCAGCATCCGCTTGATCTCGTCGACCAGACCGTCTTCGACCCGCTGCAGAATTTGCTCGGCGGTCATCGGGGTGCTGCCGCCGGCGACGATCTTCAGTGCACCCTTGTCGAAGCCGGTACGGCGGCCCTTTCCGTCCCGCTCAAGGATCTTGCCGTGTTCGGCAAGCTTGTGCAGGTTGTCGCTCTCGAAGAACCGGTCGGGGAACGCCGCATGGTGCGTGTCGAGCACGTGAGCGCCCACGGTGAGGCCGACCAGCTCGAGCAGCTCGAACGGGCTCATCGGCAGCCCAAACGGTGCCACGGCGGCCTCCACGACCTCGAACGGGGTTCCGGTGTCGACGGCGTGCATCGCTTCACCGAGCAGCTTGGCGAGTACGCGGTTGACCACGAAGCCGGGCGTGTCCCGGGTGATCACCGCATTCTTGCGTAATTTGCCGGCGATGACCATGGCCGTGGCGAGGGTGACCTCGTCGGTCTGCGGGGTGTTGACCACCTCGATCAGTGGCATGACGGCGACCGGGTTGAAGAAGTGGAAGCCGACCAGGCGCTCCGGGTGGGCAAGCTTCGACCCGATCTGCTCGACCGACAGCGACGATGTGTTCGTCGCCAGAATCGCCTCGGGCGACACGAACTTCTCGATCTCGGCGAACACGTTCTGCTTGACGCCGAGTTCCTCGAAGACTGCCTCGATCACCCAATCGGCATCGGAGAACAACGACTTGTCGGTCGTACCGGTGACGAGCGCGCGCAGCCGGTTGGCCTCGTCGGAGGAGATGCGATTCTTAGCCTCAAGGGCCGCGATCTCACCGTGAATGTACGCGATGCCCTTGTCGACGCGGGCCTGGTCGAGGTCGGTGATGACGACGGGGACCTTGAGCCGCCGCACGAACAGCAGCGCGAACTGGCTGGCCATCAGGCCGGCGCCGATAACGCCGACCTTAGTGATGGGGCGGGCGAGCTTCTTGTCCGGCGCGCCGGCCGGCCGCTTGGCCCGCTTCTGCACGAGGTTGAAGGCGTAGATGCTCGCCTGCAGCTGGTCACCGGTGATGAGACCGGCCAGGGCCTCATCTTCGCGCTCGAAGCCCTCGGTGCGGCTGCCGCTCTTGGCGGCCTGCAGCAGATCGAGTGCCACGTAGGGGGACTTCGCGACCTCACCGATGCGGTTCACCAGCATCTTGCGGGCGATGCCGATGGCAACGTCCCACTTGACCAGGCGTTCGATCTTGCCGGGCGCGTTTGGACGCGACACCTTCGTGGTACCGGCGATCACCCCGTCGGCCCAGGCGATGGAATCTTCGAGGAACCGCGCCGACCTGAACATGACGTCCGCGATTCCGAGCGCGAGGGCATCCGCTCCGGTGAGGGTGCGGTTGTTCTTGAGCGGGTTCTCGATGATGACCTTCAGGGCATTCTCAATGCCGATCAGGTTGGGCAGCAGGTAGGAGCCACCCCAGCCGGGGATCAGGCCGAGAAAGACCTCGGGTAATGCGATCGCCGGCACGGCCGCGTCGACCGTGCGGTAGCCCGCGTTGAGGCCGATTTCGAGCCCGCCACCGAGTGCGAGTCCGTTGATGAAGACGAACGACGGCACACCCAGCGTGTCGAGCTTGCCGAGGGCGTGGTGGCCGAGCTGGCTGAGCAGCTTGCCGGTGTCGAGCGAGGGGATTTCGGCTACCTTGCTGAGGTCCGCTCCGGCGGCGAGAATGAACGGCTTGCCGGTGACGGCGACGCCGTGTATCTCGCCGCGCCCGGCGCGAGCTTTCAGCTCGTCCATGGTGGCGGCGAACTCGAGCAGGGTAACCGGGCCGAGCGTGTTCGGCCGGGTGTGGTCACGCCCGTTGTCCAGGGTCACCAGGGCGAGGGTACGGCCGGCACTCAGTGGCACGTCGCGCACAAAAGAGTGCGTGACTACCTCGTCAGCGGAGATCGCAACGAGCGAAGAGAAATCGAGAGAATCGTAGTTGGTCATCGCTTCGCTGCCTTCTTGTTGAAGTGCGGGTTTTCCCAAATCACGGTGCCACCCTGGCCGAGACCGATGCACATGGCGGTGAGGCCGTAGCGCACCTCCGGGTGGCGCTCGAACTGGTGGGCCAGCTGGTTCATCAGGCGAACGCCCGAGCTGGCAAGGGGATGTCCCAGCGCAATCGCTCCGCCGTATTCGTTCACGCGCGGATCCTCGTCATCGATGCCGAAGTGGTCGAGGAACGAGATCACCTGCACGGCGAATGCTTCGTTGAGCTCGAACAGGCCGATGTCGGTGATCGACAGGCCGGCCTTGCGCAGCGCCTTCTCGGTGGAGGGCACGGGGCCAAGGCCCATGACCTCCGGTTCGACGCCGGCGAAGGCGAAACTCGTCATGGTCATTTTCACGCCGAGGCCAAGCTCCTTGGCGGTGGCGCCGCTGGCCAGCAGGCAGGCGGATGCGCCATCATTGAGCCCGGAGGCGTTGCCGGCGGTGACCCGTCCGTGGGAGCGGAAGGGAGTGCGCAGGCCTGCGAGTCCCTCCATGGTCGTCTCCGGGCGCGGCGCTTCGTCGCGCGTCGCCAGGCCCCACCCTGATTCGCTGCGGGTCGCCACCGAAATCAGGTCGGGCTGAATCGTGCCAGCTTCGTAGGCCGCGGCGACCTTCTGCTGGCTGCGCAGCGCGAACCGGTCTGAACGTTCCTTGGTGTATTCGGGGAACCGGTCGTGAATGCGTTCGGCGGTCGCTCCCATGTTGAGGGCGTCTTCGCTGACCAGACGCTCGGACAGGAATCGCGGGTTCGGGTCGGCCCCGAACCCCATCGGGTGACGGCCCATGTGCTCGACGCCCCCGGCGATGGCGAGGTCGTAGGCACCGAAACCGATCGAGGACCCCATCATTGTCACCGCGGTCATCGCCCCGGCGCACATGCGGTCGATCGCGAATCCGGGCACCGATTTCGGCAGCCCGGCCAGCAGCGCAGCCGTGCGACCGAGGGTCAGGCCCTGGTCTCCGGTCTGCGTTGTGGCGGCGATCGCGACGTCGTCGATACGCTCCGGGGGTACCCCCGGGTTGCGTTCCATCAACCCGATGATCGCCTTGACCACGAGGTCATCGGCTCGGGTATTCCAATACATGCCCTTTTCGCCGGCGCGTCCGAACGGGGTTCGAACCCCGTCCACAAAGACGACTTCTGCTCTCTCGGCCACAATGCCTCCCGTACGTGTTGGATCAGATCCGAATCGACCTGTCAGGTCGTTTCGATCCTAGGGTGGTGAAATTTTCCACCCGAATCGTTTGCCGGATCCTACGACTCCAGATCCGACACGGGATCGGCAACTTGTGGAACTGCTACAAAAGCATCCGCTATTAATTGTGCAGTCGCGTCAACTTGCCAGCGGCGCGCCCCCAACTGGGTCAACGCTTCTCCGACGGATGCCGCATCCAGCGGCTCCGGCGGCGTCCACGCCACCCGGCGCAGAAAATCCGGTGTCAGCAGGTTCTCCAGGGGAATCGCCAACTCGTCGGTGACGGTCTGCAGCGCAGCCCTCGCCGCCTTATAACGCACGTCTGCCTCGGGGTTGCGGTCGGCCCAGGCACGCGGTGGCGGGAGGGTGTCGTTGCTCGCCTTGAGCGGTGGCAACTCGGTGGTGGTGCGGCCACGCTGAATGGCGGCCCACCAGCGGTCGAGTTCGTTGCGACTCGCCCGCCCGTTGAACTCGCGCAGGTCGGACAGCGCTTGGCGGGTCGCGGGAAGCACCCGTGCCGCGGCCAGCAGGGAGGCGTCGGGAACCAGGCGGCCGGGGGAGACATCCACATCACGGGCGAATTCGTCGCGGGCCAGCCAGAGTTCCCGGGCGACGGCGAGGTTGCGCTGGCCACGCAGCGAGTGCAGGCCGGACAGCCGGCGCCACGGGTCGACGCGGGCGGCCTTGGCTTCCTTGGCCAGGGTGGCGGCGAATTCTTGGTCGGCGATGTCGGTCTTGTCGGATTCCACCAACAGATCGACCATGCGGTCGCGCAGGTCGGGCAGCAGCTCCACGTCGAGGGCGGCGTAGACCAGCCACGATTCCGGCAGCGGCCGGGTTGACCAGTTCGCGGCGGAGTGTTCCTTGGCCAGGTGGATGCCGAGCAACTCTTCTACCACGGTGCCCAGGCCGACGCGGGGGAGGCCGAGCAGCCGGGCAGCGAGCTCGGTGTCAAAGATGCGTGCCGGGTCAAGCCCGACCTCACGCAGGCAGGCGAGGTCCTGGCTGGCGGCGTGCAGAATCCACTCCGTGTCGGCGAGAGCCTCGTTCAGCTCGCTGAAATCGCCGATCGGCGGCGGGTCGAACAGAAACGTTCCGGCACCGCGACGGTAAATCTGAATCAGATAGGCGCGTTGCGAGTAGGTGAAACCGGATGCCCGCTCCGCGTCGACCCCGACCGGCCCGTTCCCGGCCGCCAGGGCGGCCGTGGCGGCGAGGTAGGCCTCGCGGGTATCCACGACCCGGTGCAGAGCGATGGTCTGGTTGGATTGCGATTCAGCCACGGGCTGCTCGGCGTGCTGACAACATGCTGACTCCTTCCCCAGCGGGAGGGAGTCCGGCGAGCATGCAGAGCAGCTCGCCCCACCCCTCGACGTGGGCGGTGAGATTGTGATCCAGGGGTGTCCACGACGCGCGCAGCTCAATCTGCGCGCCATCTCCCTGTTTGGCGAGTTCGCCAAAGCCTGACGAGATTATTTTAGTCGCCGTTCCCGACGCCGCGGTGTACTTGGCCTTGCGGGAGTTCAGGGCGTCGACCAGCCAGGCCCAGGTGACCTCGGCCAAAAAGGGATCGAGTCCGATTTCTACCTCGAGCGGTGCCTGCGCAAAGCATACGACGCGAAAAGCACCGTTCCATCCCTCGGGCTCATCCGGGTCGTACAGCAGAATGAATCGGCCGGTTCCGAGCTCGGAGTCTTTGCCGGGTCGCATCGGCGTGATATTGGCCGCCAGGGCGAAGGAATACGGCGCAAGCTGGGCCGGCGCGGAAATCTCGGTGACGACTAATTCGGCCCGACTCGTCGCGCGACGAATCATTGACAAAGCCGCGGCAAACTCCACGGGCAGCGATTGATCTGTTTCGGGCACGTCTGCAGACTAGAGTTTTTTCTGGGTGTTGTCCGTGAGGCACGCCGACCAGTTGGAGGTGCGGGTGAACGAGGCACAGCCCCCAAACGGGCGCGCAGACGCTGCGCAGCGGTTGATTCTGGGGCCGATTCTGGCCGTCACGGGCCTGGCCATCGCCGGTGCGGCCGTCGTCGGTCTCGCCACCAGCGCCATTCTCGCCGCGGTCATGGCCAAAACCATCGTCACACCCCCGGCCAAACGCGCGGATGACACGCGGGTGTTCGCGGTCGACCTCGGGCGCGGCCTGATCACCCTGCAGCGGCACCGTGATTCGGTGCTCCCGGGTGACTACAGCTTTTTCTTTGGCGCCGACACCGGCCACGCCCGCGTCGGCGCGATCACCGATCGAACGGCCGCCACCGTCACCCGGCGTATCCTCGCTGTGGACTACGGCGACCTCCAGGCCGCCCGGCGCGGCCGGTTCAGCGGCTGGCTCTACACCGGCCCCGACGATCTCGGCTTCCCCTGGCACAGTGTCGCCGTCCCGACGGCGCTTGGCCCGGCCCCCGCCTGGCTCATTCCAGCGGATGCCGCAGCTGCGGGTGGTCGCTGGGTGATCCAGGTGCACGGCCGGGCGGTACGCCGGGAGGAGGCGCTGCGGGCGGTGCCCGTGTTTCGAGCGGCCGGCTACACGTCACTGCTCGTCTCCTACCGCAACGATGGGGACGCCCCGGCCAGCCCCGACGGGCGCTACGGGCTGGGCGACACGGAGTGGTCCGACGTCGATGCGGCCATGAGCTTTGCCGCTGACCAGGGAGCGACCAGCGTCGTGCTGATGGGCTGGTCGATGGGGGGAGCGATCTGCCTGCAGGCCCTCACCCGCAGCGCACAGGCGCCGCTGATCGTCGGGGTGGTGCTGGAATCTCCCGTGATCGACTGGGCCGACGTCGTGGCCGCACAGGCCATCGATCGCCGGCTGCCGAGGCAGATCGCCCGCGGAGCAGTCGCGCTGATGGGGTCACGGCAGGGACAACGGCTGACCGGACTCGGAGCGCCGATCGACTTCGGGCGGCTCGACTTCGTGGCGCGCGCCCGTGACCTGCACCGGCCCATTCTGCTGCTGCACAGCGACGATGACGGTTTCGTTCCGGTCACCGGGTCGCGCCGCCTCGCCGACCGGCGGCCCGACTCGGTGACCTTCGTGGCCTTCACCGAGGCACGCCACACCAAATTGTGGAACTACGACCCCGGCCGGTGGGACGCCGAAATCGCCGGCTGGCTGGCGCGGTTAACGCCGCGTTAACCGCGCCGAGCGTCAAGCAGCCACACGCTCCCGCAATTGACGTTTGGCCCGGCCGAGCATCGCGCTCATGCCGCGCAGGCGCAGCGGTGAGACGGCCTCACTGAGTCCGATCGTCTGCGGGTAGTCATCGGGAACGCCCAGCACCTGCTCCACGCTCAGGCCGTCGAGACCCTGCGCGAGGATCGACGCGAAGCCGCGGGTGGTGGGTGACTCGCGGGGAGCCGTCGCGTGCAGGTGGAACAAACCATCGGCATCCACTTCAACGAAGATGAAGACCGGCGACTGGCATTCGACGACGCGTTCGAGCAGGTCGGGGTGATCCTGAAACTTCTGCGGAAGTTCCGGCAGTTCGTTGGCGAACTCGAGCAGCAACAGCAGTCGGTCCTTCTGCTCGAGGGCGAGGAAATCCTCCCGAATCTCGGCCAGCAGGTCCGCGGTCATCGGCGAGGTGCCGGGGCGTCGCCGGGCTCGGTGCCGACGGCGATCGGCACGGCGACGGCGTTGCCCCACTCGGTCCAGGATCCGTCGTAATTGCGCACATTCTCGAAACCGAGCAGGTGGGTCAGCACAAACCAGGTGTGGCTGGAGCGTTCGCCGATGCGGCAATAGGCGATGACGTCGTCGCCGTCGGTCAGTCCGGCCTCATCCCGATAGATCGCGTCGAGTTCACTGCGCGAGCGAAAGGTCGAGTCGGTGTCTGCGGCGCGAGCCCACGGCACCGAGGCGGCCGAGGGAATGTGGCCGCCGCGCAGGGCACCCTCTTCCGGGTAGGCGGGCATCGTCGTGCGGGCTCCGCTGTATTCCTCGGGGGAGCGTACGTCGATGAGCGGCTGTCCGAAGTGGCCGAGTACGTCGTCTTTGAACGCCCGAATGGGAGCGTCGTCGCGTTCGACGACGGGGTAATCGGTGGGGGTGACGTTCGAAGCGTCCGTGGTCATCTCGCGTTCCTCGGCGATCCATTTCTCGCGGCCACCGTCAAGCAGGCGCACGTCGTCGTGTCCGAACAGGGTGAAGACCCAGAGGGCGTAGGCGGCCCACCAGTTGCTCTTGTCCCCGTAGATGACGACGGTGCTGTCGCGGGCGATGCCCTTGCTCGACAGCAGGGCGGCAAAGGCGGCGCCGTCGATGTAGTCGCGGTTGACCTTGTCGTTGAGGTCGGTGTGCCAGTCGATCTTGACCGAGCCGCGAATGTGGCCGACTTCGTAGAGCAGCACGTCTTCGTCGGACTCGACCACCACGAGACCGGCATCGCCCCGGTGTTGGGCCAGCCACTGCGTGGAAACCAGTTTCGAGGGGTGCGCGTAGGCGGCAAATTTCTCGGTCGTGTCGAACGGGGCAGACATGTAACCTCCAGGTGGGCAGCGGATGCATTCGCAAGTCGGGTTGACCGCGGATTAGGCTTATCGATGCCCACCAGTTAAACCTACGCGGTGCCGGCACACTGCGCATTTTGGTTACACCGCGCATTTCGCAGAACGAAGAACGAGAACGGGCGTTTCAGCATGGCACCAGAGGCCCACGAAAAGGCACAGCACACGGTTCCGCAACTCGCCGACCGCACGCCGACGATCACCGGTCGCGAAATCGTGGCCGAGCTGGTGCCGCCTCCCCAGTTTGAACACGCCTCGTTTGAGAACTACCGCCCCGATCATGACTATCCGTCGCAGATGACCGCGGTCGAGAAACTCATCGAATTCGTAAACCCCCGGCCGGCCGGGTTCTTCTCCCGCCGCCGTCAGGCCAAGGACGACCTGCCCGGCATCTACCTCGACGGCGGTTTCGGCGTCGGCAAGACCCACCTGCTCGCAGCGCTCTGGCATGCGGCGACCGGCCCCAAGTATTTCGGTACCTTCATCGAATACACTGCGCTGGTCGGTGCGCTCGGCTACCAGGAAACCATCAAGGAGCTGCGCAGCGCGAAGCTCATCTGCATCGACGAGTTCGAACTCGACGATCCGGGCGACACCATGGTGATGACCCGGTTGCTCGGCGAACTCGTCGCCACCGGCACCCGGGTAGCCGCCACGTCGAACACCCCGCCGAACTCGCTCGGCGAGGGCCGGTTCGCCGCGCAGGACTTTCTGCGGGAGATTTCCGCGATGAGCGCCAACTTCGAGACCCTGCGCATCGACGGGCTCGACTACCGTCGTCGCAACGTGTCCGGCCAGGCCGTCTCCGTCGAACCCGAAGCCCGCGAACACCTGGTGAATACCCTCCTTCAGCGCGGTTCGAAGGTAACCGAAGACGACTTCGGTGCCCTCATGCGCCACCTCGGCACAGTGCATCCCTCCAAGTACGTCAAGGTCATTCGCGACGTCGAGGTCATCGCCATCCGCGGGGTGTACCTGCTGACCGATCAAACGGATGCCCTTCGCCTGGTGGCCTTCATCGACCGCGTTTACGACGCTGAAATTCCCATCGTCGCGAGCGGGCGCCCACTCAACGAGGTGTTCGACGACGAAATGATGGCGGGCGGCTACCGCAAGAAATACCAGCGCTCCCAGTCGCGTATGGTCGCCCTCACCACCGGTGAGCTACCGCCGCACACCGATTAGCGCACATTTAGCGCACGAGGCACGAAACGTGGCGTTAACAATTCACTCAGGCTCGTAACCGGCAGGAAACACGTCGGAACGTTTGTTGTAACAGCCACCTCAGATACTTGACTCGTATCCGAGGTGGCTCACTTCGCGTTACACCCTGCACATTCGAGACGCGTGAGGACAATCTATGGATACCGGAAGCATTGCATGGGGGCTGACAGCCACCGCACTGGTGTTGTTTATGACACCGGGTGTCGCCTTCTTCTACGGCGGACTGGTCAAGGCCAAGAGCGTCATCAGCATGATGATGATGAGCTTCGGCGCACTGGGTCTCATCAGCGTCCTCTGGATTCTCTATGGCTTCAACATGAGCGCTGTCGGCAGCCCCACTCAATTCGCCGGAAACCCGTTCTCGGACTTCGGCCTGGGCCAGCTCGCCATGGGCGAGACCGGCAGCATCGATCTGCTCGGTGCCACCTACGGTGCCACCTTCGCCATCATCACCGTTGCCCTGATCAGTGGCGCGGTCGCCGACCGGGCCAAGTTCGGGTCCTGGATGATCTTCGCCGGCGTCTGGGCGACCCTCGTCTACTTCCCGGTCGCGGCCTGGGTCTGGGGCGGTGGCTGGATCATGAAACTGGGTGAGACGCTGAGCCTCCCGGGCGTCATCGACTACGCCGGCGGCACCGCGGTGCACATCAACGCCGGTGCAGCTGCTCTCGCCCTCGCGCTGGTTCTCGGCAAGCGGGTCGGCTTTCAGAAGGGCATCACCAAGCCGCACAACGTGCCGCTCGTGCTCATCGGTGCCTCCATTCTCTGGTTTGGCTGGTTCGGCTTCAACGCCGGCGCCGAATGGCTCAACGGCCTCGCCAACGTCGGCATCATCGTCGTCAACACCCTCGGTGCCACCGCCGCGGCCATCCTCGCCTGGATGCTGGTCGAGAAGTTCAAGGACGGCAAGGCCACCTCGGTCGGTGCAGCATCCGGTGCCGTTGCCGGACTTGTCGCCATCACCCCGGCCTGCGCCAACCTCGAGCCCGGCTGGGCACTGCTGCTGGGTGCCGTCGCCGGTGCCGTCTGCGCCCTCGCCGTCGAACTCAAGTTCAAGCTCGGCTTCGACGACTCGCTCGACGTGGTCGGCATCCACCTCGTCGGCGGCATTATCGGCACCCTGTACCTCGGCTTCTTCGCCATCGGTACTGGCCTGTTCACCGGTGGCGACCTCGGTCAGCTCGCCGTGCAGGCTATCGCGGCCTTCTCGGTCCTCGTCTACTCCTTCGTCATCGCGTACCTGCTTGGTCTCGCGATCGAGAAGACCATCGGTTTCCGCATCAAGAACGAAGACGAACTGGCCGGAATCGACACCAGCGTGCACGGCGAAGAGGGCTACGCCCTCGAGCGTGTCTAGGCTCTGAACAGTCCCGACTGGTCGGGTAACGGGCGGTACGGAAGCGGGATCATCCGCTTCGGTACCGCCTTTTGCGTACCCGCCCACGGTGCCGCCGGTGAACGGATACCGCGGGTTCACCGGCAACTGCCGGTGAACGGATACCGCGGGCTCACCGAAGTGCCAGCGAATGGATGCCGCTGGCCCTTCCGTGACTGCCGATAAGCAATAGCTTTGCCGCAACTGCGGGTGAGCGGATGCCGCTGACTCAGCCGCGAACGCAGGTGCCGGACGAGACCGGGGTGTTCCGGCCCGGTGCCTCGTTGATGACCGGCTGAACCTCATCGAGCGCGAGGGCGTAGCCGACATTGTCGGTGTTGGACGCCTTGGCAAAGATGACGCCAACGACGAGGCCGGACTCGTTCAGCAGCGGACCGCCCGACTCGCCCTGCTGCACGTCGGACGCCACGGTGTACACCTGGCGCGGCGTCGGGTCCTGGCCGTAGATGTCGGCGACGCTGATGGTGCCAAGCGAGATAACCTGGGCCGGGTCGGAGACGTAGGGACCGCCGAAGGGGTACCCGTCGGCGACCGCGCCACTGCCCGCGGAAAGATCGGAGCCGACAGTGAGTGGGGCTGCGTCAAGTCCAGGCACCGAAATGACGGCGAGGTCATCGACCGGGTCGAAGTAGACGATTTCCCCGGCCAAAGCCTCCCCGGACGGCGTCTCAATCACGGGCTGGTTCACCCCGGCCACGACGTGGGCGTTGGTGATGACGCGGCCGTCGGACACCACGAATCCGCTGCCCGACTGGCTCTGGCCACAGGCGTAGGCCGTTCCGGTGATGCGTACGACGGACTGCGCGGCCACGGCCAGTGCCGGGCTGCTGGTGTCGGCCTGGGCAGCATCCGGTGTCGGGCCGGTGAAGGCGTCGACGATGCGCGGCAGACCCTGGGACACCGCAACGGAGCGAAGTTGCGCGAGGAGGGCCTTGACCCGGTCAGGGGTCGCCGAGTCGATGCGGGACACCACGGTAGATTCAGCGATGGCGGGGGAGAGGAATGGTATGCCCAGGGCACCGATGCTAAACGCGACCATCGACGCCACGAGCGCCGAGGCGACCGCAGCGAAGGCTGCACCGAGTACGCGGTTGATCGTGCCGAGCGGGGAACGCTTCGATTTGCGGCCGACCATGCTGCCGGCGGAAGCACCGACCGAGTGTCCAATGAGTACGAGCAGAACGGCCACGGCGATCGTGCCGGGGGTGCGCCATTCCGGCGCGGGAATCCAGCCGCCGACCAGCGGTACCACGAAGAAGGCGGCGAATCCACCGGCGACCGCGCCGATTATGCCGGTCAGGCTGCGCAACAGGCCGCTGCGGTAGCCGTTGACGAGGGCGACGACCAACAACAGAATGAGCAAGAGGTCGAGCACGGTTGAGCCTGGCATTCGTCTCCCTTAGTTGATGCTGCACGTGTTGTTCGGTCACGATCTCGTATTGTTCATGGTTACACAGGCCTCCTTCGCGATTGCTGAGCGCAGCCGGCGCCCCGCGTGCTTTCCCGGCCGATCAACAGGCGCGGGGCACGCCAAACTGAAGTATCGTGAACCGACTACCGACGTCGGCCCGAAAGGACAGCGGTGACTCCAGCAGAGTCCTTGCCCATCTCCACGATCGCACCGCCCCTGGCCGGGCGGGCTGTGGCTAGCCAGCGCTGGTCGCACCTGGTATTTCTGCATTGGCGAGTGGATGCTGCGCTGATCGCGCCGCTCCTGCCCAGCGGCCTGGTTCCCGATGAGCATGACGGATCGAGCTGGGTGGGCCTGATCCCGTTCGTGCTCGATCGCGCGACCGTTCTCGGGAGCCCGCCGATTCCGTACTTCGGTACCTTCGTCGAGGTAAACGTGCGCCTCTACGCCGTTGACGCCCGGGGGCGTCGCGGCGTTGTGTTCGTGTCGCTGGAGGCCAGCCGCCTCGCTGCCGTGCTCGCTGCGCGTGCGCTCTTCTCGCTGCCGTACATCTGGTCGCGCACGCGGCTCTCGGTTGATTCCGGACAGTACCGGTACACCGCGACGCGCCACCGCGACCGGACCGCGCACACCGAGGTGGTGGCTCGGCCGGGTTCAGTCGCCGTGCTGGATGACCCGTTGGCCGATTTTTTGACCGCGCGCTGGGCCCTGTTCACAAGCATCCGTGGTCGCATCGTGCACCTGCGCAACCATCATGAGCCGTGGCCGTTATACCGTGCTGAGCTCCTGCGTATTGACGACAGCCTGCTGGCCGCAGCCGGTTTCCCCGGTCTGGCCGATCGCGCTCCCGACTCCGTGCTCTACTCGCCCGGCGTGACGACCTGGTTCGGACGGGGCAACTGACCGGGTGGGCGTACTCAGAAAGTTCTGAAAAAATGTTCTGATCGACCACGATACTGAAGGAGTACACCATGGGATTTCTTGATTTTCTGCTCGGCCGCAAGGAGCAGGCACCCACCGACGATCGGCCAGTGCGGTCGAACAGCGGTCCGGTCCGCAGCGAGGACGAGATCGCCGTCGAGCGCTACCAGTACCTGCTGCGCACCGCACCGCCCGAGACCATCGAGAAGGTGCACACCGAGGCGTTCTCGAAATTGACCGAGGAACAGCGCGATATTCTCTTTCGCCAGCTCACCGAGAACCTCGAACCGAGTGAGCGTCCAGCGGATGCCGCACCGGCCCACCTGGCCCAGGCGGCGACCCGGGCCGAGCTCCGCGAGCCGGGCACGCTCACCCGGACCTTCGGAAACCAGAACGGCATGGGCTTTGGCAGCATGGTCGGCGGATCACTGCTCGGTACGGTCGCCGGTTTCGTCATCGGATCGGCGCTGGTCAGCTCCTTCATGCCGATGGACGGTGGCGGCACGGATGCCGGTGCCGACGCGAACACCGAGACCAACGCCGATTCGGGCAGCGACTCCGGTGGAGACGCTGGAGGAGATTTCGGCGGCGGCGACTTCGGTGGAGACTTTGGGTTCTGATCTCCCAGGGCCGTTAGTGGACGGCGGCGATGGCCTCACCAACGGGAACGTCGCCGTCGGTGAACTCAATGAACTTGCCGATGCTGTTGTCGCTCGCGAGCACGGCTGCGGCGACGAGCGCGACGTTCTCGCGTGAGGTGTCGCCGCCCGTGCCGTCGGACCCCACCATGATGGAACCGCTCGCGGCGTCGAGGGTCAGCGCGCTCGGTCCGAGGATGGTCCAGTTCAGTGAGGTTGCTCGCAGGTAGTCGTCCGCTGCCGCCTTGGCCTCGTAGTAGGCGAACATGCCGTCGTCGGGGGAGGCGCCGTGGTCGGCGCGCGATCCCTTATAGGAGACCATCACGTAACGGGAGATGCCGGCCTGCGCTGCGGCGACCATTGAGCGGATGGCCGCATCGCGGTCGACCGCATAGGTGCGCTCAGCGCTTCCCCCGCCGGCCCCGGCGGACCAGACGATGGCGTCGTGGCCGGCCAGGAGGGTCGTGAGCTGATCGGTGGACAGATTCTCGACATCCGCTTGCAAGGGGGTTGCGCCGGTCGCCGAAACGTCGGCGGCATGCTCGGGGTTGCGGATGAGGGAGCTGACCTCGTGGCCGGCAGTCGTGAGCAGACGGGCCAGGTGGAGGGCAACTTTTCCGTGCCCGCCGATGATTGCAATATTTGTCATGTGATTAAGCCTGTCACGATTGGCTGCCGGCAGCGCTCAGGGTTGAAGAAAACCCAGCAGTATCGCGGCGAGCGTAACGCAGCCCAGTTGGACGCCGAGAAAGACGGCCACCCAGAACAGCCCCGGAACGTGGGTGAGCCGAGCCAGCTGGTCGGCGTCAGACGATGACCCGGCCCTGCGCGACCGGGACTGTTGCAGCTCGAGGGACGTGCGCAGCGCACCGAGCAGGAGAAATGCCGTTACCAGTAGGGCGAACACGCCCTGTAGCTGCGGCGTGCCGAACCAGGAGACACCGAAGACGATGGCACCCGTGACGGCGACCGACCAGAGCCCGAACCAGTTGCGAATCTGCACGAGCAGCAGCGCGAGCGCCGCGAGCAGCGCCCAAAGCAAACCCAGGTCGTACCCCCGGCTGAGCAGCCAGGCCGCGCCAAGGCCGAGCAGCGCGGGGGCGGGGTAACCGGCCAACAGGGTGAAGATCATGCCCGGCCCGCTCGGGCGACCGCGGCTCACGGTGAGTCCTGAGGTGTTCGAATGCAAGCGGATGCCGCCCAGCCGCCGCCCACAGACCACCGCGACGACTCCGTGGCCGCCCTCGTGCACGATGGTGATGGCGTGCCGGGCCAGGCGCCATACCGGCGGAAAAAACACGACCGCCGCGGCCGCCGCCACGGTCAGCCACGCGGTGAGGGGGGCGAGTGCGGCCTGCGGAGTCGTCATGCGCTGCCAGATGTCGAGGAGCAGGTCCATGCGTCTCAGACTAGGTGTCTGCCGAGCAGCCCTGGATAGCTGGGGCGGCGAGCAAATGCCACCGTGCGCCGGCGTGCTTCGGGAGGAACGCGCACTTGGGGTGCGTAAGCGAGATGGGCCGCTGGACACTGGTTCCATGGAGAAACGCACGGAACGGCAGAATATCCACGAAATTATCGAGCGGCTGACGGCGCAGTTTTCGCTGGTTACGCGATCGCGAGTTGACCACGTCATTGAACTCGAATACGTGAAATTGAATGGCAGGCCGGTTCTTCAGTACGTTTCCAATCTGGTCGAGCACGCTGCGAAGGCCCGCCTCGCCCGGGTTGCCGTGGTCAACGTTGCTGCCTGAGGACGGCGTGAATCAGGCGACTTAACCATGAAAAGCCCCGATTTCTCGGGGCTTTTCATGTATTCGCGGTGGGCGATGCGGGACTTGAACCCACGACCTCTTCCGTGTGAAGGAAGCGCGCTACCAGCTGCGCCAATCGCCCAATTGCACTCACACCACAAACCAAAGTTGCTGGTGCGACTTTTGATACTAGCCCAGACTGGCGGGTCGTCGCACATCGACGCCGCTCTCGGTGTGGCGCGGACCACCCCCGCACCAGCTCGACGGCACAGCCACGTCGCGCGGGAGCTTCGCCGCTGCGCGGGAGACGGCGGAACTGGCGCAGGTCCAGCGCAGCGTGTTGCGCGCGGGTTGTGGCCAGCGCGCTTACTCCTGGCGCAACTCCCGTGCCGCCCGCACCCCACCCACGCCACCCGGCGCAACACGCCGTAAAAGCCTCGGTTTGGTTTCCGTCTGGCTATTCAGCTAGAGTCTCTGAGTACGCAGAAATGCGAACAGTTGCGGATGTGGCGCAGTGGTAGCGCATCACCTTGCCAAGGTGAGGGTCGCGAGTTCGAATCTCGTCATCCGCTCGAATGAACTGGAATCGCACCTTTGGGTGCGGTTCCAATTCGTTTGGTATGAACCCAACTGGTGGATTGGCCGAGAGGCGAGGCAGCGGCCTGCAAAGCCGTTAACACGGGTTCGAATCCCGTATCCACCTCAATTCCTGGTGCACTCGCCGAGAACTGTATTGCAGAGACACCGTAATTCCCAGAATCTTGGGCGATTGGCGCAGCGGTAGCGCGCTTCCCTGACACGGAAGAGGTCACTGGTTCGATCCCAGTATCGCCCACACAGCATTTGAAGAAACATGAAAACCCCGGTCAGCCGGGGTTTTTTTGTACCCAAAACCGGCCGTGCACTATCTGGGCAACACCCCGGCTGGTGTGCCCTTGTGCAGCATCCACTGCCCGCGTAGTTTTGCGCGCAGGAGGTGAGTGCAATGCGCGCCACAGACGGAGATCGGATTGTCATTCGCGGCAAAACGGTGGAACGGCCAGACCGTCGCGGCGAGATACTCGAGGTTCGCGGGATCGACGGTGGGCCGCCGTACCTCGTGTTGTTCGACGACCGGCACGAGAGCATCGTGTATCCCGGTGCCGACTTCGTGATCGAACGTTCGTCGGAGTCGGTTTAGGTCAGCGCCCGATTTGCGCGTCGGCCAACCCGCGAAAGCGGATGCCGCGCCCAGGTCGACGGGAGAGGGTGAGAGTTCAGCGACGCTGAACTCTCACCCTCTCCCGTTACCGAATAACCCGCACCAATCGCGGCAGGGTCAACGCCGGAGCGTACTTCGTCGTACCCAGATAGCGGGCCACGAGCGCGTGCGTGCCCACCTTCAATGACGTGTATTTGAACGTGGCTGAACCTTTCGAAAGCGCTACCGGCTGGCCGACCTTGGTCGCCACGTCATAGAACTGCACGAACCCGGTCACCGTTCCGGCCGCTGACGTGAATGTCGCTGTGGCCGAGACGGGCGTTCCCACGTGCACATCACCCCGGGGCCTGACGGTCAGCGTTCGACTTACCCGGGCCGGCTTCGCCACGACCGTGACAACCACTGTTGGTGAGGTCGATGGGTTGTAGAAGACGGCGAAACTCTCCGCCGTGATGCGGTGCACCCCCACGGACAACCTCGTCGTCGTGATCGTCGAATGCCACTCGCCGAATACCTGGTCGCCGACCAGCGGGCGGCCATTGTCGAAGAAGGTGATCTCTTCGCTGGAACGATCACCGTCCAGGACGCGGCCCTGACTGTCCGTGACGTCTGCGGTGAAGGTGATGCGCTGGCCGGCCGTGATGGTGCCGGACGGCGTCGCGGTCAGGGTCGTTTTGGTGTCGGGTCCGGTCGGCACGAAGTAGTTAAAGGTTTTCGATGCCGGGGAAAAGTTTCTATCCCCGAGATAGTCCACTCGAAACTGGCGCGTACCGGCCTTGCTGGGGTAGGCATCGGAGAAGAAGATGCCGGCCGTGTCGCTCGGCAGGAGCGTGGGTGTCTCGGTGCGGTTGCCGGGCTCAAGCGACACGACGCGCACACTTCCCGTCGGAACGGCGGTGGCGGGGGCAACGGCCGAGATCTCGCCGTAAACGGATGCCGCCTGGCCGGCAAAGTAGAAGTCAAAGGTGCCAGCCTCAATGCTGACCGTGCCCCGCCCCGTGGAAAGGGCCGGGGCATCCGTTGCTCCCGATGCGGCGGGTGCGACGATCAGGGCACCGAGCACGGACGCAATCACCAATGCGGGCAGGCGCCAGGAACGCTTCGCGCCGCTGCGGGCGGCTGGGGTTGGGTGCGGTAAAAGTGTCATGGCTCGCTTCTTTGCGGTCAGTGGTGCTCGGACCCCCAAATCACGGACAAAGTACTCCCATATCGGCTCGGTTTGTAGGGCGTGCGAGCGCTATCGCGGGCTCGAAGTCGCTCAACCGACGATCAGCCCGGCGCACGCCGCTAAAGTTGACGGGTAGGCAAACAACAGGGAGTAATACACGTGGCTGACGGCTTTGCGCTTTTCACCGACCGATCCGTTGTCGCAATGCGCGTCAACGGTGAGTTGAAAGATCTGGCGGCCACCGTGTTGCCGACGGATGCTGTCGAACCGGTCACCATAGATTCTCCCGATGGCCTGAATATTCTGCGCCACTCGGCCACCCACGTGCTGGCCCAGGCCGTGCAGACCGTCAACCCGGCCGCCCGCCTCGGCATCGGCCCATTCGTCACCGACGGCTTCTACTACGACTTCGATGTGGCCGACCCGTTCACCCCCGAGGACATCAAATCGCTCGAAAAGGCGATGGACCGCATCATCCGCCAGGGCCAGCGGTTCGTGCGTCGCGTCGTCACCCACGACGAGGCCCGCGCCGAACTGGCCACCGAACCCTACAAGCTCGAGCTCATCGGCATCAAGGGTGGTCCCGGTGAGGGCGACGCTGCCGCCAACAACAGCCCGACCGCCGACGACGAGTCGGTCGAGGTCGGCGGCGCCGAGCTGACCATCTATGACAACGTCGACCCGAAGACCGGGGAAACGGTCTGGAAGGACCTCTGCCGCGGCCCACACTTGCCTAACACCCGCATGATCGGCAACGGCTACTCACTCACCCGCCTGGCCGCCGCCTACTGGCGCGGCTCAGAGAAGAACCCGCAGCTGCAGCGCATCTACGGCACCGCCTGGCCCACCAAGGACGAACTGCGCGCCTACCAGGCCCGTCAGGAAGAGGCGGCCAAGCGCGATCACCGCAAGCTCGGTGCCGAACTTGACCTGTTCAGCTTCCCGGAGGAGATCGGCTCCGGCCTGGCCGTGTTCCACCCCAAGGGCGGGATCATTCGGCAGGAGATGGAGAGCTACTCCCGCAAACGCCACGCCGAGGCTGGCTACGACTTTGTTTACTCACCGCACATCACCAAGTCGACGCTGTTCGAAACCTCCGGCCACCTCGACTGGTACCGCGAAGGCATGTTTCCCCCGATGCACCTCGACGAGGAGCGCGACGACACCGGTCACGTCACCCGCCAGGGCGTCGACTATTACCTCAAGCCGATGAACTGCCCGTTCCACAACCTCATCTTCAAGTCCAGTGGCCGCAGCTACCGTGACCTGCCGATGCGCTTGTTCGAATTCGGATCGGTCTACCGGTACGAGAAGTCCGGCGTGCTCAACGGCCTTACCCGCGTTCGCGGCATGACCCAGGACGACGCCCACATCTACACCACCAAGGAAGGCATGAAGGAGGAGCTCACCAGCACCCTCAACTTCGTGCTGCAGCTGCTCGCCGACTACGGCCTCGAGGACTACTACCTCGAACTCTCCACCAAAGACCCAAAAAAGTTCGTCGGCAGCGACGAAGCCTGGGACGAAGCCACCGAGACGCTCCGCGAGGTCGCCGAAGCCTCCGGTCTCGATCTGGTCGCCGACCCGGGTGGAGCTGCCTTCTACGGCCCCAAGATCTCGGTGCAGGCCAAGGACGCCATCGGGCGCACCTGGCAGATGTCGACCATTCAGCTCGACTTCAACCTGCCCGAACGGTTCGACCTCGAATACACCGCGAATGACGGCAGCCGCCAGCGCCCGGTCATGATTCACCGCGCCCTGTTTGGCTCGATCGAGCGCTTCTTTGCCGTGCTCACCGAGCACTACGCCGGGGCGTTCCCGGTCTGGCTGGCCCCGGTGCAGGTTGTCGGTATTCCCGTCTCCGAGCAGTACGGCCCCTTCCTCGACGACGTGATCGCCACCTTGAAGAAGGCCGGCGTGCGCGCCGAAGTCGACCATTCTGACGATCGCATGCAGAAGAAGATCCGCACTCACACCAAGGCCAAGGTGCCGTATCAGCTCATCGTGGGCGAAGATGACCAGGCCAACGGCGCGGTGAGCTTTCGCTTTCGCGATGGGACGCAGCAGAACGGGGTGCCGGTAGACGAGGCCGTGCGCATCATCGTGGAGTCGATCGAGAACCGCGCGCAGGTGAGCACGACCCCGGTCGCCCCCGCTGTGGCCGAAGTGCAGGCCTAGCGTGCCGGCGATTCCGGCCGATCGGCTGCGCGGTTCCGACGCGCTCGGCGCGGGTGCCAACGAAACCGATGCAGAATTCGCGGGTGTTCCGGATGCCTTCCAACGGCTCTGGACGCCGCACCGGATGGTCTACATCCAGGACGGGCAGCAGCCGCACCCCGACGACTGCCCGTTCTGCATCGCGCCGACCCTGGACGACGAGAAGGCGCTGATCGTGGCGCGCGGCACCCATGCCTACGTGCTGCTCAACCTTTTTCCGTACAACAGCGGCCACCTGCTGGTCTGTCCGTATCGGCACGTCGCCACCTACGACCAGGCCACTCCGGAGGAGATCGCCGAAATCGGCGAGTTCACCCAGATCGCCATGCGGGTGCTCACCCAGGTGTCGAACTGTGACGGCTTCAACATCGGTATGAATCAGGGACGTATCGCCGGGGCCGGCATCGCCGAGCACCTGCACCAGCACATCGTGCCGCGCTGGGCCCTGGACTCGAATTTTTTTCCGATCATCGCCGGCACCAAGGCCATCCCGCGCCTGCTCGGCGACGTTCGCCGCGAAATTGCCGACGGCTGGCCGGGCGCGTTGACTCCCTCGACCTCCACGGCAGCTTCCCTCTAGTTTTGCTCTAGGCCGGGCAGCGTGCTGGCACGCCCCGGTCATCCGTTCAACCGACACCAGCCGCCGACCAGATCACCACCGCGCAAGGAATATAATCGTAGCTATGACTCAATCAAACTCTGCCGAACAAGTTGGCTCGAGCCGCGTCAAGCGGGGACTCGCCGAAATGCTCAAGGGCGGCGTCATCATGGACGTCGTCACCGCTGCCCAGGCTCGCATTGCTGAAGACGCCGGCGCTGTAGCCGTCATGGCGCTCGAACGCGTTCCCGCCGATATCCGCTCGCAGGGTGGAGTTGCCCGTATGAGCGACCCTGACCTGATCGACAGCATCATTGCCGAGGTCAACATCCCGGTCATGGCGAAGACCCGCATTGGGCACTTCGTTGAGGCGCAGATTCTTGAGGTGCTCGGCGTCGACTACATCGACGAGTCCGAAGTGCTCAGCCCGGCCGACTACGTCAACCACATCGACAAGTGGAACTTCACCATTCCCTTCGTCTGTGGTGCCACCAATCTCGGTGAGGCGCTCCGCCGTATCAACGAGGGCGCCGCCATGATTCGCTCCAAGGGCGAAGCCGGCACCGGCGACGTCTCCGAAGCTACCAAGCACATTCGCACCATTAACGGAGAAATTCGTCGTCTCGGTTCGCTGAGCAAGGAAGAGCTGTACGTTGCCGCCAAGGAGCTGGCGGCGCCGTACGAACTGGTGGCTGAGATCGCCGCAACCGGAAAGCTGCCCGTTGTTCTCTTCACTGCAGGAGGTGTGGCCACCCCGGCCGACGCCGCCATGATGATGCAGCTCGGTGCTGACGGTGTGTTCGTTGGCTCCGGCGTCTTCAAGTCGGGCAATCCCGAACAGCGTGCCGCCGCCATCGTGAAGGCTGTTACCTTCTACGACGACGCCAAGGTCATCGCTGAGGTCTCCCGCGGGCTCGGTGAAGCCATGGTCGGCATCAACGTGTCGGACATCCCCGCACCGCACCGCCTCGCTACGCGCGGCTGGTAGCCCGACCGTTCGTGACGATTCTCTCGATGGGCACCCGACCGACAGAAACCGCCGTACCGGCAGGTCTGCGGGTCGGGGTTCTCGCCCTGCAGGGCGACTTTCGTGAGCACGCGCAGGTACTGCGCGCGCTCGGCGCGAACGTCGCCCTGGTGCGCCGTCCGGAAGAATTGCTCCAGGTCGACGGTCTGGTCATTCCGGGCGGCGAATCGAGCGTCATGGACAAGCTCGCCCGTACCTTCGGCCTCGCCGAACCGCTCCGCGCAGCCATCCGCGGCGGGCTGCCAGTCTATGGAACCTGCGCGGGGCTGATCATGCTCGCCGACACGATTCTCGATGGCATGAACGGCCAGGAGAGCCTCGGCGGACTCGACATCGCCGTGCGCCGCAACGCCTTCGGTTCGCAGACCGCTTCCTTCGAGACCGACCTGGACATTCCGGCGCTCGGCGAGAAGCCCGTGCACGCGGTGTTCATTCGGGCGCCGGTCGTGGAGATCGTCGGGCCTCGGGCGACCGCACTGGCCACCCTCGCCGACGGCCGCTGCGTCGCCGTGGAACAAGGCAACCTGCTCGGAACCTCCTTTCATCCGGAAATCACCGGCGAATACCGTTTTCACCAGTATTTCCTGCAGAAACTGGTCGCCGCCGCCCGCTGATGCCAGGCGCAATTGTGCCGCGCGCGCGAGTGTGGCTAGGGTTCAGACATGACTCAGACAACCGGTGGTCAACGATGACCCGATATGTAGCACTGCTCCGTGGCATCAACGTCAACGGCATCACCATCGCAATGAGCGATCTCGCGGACACATTTCGCGAACTCGGCTACACCGACGTCAAAACGGTGTTGGCGAGCGGCAATGTGATCTTCAGCATCGACAGTCCGCTCGTCGACACTCCGCTGATTAGCAAAGTGGATGCCGCAGCCCTCAAGGCGCGCATCGAAGCGGCCCTGACGGCTCGCTTCGAGTACGAAGCATGGATCGTGCTCGTCGACGCCGAATCGCTCGACCGCATCGTGCGCTCGTACCCGTTCGACGCCGACCGCGACGGCTGGCACCCCTATGTCATGTTCTCCTCCGACCCCGGCCACCTCAGTGAGCTGGCCGGACACGCCAAGGAACTCGATGCCACCGACGAGCGCATCGAACTCGGCCACGGCGTGCTGTACTGGGAGGTGCGCAAAGCCGTCGGCATCAAGAGTGCCTTTAGTAAGAAGAGCGCCAAGCTCAAATACCGCGACACCACCACCACCCGCAACCTGCACACGCTGCACAAGCTGCTGGAAGTCACACCGGGATAGACTGAGCCGGCACCAAGCGTGCACCAACTTCGCAGCGATCATCAGAACTTGATCGAGCACAACTCATTCGAACACAGCTAGTTCGAGCACAACAACGGGAGATGTATGTCCGGGCATTCCAAATGGGCCACCACCAAGCACCAGAAGGCGGTCACCGACTCCAGACGGGCCAAGGCGTTCGCCAAGCTCATCAAGAACATCGAGGTTGCGGCCCGCCTGGGCGGCGCTGACCTCTCGGGTAACCCGACGCTGGTCGATGCCATTCAGAAGGCCAAGAAGACCTCCGTGCCCAACGACAACATCGACCGCGCCGTCAAGCGTGGTGCCGGGCTGTCTGGCGAACAGGTCGACTACACGACCATCATGTACGAGGGCTATGCCACGCACGGTGTCGCGATCATGATCGAGTGCCTCACCGACAATAAGAACCGTGCTGCCGCCGAGGTACGCACCGCAATGGCCCGCAATGGGGGAGCCATGGCCGACCCGGGCAGTGTCGCCTACAACTTCCACCGCAAGGGTGTCGTCGTGGTCAAGCACGTGCCCACGATCACCGAAGACGACATTATGCTCGCCGTGCTCGACGCCGGCGCCGAAGAGGTCATCGACGAGGGCGAAACCTTCGAGATTCACTCTTCCGTTGGCGACCTCGTCGCCACCCGCACCGCGCTGCAGGCCGCCGGCATCGACTATGAGTCTGCCGATATCGCCTTCATCCCCTCGCTCAAAATCGAGGTCGACGTCGAAACCGCCCGCAAGGTGTTCCACCTGATCGACGCGATGGAAGACCTCGACGACGTGCAGAACGTCTATTCCAACTACGACCTGTCGGCCGAGGTACAGGCCGCACTCTCGAGCGAGTCCGAGTAGTTCGATGGCGGTCCGGGTTCTCGGCATCGACCCGGGCCTCACCCGCTGCGGTGTCGGCGTGGTCGATGTCGAAGGCAACCGTTCGGCCCGCCTGGTGGACGTGACCGTGCTGCGCAGCGCGCCCGACCTGCCCCTGGAGCAGCGGCTGCTGCTGCTGTCGCAGGGCCTCGAAGAGATGCTCGACCGGCACCGGCCGCAATTCATCGCCATCGAACGGGTTTTCGCCCAGCACAACGTTCGCACGGTCATGGGAACGGCCCAGATCAGTGGGGTGGCCCTATTGCTCGCCGCCCAGCGCGGACTACCGGTGACCCTGCACACCCCGAGCGAGGTGAAGGCGGCCATCACCGGGTACGGGTCCGCCGACAAGCAGCAGGTCGGCACCATGGTCGCGCGCATTCTCGGGCTCACCGAAATTCCTAAGCCCGCCGATGCAGCGGATGCCCTGGCCCTCGCGATCTGCCATGCCTGGCGCACCGGCGCCTCCGGCGGCACGCTGCCGACCGTCGTCTCGGTCAAAGCGGCCACGGGAACGCCTGCCGCGCTGACCCCGGCGCAAAAGGCCTGGCGTGCCGCCGAACGCGGGTCGGTGCCAGCGGTGTCGGCGGTGCCCCGTAGTCTTAAGCGGTGATCTCTTCCGTACGTGGCCTTGTCCTGTCTGCCGTGGGCTCAACAGCCAGCTCATCAACGGTGGTAATCGAGGTCGGGGGAGTCGGCCTCGGGGTGCAGGTGACGCCGGCTACCGCCCTCGGCGTGCGCATCGGTGACGAGGCGCGCCTTGCGACCACGCTCATCGTGCGCGAAGATTCCCTTACCCTCTACGGTTTTCCCACGGTTGATGAACTCGCCGTGTTCGAACTGCTGGTCGGCGTCACGGGTGTTGGCCCCAAATCCGCCCTCGGCGTGCTCGCCGTGCTCACCCCCAACCAGATCGGGCAGGCCGTCAATGCAGACGACGACGCAGCCTTCCGCAAGGTCAGCGGCATCGGTCCCAAGACCGCGAAACTCATCGTGCTCTCCCTCGCCGGAAAAATCGCCGTCACCGCCGAAAGCGCCCCGACTCGCCGACCCGGCGCTACCTCGGTCGCCGCGAGCGTGCAGGCTGCCCTGATCGGTCTGGGCTGGTCCGAACGGGTCGCCGCTGAGGCCGTCGATGAAACCCTCACCGAGCTGGCGGATGCTGCCGGTGCCGATTCCGTGCCGCCGACCGTCGCCGCTGTGCTCCGGCTGGCCCTCGGCCGCCTCGGCCCGGCGGCGCACCATGCCACCGGGTCTGCAGCTGCGTCGACCGGATCGGGCCGTTCGTGACCACGGACCCGGGCGTCGAGCTCACCAACCCCTCGCTCGAAAGCGAATCCGAGCTCGCCTTCGAGGGCGCGCTGCGCCCGGCGAGCCTGGCCGAATTCGTCGGCCAGAAGAAGGTGCGCGGGCAGTTGCAGCTGCTGCTGACCGCCGCGACGATGCAGAACCGCACGCCGGACCACATCCTCCTGGCAGGCCCGCCCGGCCTCGGAAAGACTACCCTCGCCATGATCGTCGCCTACGAGGGCAACCGGCCGCTGCGCATGTCGAGCGGACCGGCCATTCAACACGCCGGTGATCTCGCTGCGGTGCTGTCCTCACTGGTTCCCGGTGAGGTGTTGTTCATCGATGAAATTCACCGCATGGCGCGATCGGCCGAAGAGATGCTCTACCTCGCGATGGAAGACTTTCGCATCGACATCATGGTGGGCAAGGGCGCCGGGGCCACCTCGGTGCCTCTCGACCTTGCCCCGTTCACCCTGGTGGGGGCCACGACACGCTCCGGCCTGCTGCCGAACCCGCTGCGTGACCGATTCGGCTTTACCGCGCACCTGGAGTTTTACGCCGAGAGCGAGTTGGAACAGGTGCTCTATCGCGCCGCCCAGCTCATCGACCTGCCGATCGAACGCGACGCGCTGGCCGAGATCGCCGGCCGGTGCCGGGGCACACCCCGCATCGCGAACCGCCTGCTGCGCCGGGTGCGCGATTACGCGCTCGTGCACGGGGGCGGCGCCAACATCGCCGCGGTGCACGCGGCGCTCGAACTCTACGACGTCGATCCGATCGGCCTGGATCGTCTGGACCGGGAAGTCATGAAGATCATCCTGACGCGATTCGGTGGTGGACCGGTCGGCCTGAACACCCTGGCCGTCTCGGTCGGCGAGGAGTCCGAAACCGTCGAAGCGGTCGTCGAGCCGTTCCTGGTACGGATAGGATTCCTCACGCGTACCCCGCGCGGCCGTGTTGCGACCAGCGCGGCCTGGCAACATTTTGGTCTCACACCGCCCCTGGGCATTACCCCACAGGGAAGTGCGACCCTTCTTGACCTATAATTCAATTTGGCCCGCCTGTCTAGAGGCATATTCTCTCTAGGCCTACTGGCGGGTCTTCACCCACAAGCTTCGGCCACCCGCGCCGCAATCGGAAGGTTTTACCGCTCCATGGATTCTTTGACTCTCGTCATGCTGGCCGTTTTGGCCGTACTCGTCTTCTTCATGTTCCGCAACGGCCGCAAGCGCAAGAAGGACCAGGAAGCCCTGCAGGCGACCATGGTTCCCGGCGCCGACGTCATGACCAACTTCGGTATGTACGGCACGATCATTGCCATCGACGAAGAGGCCAACAAGGTCGAACTTCAGATCGCTCCCGGCGTCATCGTTGAGATCCACCGTCAGACCATCGCTC
Source organism: Cryobacterium sp. Hh11 (assembly GCF_004404045.1). Taxonomy (NCBI): domain Bacteria; kingdom Bacillati; phylum Actinomycetota; class Actinomycetes; order Micrococcales; family Microbacteriaceae; genus Cryobacterium; species Cryobacterium sp. Hh11. The sequence goes on along the minus strand of NZ_SOHF01000005.1, from coordinate 144,751 downwards.
GCGTGGTGGAGCCGATTGTCGCCGACGACGTCGAAGATGACTCTGCCGTTGAAAGCATCGACTCACTGCGTGAATCGGAACTGTCTGAGCCGGAATTCGGCCAGCGCGTGGTCGAGAGCGACACCGACACCACCGAACAGCCCAAAAAGGGCGACGCATAATCTAGCTCCCGCACCAACAACGCACGTACTGCAACACGCGGCGCGCCCACACATTCTGGTGTGGGCGCCAACAGAAAGCTGAGTTCATAGGTGGCTAAGTCGTCGTCTCCGGCCAAAAAGGCCTGGCGTTCCCTGACCTGGCTGGGCGTGCTCATCGTCGGCCTGATCGCTCTGAACGCGTTCGGCGTGTTCACTCAGAACGGGTCGTGGACGCCGAAGCTGGCGCTCGACCTCGAGGGTGGAACGCAGATCATTCTCGCCCCGCAGGTCGAGAGCGGCGCGACCGTCACGTCTGAGCAGCTCACCGAGGCCGTGGGCATTATTCGCCAGAGGATCAACTCCTCGGGAGTCTCCGAAACCGAGGTCAACACTCAGGGCGGCCAGAACATCGTCGTATCGATCCCCGGTACCCCCGATGACGCCACCCTGGAGCGCATCAAGTCTTCGGCCAAACTGGAATTCCGCGCCGTGCTCGTGGCCGGTCAGCCCTCGGGCCAGACCGTCGGTGCCGACGGTACCGCGACCCCCGCACCGGAGGCAACCGTCGACCCGAGCCTGTCCACGACTCCGACGGTCGAGCCCACCGACGCGAGCGACCTGAACTACGTCACCCCGGCCCTGCAGGCCGAGTATGACGCCTTCGACTGTGCCGCGATCAACACCACGAACGTCGCGCCGGCCGATGAACCCCTCATCACCTGCGAAACGGATGGCTCGATTAAGTACATCCTCGGCCCGGTCGAGGTTGACGGTTCCACCATCACCGACGCGACCAATGGTCAGCGCACCACCTCGTCGGGCGCAACCACCGGCGAGTGGGTCGTCAACATTGTGTTCAACAGCGAGGGCACCACGAAGTTCGCCGACGTCACGACGCGGCTGAACAGCCTGACCGGGGCGCAGAATCAATTCGCCATCGTGCTCGACGGCGCTGTCATCTCGGCGCCGTCCAACACGCAGGGAGCCATCCTCAACGGCAAGCCGGAAATTTCGGGCTCCTTTGACCAGGACAGCTCGAAGGCCCTCGCAGACCAGCTCAAGTTCGGCGCTCTGCCGATCAGCTTCACCGTACAGAGCCAGGACACCATCTCGGCCACCCTGGGATCGACGCAGCTGCTCAACGGACTCATCGCCGGCTTAATCGGTCTGATCCTCGTCGTCATGTACTCGCTCGCCCAATACCGTCTGCTGGGCCTCGTGACCGTTGCTTCGCTCGCAGTCGCGGCCGTGATCACCTACCTGCTCATCACGATCCTGTCCTGGCGTGAGGGCTACCGTCTGTCGCTGGCCGGTGTTGCCGGCCTGATCGTGGCGATCGGTATCACCGCCGACTCCTTCATCGTGTACTTCGAACGCGTACGCGATGAACTGCGTGACGGTCGCGGGCTGGAGTCGTCGGTCGAGGCCGGCTGGAAGCGTGCCTTCCGCACCATCGTCGCCTCTGACGTCGTGAACTTTCTCGCCGCCGCCGTATTGTTCGTGCTCGCCGTCGGAAACGTGCGCGGCTTCGCGCTGACCCTCGGCCTCACCACCATCGTCGACCTGCTCGTGGTGAGCATGTTCACCCACCCGATGTTGCAGCTGGTTGCGAAGACCCGGTTCTTCAACGAGGGCCACAAACTCAGCGGCCTCGATCCTCGTGCCCTCGGCGCGGTTTACCGTGGCCGTGCCCGCTTTGAACCCTCGTCGACCATGTCGGCGACGAAGGTGGCGTCCTCGAGCAAAGAGGCCGCCAAGCGACAAACGATCGCCGAACGTAAGGCGTCTGAGCTGGTAAGTACCAGTACTGATCGATCGACAGACGGGAAGGATTCCTGATGGCCAGCTTCTCGCAGTTCGGAAATGACCTCTACACCGGGGCACGGTCGCTCAATATCGTCGGGCGCCGCAAACTCTGGTACCTGATCGCCGGTGGCATGATCCTCATTGCCCTGGTCGGCCCGTTCCTGCTGCGCGGTGGTTTCGTGTTCGGCATTGAATTCACCGGCGGCAGCGAATTCGTCGTCTCCCAGACGACGAGTCAGTCGCAGACCACGGCAACGGATGCCGTCGCGAGCGTCGCTCCCGACGTCGTTCCGAAGGTCTCCACCGTCGGCTCAGACGGTGTTCGGATCCAGACCGACCAGATGTCTGAGGGGGAGACGACGGAAGTACGCGACGCCCTCGCCGCCGCCTATGACGTTCCGGTCACCGAAGTGGCCACCTCTTTCATCGGAGCGACCTGGGGGCAGGACATCACCGGCCAGGCGCTGCGCGCCCTGATCGTGTTCCTCGTGCTCGCCGGTATCATCATGGCGATCTACTTCCGCACCTGGAAGATGTCGGTCGCGGCGATGGTCGCGCTGCTCCATGACCTCGTGATCACGGCCGGGTTCTACGGCATCACCGGATTCGAGATCACGCCGGCCGCGGTGATCGGGTTCCTGACCATTCTGGGCTACTCGCTCTACGACACCGTCGTGGTCTTCGACAAGATTCGGGAGAACACCAACTTCGATGGATCCGGCTCAAGCCGCACCTTCGCGGAGTCGGTCAACCTCGCCGTGAACCAGACGCTGGTGCGCTCGATCAACACCTCCGTCGTCGCCGCCCTGCCCGTGGCATCCATTCTGTTCATCGGTGCCTTCGTGCTCGGTGCTGGCACCCTGCGCGACATTTCGTTGGCATTGCTCATCGGCATCCTGGTCGGTACCTACTCGACGATCTTCATCGCTTCGCCGCTGTATGTTCAGCTGCGCGCCGGCGAGGCCGCCATTCGCAAGCACGACAAGCAGGCTTTGGCGGCACGCGCCAAGGCTTCGACGCCGGCTGCGGAGTCCGTTACCGCGTAGCATTCGCTCCATGATCGAAACGGCCAGCCCCGATGGGCTGGCCGTTTCGCTGCATGTGGGCAGGGCGGATCGCTTGCAGCGTACGGGAGAGGCGTCGCGAACCGGCATAATTGAGGGAACGCAAACACAGCCCGCGCGGTTTCAACCGCTGTGAGTTAAGAGGTGAGACTATGACGGACACGACGACGCCATCTCCGGCCTCGCTGCGCCGTTTGGTTCCGCGCATCTTCTCTCGGGCCCAGCCCGCTGGTGCCGTCGACCGCCTGATCAAGACGGTGCGGCTGAACCACCCCAAGGTCGACCTGTCGATCATTGAGCGCGCCTACACGGCCGCCGAGCGTGCCCACGACGGGCAGATGCGGCGCAGCGGAGAGCCGTACATCACCCATCCCGTTGCCGTGGCCCAAATTCTGGCCGACCTCGGCATCGGCACCAAGACCATAGCCGCTGCGCTGCTGCACGACACCGTCGAAGACACCGACTACACGCTCGACGCCCTGCGGGCCGACTTTGGCGACGAAATCGCGATGCTGGTCGACGGCGTCACCAAGCTCGACAAGGTGAAGTACGGCGACTCTACTCAGGCCGAGACCGTGCGCAAGATGATCGTCGCCATGTCCAAGGACATCCGCGTACTCATCATCAAACTCGCCGACCGGCTGCACAACGCGCGCACCTGGGGCTTCGTACCCAACGAATCCGCCGTGCGCAAGGCTACTGAAACCCTTGAGATCTATGCACCGCTGGCTCACCGCCTGGGTATTCAGACCATCAAGTGGGAACTCGAAGACCTCTCTTTCGCCGTGCTGTACCCCAAGCTTTACGCCGAGATCGAAAGCCTGGTCAAACAGCGCACTCCGCAGCGCGAAGAGTTCGTGCAGCAGATTATCGACACCATCAGTGATGACCTCAAGTCCGCTCGAATTCGGGGAAAGGTTGCCGGGCGCCCCAAGCAGTACTACTCGATCTACCAGAAGATGGTCGTGCGCGGCCGCGAATTCGACGAAATCTACGACCTCGTCGGCATCCGCGTTCTCGTGAATTCGGTAAGGGACTGCTACGCCGTGCTGGGTTCCATTCATGCCCGCTGGACCCCACTGCCCGGGCGGTTCAAGGACTACATCGCCACCCCCAAGTTCAACCTCTACCAGTCGCTGCACACGACGGTGCTCGGCCCGAGCGGTCGCGCGGTCGAGATCCAGATTCGTACCACCGAAATGCACCAGCGCGCCGAATTCGGTGTCGCCGCGCACTGGAAGTACAAGGAGCAGGTCAACGGCAAGAGCGCCGGCGGCCCGGGCCCGCAGAGCGACACCGATATGGCTTGGCTGGCGCATATCTCCGACTGGCAGGCCGAAACCGCCGATCCCGGCGAGTTCCTCGACTCCCTGCGTTACGAGATCGGTGCCAAAGAGGTTTATGTCTTCACGCCGAAGGGCCGCGTCATCGGGCTGCCCTCGGGCGCGACCCCGGTTGACTTCGCCTACGCGGTGCACACCGAGGTCGGCCACCGCACCATGGGCGCCAAGGTCAATGGCCGTCTGGTTCCGCTGGAGAGCGAACTTATCACCGGAGACGTTGTCGAGGTATTCACCTCGAAGAACCCCGACTCCGGGCCCAGCAAGGACTGGCTCAATTTCGTCAAGAGCCCCCGCGCGCGCAACAAGATTCGGCAGTGGTTCACCAAGGAGCGCCGCGACGAAGCCATCGAGCAGGGCCGCGACGCCATCGCCAGGGCCATGCGCAAGCAGAACCTTCCGCTGCAGAAGCTGATGAACCAGGACTCCTTCGCGGAGGTCGCGGCTCAACTCAAATATGACGACGTGTCGGCCTTGTATGCGGCGGTCGGTGAAGGCCACGTCTCGACGCAGTCCGTGCTCGAAAAGGTTGTGTCCTCGGTGCAGAGCATCGACGACAACGACAGCAACGACTTTCCGGTTGCTGCCCGCGGCCGGCCGCAGACCACCCGGAACACTGATTCTGGTGTGCTCGTGCGCGGTGCCCCGGACATTCTGGTCAAGCTGGCCCGCTGTTGCACGCCGGTTCCCGGCGACAAGATCGTCGGGTTCGTCACCCGTGGTGCTGGTGTCTCGGTGCACCAGGCGGCGTGCCACAACGTGCAGTCCCTGCTCAAGGAACCCGAGCGAATGATCGAGGTCGACTGGGCGCCAACGTCGAAGAGCCTGTTCCTGGTGCACATCCAGATCGAGGCACTCGACCGATCCGGTTTGCTTTCCGATGTCACCCGGGTGCTGTCTGAGCATCACGTGAACATTCTCTCGGCCACGGTCAACACTTCGAGTGACCGCCTGGCGCTCAGCCGGTTTGTGTTCGAGATGGGTGACACCACCCACCTGGATCGCGTCCTCAACGCCGTGCGCCGCATCGATGCTGTCTACGACGTCTACCGGGTCAACGACGGCTAGACGCCCACTGCTTTCTCGGTTGCTGCGCTCGACTGGTACAGGGAGCGCAACGCCTCGTTGACCGCCGCGAACCTGGCCACGGCGACGACGCTGTACGCTGGGCTGCCGCGCTGGCAGAGGCGCACGGCCGCGGAGATGTCAGCATACCCGCCGTAGTGCAGCAGCCGGGCTAGAAGCGCGATGATCTCGGCCCCCGAGGTCGCGGGCGGATAGCGCGCCAGGTCGACGGCGGTACGCAGGGGAGTGGTCACCCGGACATTCGCGATGGTGCGCACGTCTTCGGGAGAGCGCACGATTTCGCGCAGCTGAACACGTGGTGACCAGACGGCCGTCGTGCGCGCACCGATGAGCACACAGAATTGGTGGCGACGGGGCTCAGGTGCGACGCCGTAGATCCACGCGGCGGTGAGGCGCTCGGCGATGGCGCGGGGTGGGACCAGCCGGCTGGCGGAGACGGCCCGTGTGGAGCATCCGTCTATTTCATCGATCACACACCAGGAGTCGGCGAGTTGAAAAACCTGCCCGTCGAGCCGGGCGCTGCACAGCTCGGCGAGGGGCAGGTCGTTGACCGTGCGCGTTCGTTCCCGGGGATTCATCATGCCGCCATGCTGTCCCTTAACGAGGTCCAGGCCCCCGAAGGAGCCTGGATCTGTGGAGAAAATAGCACCGGTTTGGGGTGGGGATAGTTCCTGCCGGGTGTTGCAGTCGTGCCTACTGGCCCATCGCCTTGAGCCAGGCCTTGCGGGCCTCGAGCGCTTCGTTGGCGTCCTTGATGGCGCGGGCGTTCTGGCTCTTCTGAGCGGTGGCCAGTTCATCTTCAAGCTTGGCGATCGCGTCGTTCAACTGGCCGGCGAAACCCTCGGTGCGGGCCTTGGTCTCTGGATTATTGCGCTTCCAGTGGTCGTCATCGAGCTTGCGCACGACGGCTTCGACCTTGCGCAGGCGATCCTCGATCGGCTTGACCTGGTCGCGCGGAACCTTGCCGATGACATCCCACTTGCGCTGGATGACCGTGAGCGTCTCGCGAGCGGCATTGCGGTCGGTGGTCGTCAGCAGGGTCTCTGCCTCGGTCAGGAGTTCCAGCTTGAGTACCAGGTTCGCGGAGAACTCCTCGTTGTCCTGAGCTTCCACCTCGCTCTTGACGGAGTAGAGCACGTCGCCGGCAGCCTTGAACTTCGCCCACATGGCGTCGTCCTGCTTTTTGCCGCTGCGGCCGGCCTGCTTCCACTCGTCGAGCAGCTTGCGGTAGGCGGACACCCCGTCGGCACCCTGCGGCGCGAGCGCCTCAGCCTGCTCGATTAGGTGCTGCTTCTTGGTGCGAACGTCCTTGTGCGTGCTGTCGAGCTCGGCGAAGAACGCCTTGCGGTTTTGCTCAATCGTCGTTCGGGCCGCCCGAAAGCGCTTCCACAGGTCGTTGGCCTCGCCCTTGGGAATGCGCGGGGCATCGTGCTGGTGCGCCTGCCACTTCGCAAAGAGGGCGTCGAGGGCAGCGCTGGTCTGCTTCCACTGCGTCTTGGCCGGATCTTCGGCGGCGAGGCGCTCGGCCTCGGTCACGATCTCGGCCCGTTCGGCGACGGCGGCAGCGGATGCTGCTTTGGTCTCGATGCTCTGCTGCTCGGTGAGTTCGGTGACGGCTCCGCCGAGCGCGCCGAGGCGTTCTGCCAGCGCGGCCAGGTTACCGACGGCGTTGGCGTTGGCAACGGCGACGGTGAGATTGGCCACCGATTTGGCCACGTCTGCGGCCGGAGCGCCACCCTTCGCACGCTGCTCGAGCAGGGTGACCTGCCCGTTGAGTTCAACGTACTTGCGTTCGAAGTAGGCCAGGGCCTCTTCCGGAGTGGCATCCGGGTATTGGCCGACGGCGCGTTCGCCATCCGCCGTGCGCACGTAAACCGTGCCGGTTTCGTCTACGCGACCCCATGGTTGCTGATCTGTCGTAGTCAAGAGCCTCACCTTTGCTGAGTTGTTGTGTGGGCGCCGCGGGAAGAAAAAATGCGGAGCCAGGAAATACCCTGATAAGCCTATTGCAATAGCGCAGGGGGATCGATCGATCCTACTGAACTGTTATGCCGGTAATCGTGGTCGGTACGACGGGCGAGGCGCCGCCTGCCGTGATTCCGGCATCCGTGATCTCGGTTTTGATCTGGTCGAGGCCACTCGTGACGCGCCCGAGCACCGTGTAGCCGCCCGCACTGTCGGCGGGGATGGTGCTGTCTTCGTAGACGATGAAGAACTGGCTGCCGTTGGAGAAGCCGTCGTTGCCGGAACGTGCCATGGCGAGGGTTCCAGCTGGGTACACGTCGTCGGTCGGTGCATTCTCCACCGGTCCGTAGCTGTAATCGGGGCCGCCGGTGCCATCGCCCACCGGGTCGCCGCACTGCAGCACGAAAATGCCCTCCACCGTCAGACGGTGGCAGGTGAGGCCGTCGTAAAACCCGGTCTGAACGAGGCTGATGGTCGACGAAACCGCCTGCGGCGCCAGGGCGCCGTCGAGCTCGATTCCCACCGGAATGTCGTTGAGGGTCATGGTGCCGGTCCAGGTTCGATCCTCGGCCAGCGTGCTGGCGGGCACCACACCCGAATTGGCACCGGCGGCAGCCGTCGGCGTCGTGGTCGGGGTGTCGGTTGCCGCAGTGGTCGCTTCCGGAGTACCTGGTCCGCCGGTGAAGTAGAAGACCTGCGCCACCACGATCAATGTGAGTACGACGAGCAGCCCCCCGCCGGCGATCAGGTTGTCCCGCACGCGCCGCTTCGACTGGTGCTCGTGCACCGCACGTCGGGCCTGGTAGGAACGAACACGTCCGCGCTCTTCACGTGCTGCACGCTCGAGCTTGTAATTCGAAGCCACTTGGAACCCCTCCAGGGCCGTCGGGGTTGGCGACGACCGGACAAACGCAGTCGGGCGCCAACGCTCCCGACCTCGTAGAACTCTACGCACAAACTACGCTAGAGGAATGTCGGATGCTCAACCGGGTCTGCGGAGTGGCCAGGCCCCCCTCGCCGTACGAATGCGCCCGAAAACCCTGGACGAGGTGGCCGGCCAGCGTCATCTGCTCACCCCGGGGTCGCCCCTGGTCAGTCTGGCCAGCGACAAGACGGGGGAGCGCGGCAGCGTGTCGGTCATTCTTTGGGGACCGCCCGGCACCGGCAAGACCACGCTCGCGCAGGCGATCGCGCACAGTTCCGGACGTCGTTTCGTTGAACTCTCTGCTGTGACGGCCGGCGTGCGCGACGTGCGCCAGGTGATGGAAGACGCCCGAACCAACCGCGACCTCTACGGTCTCGCGACGGTGCTCTTTCTCGATGAGATCCACCGCTTCTCCAAGGCCCAGCAAGACACCCTCCTGCCAGGGGTCGAGAACGGCGTCGTCATCCTGGTCGCCGCGACGACCGAAAATCCGTCGTTCTCGATCATTTCCCCTTTGCTGTCTCGTTCACTATTACTCACCCTCGAAGTTCTGAGCGACGACGACCTCGGGATCGTCGTTGATCGTGCGGTCACCGATTCGCGCGGCCTCGCTGACCGGTTTGAACTCGAGGTCGAGGCTCGCGGCGCGATCATTCGCCTGGCCTCGGGGGATGCGCGGCGGGCGCTGACGGCGCTGGAGGCGGCATCCGTTTCGGCGGAATCGACGCTCGAACCCGGCGCGACCGGCAAGCCTGTCATCACGACCGACATCGTCTCGCTCGCCGTTGACCGTGCACTGCTGCGCTACGACCGCAACGGTGACGAGCACTACGACGTAATCAGCGCGTTCATCAAATCGGTGCGCGGCAGTGACGTCGACGCGGCGCTGCACTACCTGGCCCGCATGATCGAGGCCGGCGAAGACCCGCGATACATCTGCCGCCGCATCATCGTCCTCGCCTCCGAAGACATCGGCATGGCCGACCCGCAATCGCTCCTGATCGCCGTCGCCGCCGCCGATGCCGTCGCGCTGATCGGCATGCCTGAGGGGCGAATCCCGCTCGCCCAGGCCGTTGTGCACCTCGCGACGGCCCCCAAATCGAACGCCGCCTACATGGCGCTCGATGCTGCCATAGCGGATGTCCGCGCCGGCAAGATGGGCCGCGTGCCCAAGGGCATGCGTGACGCGCACTACCCCGGCGCCAAGCGCCTCGGCCACGGCAAGGGCTACGTCTACCCGCACAATGACCCGCTCGGAGTGGTCACCCAGCAATACCCCCCAACGGAGCTGAAATCCACCCGCTACTACGAGCCGACCGAGCACGGCCACGAGCGCGATATCTCCGCCCGCCTCCTAAAAATCCGCCGTATAGTCCGCAACGAATAGACCGCGCATCCAGTTTTCATGAGAGGGCTCGCGACCGACGCTGCCCGCCTTGGGAACTCGCGCTGGTCTGCAGAGCCTGAGCAGGGCATCCGCTGTGCTAACCTTGACTCTGCCTACAACTGGTTTCGGCATGCGGCTGCGTCCGTTTCCAGTTTGGAGGGGTTTCGTTCTGTAGCCGAACGTCCCATGGCACCCAATCCTCTGATCTCCCATGACGAATGTGTCGATTAGACACTGTGCTGAAAAGACGCACTCGCCCTGGTATCCCTGTTATTGAGTCCGATTGAAAGGAAACCGTGTCTACCAAGTCACGTACCCGCAGTAAAACTCGCCTCTCGCGCGCCCTGGGCATTGCCCTCACGCCGAAGGCAGCCCGCTTCCTTGAGAAGCGCCCCTATGCACCCGGTGAGCACGGCCGCACCAAGCGCAAGACCGATTCGGACTACGCCGTTCGTCTGCGCGAAAAGCAGCGCTTACGCGCCCAGTACGGCATTCGCGAAGCCCAGCTCAAGATCGCCTTCGAGCAGGCTCGTCGTCGTCAGGGACTGACCGGTGAGAACCTCGTCGAGATCCTCGAGACCCGTCTCGACGCCCTCCTCGTGCGTTCGGCCATCGCCCGCACCACCGCCCAGGCTCGCCAGATGATCGTGCACCGTCACATCCTCGTTGACGGCGAGCTCGTTGACCGGCCCTCCTTCCGCGTGAAGCCGGGCCAGCTCATGCACGTCAAGGCTCGCAGCGAGGGCATGGAGCCCTTCCAGGTTGCAGCAGCCGGCGGACACGTCGACCTGCTCCCCAAGCTCCCGCCGTACCTCGAGGTTGAGCTCGACAAGCTTCAGGCCCGCCTCGTGCGCGCACCGAAGCGCATCGAGATCCCCGTGACCTGTGAAGTTCAGCTCGTCGTGGAGTACTACGCAGCTCGCTAACCTGTGCAGGTGGATAGTTAGTTAACCGGTCTTTGACCGGTACGCTGAAGGGCGGATCATCTCTGGGTGATCCGCCCTTTTTTGTATTCCCGGGCCTCCCAGGGGCCCATTGATCTGAGTGGAGTCACCGTGTCGGGTGGAGATATTGCAGGGCTGATCGCCGCCGGCGTATTCGCGATTCTGGTGGCGGTCATCGCCGTTCCACTGGTCAAGCTGGGCCGGGTGTTCGATGAAACCACCGCGGCCATCCACGATCTCAGCGAGGGAATCACCCCGATACTTGCCGAGACGACCGAAACCATCCGATCCACGAATCAGCAGCTGGCGAGGGTCGACACGATCACCAGCAACGCAGCGGATGTCACCGGTAACGTCTCAGCGCTCGTCGCGCTGTTCGCCGCCACCGTCGGCGGTCCGCTGATCAAGCTCGCCGGATTCTCGGCCGGCGTGCGAGCCGCCTTTCGTGGCGGGCGGTCGGGGTCCGGGCGAAATCGGGGTTGACCGGCTACTCTGGAGACGGCGCTGATATTCTCGCGCCCGACTTATCGATAGCTGCGGCTAGCGGTGCCAGGCTCCAGTCAATTCGGTTCTATTGACTGAAAGCACAGGCCGCGCAGATTCAGGGAGAAGTGCCATGAAGAACGTCATCTGGTTGGTCATCGGTGTGGCCGCTGGCTTCGTCGTTGCCCACGAGGTCAACAAGACTCAGCAGGGTAAGCAGTTCTTCACCGAACTTGACACCAAGGCGCGCGAGTTCGGCGAGGCCATCTCCGAGGGGTATCGGCAGCGCGAGGCCGAGTTGCACGCAGCGCTCGGTGACGTTGCGGATGCCGTTGGCGACGCGCCGGCACCAAGCGCGTCCTGAGCATCCGCTTGAAAAGGGCACCACGCTCCACCTCACTCATGCACTTCAATAGCTACGGACACCATGCAGACTGCTGACATTCGCGGGCGCTGGCTCGACTTCTTCGCCGATCGTGGACACACCGTTGTGCCGTCCGCTTCCCTGGTGAGCGACGACCCCACCCTTCTCTTCACCGTGGCCGGCATGGTGCCGTTCGTGCCGTACCTGACCGGGTTGGTTCCGGCACCGTATCCGCGCGCCACGAGCGTGCAGAAATGCATTCGCACGAACGACATCGAAGAAGTGGGCAAGACCCCGCGCCACGGCACGTTCTTTCAAATGAACGGAAATTTCAGCTTCGGCGACTACTTCAAGGAAGAGGCCATCGGCTTCGCCTGGGAACTGCTGACTACCCCGGAAGACCAGGGCGGGTACGGCTTTCGCGAGAGCGACCTCTGGGTCACCATCTACCTCGACGACGATGAGGCGCACCGCTACTGGCGCGCGCTCGGCGTGCCGGACAACCGCATCCAGCGCCTCGGCATGGACTCCAACTACTGGTCCACGGGCCAGCCCGGCCCGGCCGGCCCCTGCTCGGAGATCTTCTTCGACCGCGGCCCCGCCTACGGCGCCGATGGTGGCCCGGCCACCGACGACGACCGTTATGTCGAAATCTGGAACCTCGTCTTCATGCAGTACCTGCGCGGCGAGGGCAACGGTAAGGGCGACTTTCAGATTCTGGGCGACCTGCCGAAGAAGAACATCGACACCGGCATGGGCCTCGAGCGCGTCGCTTTTTTGAAGCAGGGCGTCGAGAACATGTACGAGATCGACCAGGTGCGCCCGGTATTGGACCGGGCCGCCGCACTCTCCGGACGACGTTACGGCGCCGACCACGCCGACGACGTGCGCATGCGCATCGTCGCCGACCACGTGCGTTCCTCGCTCATGCTGATGAGCGACGGCGTCATGCCGTCGAACGAGGGTCGCGGCTATATCCTCCGCCGCCTGCTGCGGCGCAGCGTACGCGCCATGCGCCTGCTCGGCGTCGACACCGTGAGCATGCCCGAACTACTGCCGGCTTCCCGCGACGCCATGAGCGCCGCCTACCCGGAGGTGAAGAGCGACTTCGGGCGCATCAGCCAGGCCGCGTTCGCCGAGGAAGAGACGTTTCTGCGCACCCTCGCGAGCGGAAGCGCGGTGCTCGACCTCGCCGTGGCCAAGACCAAGAAGGCCGATAAGACCGAACTGGCCGGACCGACCGCTTTTCTGCTGCACGACACCTACGGTTTTCCGATCGAGATCACCCTCGAAATCGCCGAGGAAGCCGGCCTCAGCGTCAACCGTGACGCCTTCGACGTGCTCATGACCAAGCAGCGCACCATGGCCAAGGCTGACGCGAAGTCCAAGAAGACCACCCTGGCCGACCTCGGGGTCTACAGCGCGTTCCGCGCCCTTGGCGAGACCGTGTTCACCGGTTACGAGAACCTGCAGAACGAGTCCAGCGTGCTCGGTCTCATCGTCGATGGTGAGTCGGTGACGAGCGCCGTTGCCGGAGAAACAGCCGAGGTCATCCTCGCCGAGACGGCGCTCTGGGCCGAAGCGGGCGGGCAGGTAGCGGATGCCGGCCTTATCGTTGGCCCCGGCTACGAGCTCAAGGTGCTCGACGTACAAAAGCCGGTTAAGGGTCTGATCAGCCACAAAGTGCTCGTGCAGTCCGGCGAGGTCGGCGTGGGCGAGCGCGCCACGAGCGTGGTCGACGAAAACTGGCGCCGCGGCGCCCGCCAGGCGCACTCCGGCACGCACGTGCTGCACGCAGCCCTGCGCCAGGTGCTCGGCCCGAACGCGCACCAGTCCGGTTCGTACAACAAGGCCGGCTTCTTTCGCCTCGACTTCTCCTGGAACCAGGCGCTCTCGCCGGCGACTCGCACCGAGATTGAAGAAATCTCCAACAACGCCATTCGCGACAACCTGCCGGTGACCACCCGGGAACTGCCCATTGCCGAGGCGAAAGCGCTCGGTGCCATGGCGCTGTTCGGCGAGAAGTACGGTGACGTCGTGCGCGTCGTCGACATCGGCGGCCCGTGGTCGCGCGAACTGTGCGCCGGTACCCACGTGGGCAGCAGCGCTGAAATCGGCATGATCAACCTGATCAGCGAGGCGTCGGTCGGTTCGACCAACCGTCGCGTCGAATCCCTCGTCGGCCTCGAAGCCTTCCGCGACCTCGCCGCCGAGCGCATGCTGGTGTCGCAGCTGACCTCGAGCCTGAAAACTCCTCGCGAGCAGCTTCCCGAACGCATCAGCGACCTGGTAGCGAGCCTCAAGAGCGCCGAGAAGAAGATCGCGGCCTTCGAAGCCCGGGCCCTGACCGACCGGGTCCCCGCGCTGCTGGCCACGGCCCGCCGGGTCGGGGCAGTAACGATCGTGGCCGAAGACCTCGGCGTGCTCGGATCCCCGGACGACGCACGGATGCTGGCCCTCGCGACCCGCGAACGCCTCGGCACCGACGCCGTCGTCGTGGCGCTCTCGGCCATTGCCGCGGACAAGCCCGTCGTGATCGTCGCCACCAACCAGGCAGCTCGAGATGCCGGCCATAAGGCCGGTGCCCTTGCCAAGACCGTCGCCGGAATCCTCGGTGGTGGTGGCGGCGGCAAGGACGATCTGGCTCAGGGCGGCGGCCCCAACGGCGCCGCCATCCCGGCCGCTCTCCAGGCGGTTGTCGCGGCGGTCAGTCGCTAACGATGAGGTCCGACCGCGCTCGCTCACGCTCTGGCTCCGCCGACCCTGGTCGTTCGGCGGCGCTGTCCGGCTGGGTCGCGCCGGGTGCGGTCGCCGGCACGATGCGCTCAGGCGTGCGCCTCGGCGTGGATGTGGGCAAGGTGCGCATCGGCCTGGCCCGCAGCGACAACCACGGCATGCTCGCGACCCCGGTGGAAACCGTCGCCCGCGACGATGCCGGAGTGACCGATCTGGCCCGCATTCTCGCGGTGGCCCTCGAGCTTGACGCCGTCGAGGTCATCGTCGGCCTGCCGTTGGCGTTGTCAGGCAATGAGACCGCCTCCACGGACGACGCGGTCGGTTTCGCCGCGCGCCTGGCCGCAACTCTCGCCGTGCCGGTGCGGCTCGTCGACGAACGTCTCTCGACGGTGTCGGCGCAATCCGCGCTGCGGGCATCCGGTCGTGCCGCGAAAACGCAGCGGCCAGTAATCGACCAGGTGGCCGCAACTATTATTTTGCAACATGCGCTCGACAGTGAGCGTTCCTCCGGGCGACCGCCAGGGTCGCCCGTCGAACCGACCGAGAGGCCGTAATCGTGCCCAGTACCCCGGAAGAGCCCCTGCCGAGCCGACGCCAGTTACGCGCGCAACAGGCCGCTGCGGAGCAGTCCGCCGCGGAACAGGGCGCGACGGAGCGAACTGGCGCCGAGCAATCCGGAGCGGGGCAATCCGGAGCCGAGCAATCCGGAGCCGAGCCGGCGGCAGCGTCCGGGGGAATGGCATCCGTTCAACCGCCGTTGCTGCCGCGACAAGCGGCCGAGTCGGCAGGAGCGGGCGATGATGCCGCTGCGTTCCTGACGGCGCGCGACGTCGGTGGCTCCGGTCGGGGTCGCACAAACCGTCGCTCACTGCTCGCGGACGAACCGCCGCGGGAGAAGAGGAGCTACAAGGGAGCCTGGGGCTGTCTGATTGTCTTTGTCGTTCTTTCCGCTCTCGTGGCCGGAGTCGCGCTGTTTCTGCAGGGACCCATCTCCCAGATTATTGCTGCCACGCAGGGGCCGGCCGACTTCACCGCGGAGGAAGCGGCGACCGGCGAAGACGTGATCGTCATGATTCACGACGGCAACGGTGGCTCGGAGATCGCCGCGACACTCGTCGAAGAGGGCGTGGTCAAGAGCTTTGATGCGTTCTACTCCATCCTGTTGCAGACGGCCCCGGAGCCGGTGTTTCAGCCCGGTGCGTACCAGCTCAAGACGAAGATGGTCGCGAGCACTGCGCTGGACGCCCTGCTCGATGAGGGCACTCGACTGAACCAGACCGTTATCGTGCCTGAGGGGACCGCGGCCGTTCACGTGCTGGCGTCGATCTCCGAGGGAACCGACATTCCCCTGGCGGACCTGCAGGCGGCGGCCGCCAATGTGGCCCAGTTCGGTCTGCCCGCCGAAGCGACCACCCTTGAGGGTTTTCTCTTTCCCGCGACGTACACCTTCTCGCCGGAGGCCACCGCCGCCGTCGCGTTGCAGACCATGGTCAACCGGCAGTATGAGGCCCTCGATGCGGCCGGTGTCGCCGTCGCAGACCGCTGGTCGACGATCGTGTTCGCCTCGTTGATCCAGCGTGAAGCCGGCCTGCGTGATGACTATTACAAGGTGTCGCGGGTATTTCAGAACCGGCTCGACCCAGCCCAATGGGACAGCGGCCTGCTGCAATCGGACGCGACCGTCGCCTATGGCACGGGCAAAACCCACCTGGTCACCACGACCGACGCCGAACGTGCCGATGCCGGCAACCCCTACAACACCTATGCGCACCCCGGCATGGTCGTCGGCCCGATCTCGAATCCCGGTGACCTCGCGATCGATGCGGCCCTGCACCCGGTCGACGGATCCTGGCTGTTTTTTGTGACGATCAACCTCGACTCCGGTGAGACGGCTTTTTCCACCACGGTCAAGGAACATGATGCTGCCGTTATCGTTTGGCAGAACTGGATGAGGGAGCACCCCGAATATGGTTGATCTGACGCTAAATCGGGCCCCATCGAACAGGCTCGCGGTGCTCGGTTCGCCGATCAAGCATTCCCGTTCGCCGTTGCTGCACCGGGCCGCCTACCGGCAGCTGGGACTGGACTGGTCCTACGATGCTGTTGAGGTGAAGGCCGGTTCGCTCGCCATGTTTCTGAGCTCTATCGGGCCGGACTGGCGTGGTCTTTCGCTCACCATGCCGCTCAAACACGAGGTGCTTCCGTTCATCGACGACTGCGACCGGGTGGCACAGCTGACCGGATCGGTCAATACCGTGCTGCTGCGCCAGGTGGCCGGGCGCGGCACCCTCACCGGCTATAACACGGATGTCGCTGGTCTGGTGCGCGCGTTGGCCGAGGGCGGCGTCACCCGGGCGAAGCACGTGACCCTGCTCGGAGCCGGCGCGACGGCGGCATCCGCTCTGATGGCCGCCGCGGAGCTCGGTACTGAGTTCGTCAGCGTGCTCGTGCGCGACCTGCCGAAGGCGCAGCCGCTCGTTGAACTCGGTCGGTCGCTCGGAGTCGTCGTCGACCTCAGTGATTTCAGCGGGTCCGGCGGCAACGGAAGCGACCTCGTGATCAGCACTCTGCCCGGCGGGACGGTGCTGCCGACCCCGCTGCCGCTCGAACTGCGCGAGCGTGCGACGCTGTTCGACGTTGCCTACTCACCGTGGCCAAGCGGGGTGGCACGCGAGTGGGAATCGGCCGGCGGAACTGTGCTGAACGGTCTCGGCATGTTGCTGCACCAGGCGCTCATCCAGGTGCGGGTGTTCGTGACCGCTGACCCCTTCGAACCACTCCCCGGCGAGCCGGACGTGCTCGCCGCCATGCGTAGTGCCCTGACCCGCGACGCGGCCCCCGGTGACACTGGCTCGCACGATGCTGTGGAAAGATAGGAACTATGCTTCGTTGGCTCACCGCCGGAGAATCCCACGGCCCCGAACTCATCGCTATTGTCGAGGGTTTGCCCGCAGGGATCCCGGTCTCCCTTGATTCGATCCGCCTCGATCTCGCGCGCCGCAAACTCGGCTACGGCCGGGGCGCGCGCATGAAATTCGAAGAGGACGAGCTCACCCTCTCCGGCGGTGTTCGGCATGGCCTCACCCTCGGCGGCCCGGTCGCACTGCGCATTGGCAACTCCGAATGGCCCAAATGGGTCGATGTGATGAGTGCCGCCCCGGTCGACCCGGCCACCCTGACGCGTGGCCGCGGGGCACCATTGACCAGGCCCCGCCCAGGTCACGCCGACCTCGCCGGCATGCAGAAGTACGGTTTTGACGAGGCGCGCCCCGTGCTGGAGCGCGCGAGTGCCCGCGAGACCGCCGCCCGCGTCGCGCTCGGCGCCGTCGCCCGCTCATTCCTGAACGAACTCGGAATCCACCTGGTCAGCCACACCATCGCCATCGGGCCGGTCCGCGTGCCCGACGGCGCGCCGCTTCCTGAGCCTGAGGACGTCGACACGCTCGATGCTGATCTGCTGCGCTGTTTCGACGCCGCGACATCCGCTCTGATGGTGGCTGAAGTGGATGCTGCCCATCACGACGGCGACACCCTCGGCGGCGTCGTCGAGGTGCTCGCCTACAATCTTCCCCCCGGGCTTGGCTCCTTCGTGCACTGGGATCGTCGGTTGGATTCCCAGCTGGCCGCGGCGCTCATGGGGATCCAGGCGATCAAGGGGGTAGAGGTCGGCGACGGCTTCGAGACCACGCGCCGCCGCGGCTCCGAGGCACACGACGAACTCGTACAAGCGGATAGCGCCATTCAGCGAGTCAGTGACAAGGCCGGCGGAACCGAGGGCGGCATGAGTACCGGAACCGTGCTGCGCGTGCGGGCCGGCATGAAGCCGATCGCGACCATTCCGCGGGCGCTGCGCACCGTCGATGTCGCCACGAGCGAGCCGGCCCCGGCGCACCACCAGCGCTCCGACGTCTGTGCGGTTCCGGCGGCCGGCGTTGTGGCCGAGGCCATGGTGGCGCTCGTGCTCGCGAACTCGGTGCTGGAGAAGTTCGGCGGAGACTCGATCGGGGAGACCCGGCGCAACCTGGAGTCGTACCTCGCCAACATTCCGGCGAACCTGCGCACGGGCGCGTCGAGCGACGCGTCGCTCTAGACCTGCGATGCTGACTCTGCGGAACGCCTTGTTGCCGATCGTGTTCATCGGTCCGATGGCCGCCGGCAAGACCAGGATCGGTCGACGAGTGGCGCGCGACCTGAATTTGCCGTTCATCGACACCGACAAGCGCATCGTCGAAAGTTACGGTCCGATTCCGGAGATCTTTGCGCGTGAGGGCGAAGAATACTTTCGCATCGTCGAACGTGAAGCGGTGGACTGGGCCCTCGGCGAGCCGGCCGTCATCTCCCTCGGCGGGGGAGCAGTGCTGCACGCCGAGACGCAGGCCGACCTCGAATCCGCGACCGTGGTGTACCTCAGCGTGACCACCGCGGCCGTCGAGGCCCGCCTCGGCGGCAGCAAACGGCCTCTCCTGGCCGGCGGTATCGGCGACTGGGAACGCATCTACAACCAGCGCCGCCCCATCTATGAGGCCCTGGCGACGATTCGCCTGGACACCTCCAACCGACCGATCACCGGCATCGCCGATGAGATCGTAAATTGGGTACAAGAAAGAAATGATGATTGAGAAGTCAGGGACAACACAGATGACCGAACAGTCCAGTACCACCGTGATCACCGTGACCGGGGTCGACAGCTATCCGGTCAGCGTGGGGCGTGGCCTGGTCAACACGGTCGCCGAGCAGCTCGGCACCGGTGTCAACAAGGTGCTCATCGTGCACACCTCGACCGTCGGCGCCCGCGCGGTCGCCCTGCGCGACAGCCTGCTCGAAACCTACGCCGAGGTTTTGCTGGCCGAAATTCCCGACGCCGAAGCGGCCAAGCGGGTTGAGGTTGCCGCGTTCTGCTGGGGCGTCATGGGCCAGTCCGACTTCAGCCGCACCGACGCCGTGATCGGCCTCGGCGGTGGCGCAGTGACCGACCTCGCCGGATTCGTGGCCGCCACCTGGCTGCGTGGCGTGAAGCTCGTGCAGATTCCCACGAGCGTACTCGGCATGGTCGATGCGGCCGTCGGCGGCAAGAACGGCATCAATACCGCCGAGGGCAAGAACCTCGTCGGCACCTTCTACGCGCCTGCCGCCGTATTGTGCGACCTCGACCTGCTCGACGCCCTGCCGAAAAACGAGATCCTCGCGGGCTTCGCCGAAATCGTCAAGGCCGGCTTCATCCAGGTTCCCGAAATCCTCGACATTATCGAAGCGGATGTCGAGCGCGCCACCGACCCGACCACCCCCGAATTCCGTCGGCTGATCGAACTGTCGATTGCCATGAAGGCGCGCATCGTGGGGGAGGACTTCAAGGAAGCCGGCCTCCGCGAGATCCTCAACTACGGTCACACCCTCGGCCACGCCGTCGAGCACGCCGAACGCTATGGCTGGCGCCACGGCGCAGCCGTCGCCGTCGGCATGATGTTCGCTGCGGAACTGGCCGCGCTCAGCGGACGGCTGTCGGTGGAGGTCGTCGACCGGCACCGCAGCATCCTGGAATCGCTGACCCTGCCGACCGGTTACCCGGTCGGACGCTGGCCCACCCTGCTGGCCACCATGCAGCGCGACAAGAAAACCCGCAGCGGGATGTTGCGCTTCGTGGTCCTCGACGATGTGGGCAAGCCCACCATCCTCGAAGGCCCGGACGCCTCGTTGCTGTTCAGCGCCTACCAGGCGATCGGGCAGTAGCCGCTACGCCGGGATTGTCGCCTGCGCGGGCGGGGCTACGGGATCCGCTTCGATCTGGTCAGTGCCGGCAAACGGGGTCATCGTGGTCATGAGCTCGGAACGGATCAGAAAGCGCACGCCGCGCGGGGCCTCTGCACTGAAGCCGCTGCCGCGGCCGGGCACCACGTCGACCGTGAGAAAGGTGTGGCTCCAGTAGTTGAACTGTTCGGCTGACATCCAGAAGTCGAGCGGCTGGGCGGGGTCGCCGGCCGGAGCGAGATCGAATTGGCCGAGCCGCACGTCCTGGTCGGAGGTGATGAACTCGTCGGCCATGAACAGCATCGGCGAACTGCCGTCGCAGCAGCCACCGGACTGGTGGAACATGAGCGGGCCGTGTTCCTCCCAAAGGCTGCGGAGCAGGTCAACGGCGACGGGTGTGAGCTCGACGCGGGGAACGGTTTCGCCGGCGATCGTGACCGACGCGGTTATTGTGGTAGTCGACATTGACGGACCTTTCTGCTCATGGCGGACCCTTCTACTGCTGTAGCGGGGCTGCCTACGACGTTACGTCGTCGACAGCCCCCGGGCCAGACCTTCAGCGAACTCCCACCGAACGGGTGGGCATCCTCTGGTCTAACGGTTCGGTTTAGAAGAAGCCGAGCTTGTTCTCGGAGTACGACACGAGCAGGTTTTTGGTCTGCTGGTAGTGACCGAGGGCGAGTTTGTTGTTTTCGCGGCCGATTCCTGAGCTCTTGTAGCCTCCGAAAGCGGCACCGGCCGGATAGGCGTGATAGTTGTTGACCCAGACGCGACCGGCCTGGATATCACGGCCAGCCCGGTAGGCGACGTTGCCGTTGCGCGACCAGACCCCGGCACCGAGACCATAAATCGTGTCGTTGGCGATCGAGATGGCATCCTCGTAGTCGGTGAAGCTCGTCACGGCGAGCACCGGTCCGAAGATCTCCTCCTGGAACAAGCGCATCTTGTTGTGGCCCTCGAAGATGGTCGGCTGCACGTAGTAGCCGTCGGTGAGGTCGCCGCCGAGGTCGGCACGTTCGCCACCGAGGGCCAGCTTGGCACCCTCCTTGGTTCCGATGTCGATGTAGGAGAGGATCTTCTCAAGCTGGTCGTTGCTGGCCTGCGCGCCCATCTGGGTGTCGGTGTCGAGCGGGTTGCCCTGAATGATCTTCTTAGCGCGGGTGACAGCGTCGCCGAGGAAGCTGTCGTAGATCGGCTTCTGCAGCAGGGCTCGGCTTGGGGCCGTGCAGACCTCGCCCTGGTTGAAGGCGAACAGCACGAAGCCTTCCTGGGCCTTGTCATAGAAGGCATCCTTCTCCTGCGCGACGTCGCTGAAGAAGATGTTCGGGCTCTTGCCGCCGAGCTCAACGGTCGACGGAATGATGTTGGCCGAAGCATATTGCAAAATGAGGCGACCGGTCGTGGTCTCACCGGTGAAGGCGATCTTGCGGATGCGGTTGCTCGAGGCGAGCGGCTTGCCGGCCTCCAGGCCGAAACCGTTGACGACGTTGACAACGCCCGGGGGGAGGATATCGCCGATGAGTTCCAGCAGCACGAGGATCGAGACCGGGGTCTGCTCGGCGGGCTTGAGGACGACGGCGTTGCCGGCGGCGAGGGCCGGGGCGAGCTTCCAGACGGCCATCAGGATGGGGAAGTTCCAGGGGATGATCTGGCCGACGACGCCGAGCGGTTCGTGGAACTGGTACGAGACGGTGTCGCCGTCGAGCTGGGCGTGGTCGCCGTCCTGGGCGCGGATCGCCGAGGCGAAGTAACGGAAGTGGTCGGCGGCGAGGGGGATGTCGGCGTTGATGGTCTCGCGCACGGCCTTGCCGTTGTCCCAGGTCTCGGCGACGGCGAGCATTTCGGTGTTGGCGTCGATAATGTCGGCGATCTTGTTCAGCACGGCTGCGCGCTCGGCGGGGCTGGTCTTGCCCCAGGCCGGTGCGGCCTTGTGCGCGGCGTCGAGGGCCAGCTCGATGTCTTCGGCCGTGCCGCGAGCGACCTCGGTGAACGGCTTGCCGGTGACCGGGGTGATGTCTTCGAAGTACTGGCCCTTGACCGGGGCGACCCATTCGCCGCCGATCCAGTTCTCGTACCGCGACTTAAAGGTAACTTTGGAGCCGGGTGTTCCGGGGACTGCGTAGACGGTCATGTCACTCCTATATATCGACGACGGTGTCGGGCTCGCAATGCTGCGGCCTGCTTCGACTCTAGGAGTGGGAACGTTGCAGAATGTTGCGATGCCCGCCGATTTCGTCTTCAATGCGCGCCAGGTGCGCCACGACCATTGCGCGTTTGGGTGAACGGGCCGGGAGCAGCTCCAGGCAGGCACGCCACACCTCGGTGTCCCAGGTGGCCTCTTCGGTGCGCGCGTAGCGCAGCAGCAGGTCGACCGACGCATCGGCGAGCATGGCCTCGCGCAGCCGGCTGCTCACTTCCTGGCGAATTTCGACGATACCGGGCGCTGACGATGCCGGCAGCACAGCTCCGCGGTAGGCGCCCAGGGCGACGCGGTGGGCGCCGCGCTCGAGGAAGGCCAGCACGCGTTGGGCATCGAGCTCGAGTTTGGATTCCAACCGATACGGGCGGGACGTGATCGTGATGGGGGAGTCGAGGAGCGCGAGTACCTTCCGTACCCGCACCATTTCGGCGCGCAGCGTCTCCACCGCAGTGTCCTGGTCCGAGAGAAAGCTGGCCAGGCGATCGGCAGAAAGTCCTTCGCGGTGCCAGGCCAGGAGCGTGAGAATCTCGGTGTGGCGGGGCGAGACATCCACTATTCTGCTGCCGCAGTGCAGCTGGCCGTGATCGGTACCGAGAACGCTCAGGCCGGCCGGCGCCAGTCGCGGCACGCTCAGCGACACTGATGCCCGCGACCGCGGGGCGGGCGGTGAATCGGCCGGTCGGTCGAGGCGTTGGATGCGCAGCTCCGCCTCCATCGCGGCGACGGCAGCCTCGACCAGCGGCAGGGTCTGTGGTGCGACAGCCTGGTCGCCGCCGGTGATGTCGATGACCCCCAGGATCTTGCCGGTGTCCGGGTCGTGAATGGGCACCGCCGTGCAGCTCCACGGGTGCGCCAGAGCGTTGAAGTGTTCAGCGCGCCGAATCTGGATTCCGCGGTCGAGGGCCAGCGCCGTTCCCGGTGCGCTCGTGCCGACCCGGCTCTCCGACCAGTCGGCGCCCTCGACGAAGAGCATCTCCTCAACCCGGCGGCGCAGCACTCGATCGCCGTCGATCCAGAGCAGCCGACCGGATTCGTCACCGATGGCAACGATCAGCTCGGCGTCGATGGCGTGGCGGATGAGCAGGTTGTGCACGACGGGTAGCACTGCGGCGAGCGGATGCTGATTGCGCAGGTCGCGCAATTCGCTGTCGGTCAGCGTCCGCTCAGGAGCCACACTCGACGGGTCGAGGCGGAGCGACAGCGAACGCTGCCAGGAGTCCTGCACGAGCTGGCGCACCCCGGTTTTAAAGACTCGATCGGTGATGGCGGATTCGTGGGCCCGCTCCAGGGCGACAATGCTCTCCCGCGCGTCGCCGGTCGGGACCGACGAAGAACTCTTCAAGCCGTATCCCATGAGCGTCTGCCTCCGTTAGCAGTGGACGGGTTCGTGCTGCCGAGATCGGCGTCGGTGTCAGTCTAGGGTAGCTGCTAGAGATTTCCCGGAGTGCTGGGCAGTCTCTGCCCTTTGGGACTCTGAACCACGGTTGTTCGATCCGCCGACAGGCGCGAGGACTACGAACCTGCCACGGGAGCGACGGCCCCGATTTCGTCGCCGGAAGATATCCACAGGCGAGGAGTGGCACATATTTTTTGTGCATTACCTCGGTGCAGGCGGATGTCCCGCCCATTCTGGGCGCATGACGATGACAACGAAACTCGAAGACGCCCCGCCCGTGACCACACTGCAGGAGGCCCGCACGCGCGTCTTCGACTTGGTCGGTCACGCCATCCGTCCACAGCTCTGGCTCATGTTGCTCGATCCGTATGGCCAGCAGTTGTCCGTGCTAATCCCGATTGACGGCATTCCGGTGCGGCCCGAGCCCGGGTCAACCCAGCCCTTCGCCGTGCGCATCAATGACATGCTCGCCCAGGAGGCCCCTGGCGGCAGCATCATTCTGACTCTGGAGCGGCCGGGCTCCGCCGCCCTGACCGCACCGGACCAGGCCTGGGCCGCCGAATTGACCCAGTCCTTCGGGAAGCTCATGCGCATCACGGGCCTGTTCGTCGCGCACGACGACGGAGTCGCGGTTCTCACACCCTAGGCTGAGGCGATGAATACAGTGCTGGTTCTGAACGGTCCGAACCTCGGGCGCCTGGGCAGTCGTGAACCCGATGTCTATGGGTCGGCCAACCTGGACGATCTGCGTGTGCTGCTCGTCGCATCCGCTCGTGATGGAGTCGTGATTGACCTGCGGCAGACCGACGACGAGGCCGAACTCATCCACTGGCTGTATGAGGCCGTCGATGAGCGGATGCCGGTGATCCTGAATCCCGCCGCGTTTACCCACTACAGCTACGCCTTGCGGGATGCCGCGGCCCTCGTGACCAAGGCCGGCCTGCCGCTGATCGAGGTGCACATCTCGAATCCGCACGCGCGCGAGACGTTTCGCCACACCAGCGTCGTGAGCGCCATCGCGACCGGCGTGATCGCGGGCCTCGGCTTCGACTCCTATCGCCTGGCGCTCGACTTCGTCACCCAGCCGTAATCGACAATTGCTCTGCAGTGCCTTTGGAGCCTGTGCCTCTGAAGCCTGTGCCTTTGAAACCTGTGGCTTGGACACGTAGACTCGACAAGGTGCCATTTGCACCCGCGCACCTTATCAATTGAACGGAACACCCCTCCCATGGCTTCTACCGCTGATATCAGAAACGGCGTCGTACTCAACATGGATGGCCAGCTTTGGGCCGTCGTCGAGTTTCAGCACGTCAAGCCGGGCAAGGGTGGCGCCTTCGTTCGCACCAAGATGAAGAACGTCGTCTCGGGCAAGACCGTTGACCGCACGTTCAACGCCGGCGCGAAGATCGAGACCGAAAACGTCGATCGCCGCGACTTTCAGTACCTCTACAACGACGGCGACGCCTACGTTTTCATGGATGTGGCCGACTACGACCAGATCACCGTCTCCGCCGCCGTCGTCGGCGATGCGAGCAACTTCATGCTCGAAAACCAGGCCGTGACCGTGGCGCTGCACAACGGCAACCCGCTCTATGTCGAGCTGCCGGCATCCGTTACCCTCGAAATCACCTACACCGAGCCGGGTCTGCAGGGCGACCGTTCCACCGGCGGCACCAAGCCGGCCACCGTGGAGACCGGCTACCAGATTCAGGTTCCGCTGTTCCTCGAGCAGGGCACCAAGGTCAAGGTCGACACCCGCACCGGCGACTACCTCGGTCGCGTCAACGAATGAGCGCTCGTACCAAGGCCCGCAAGCGCGCCATCGACATTCTGTATGCCGCCGATGTGCGTCAGATCAGCATTCCGGAGTCGCTCGCAACCGAGGCCGAGCGTGCCGCGAGCGAGCCGGCACGTCTGGCTTCCTGGCTGTACGCCCGTGAGCTCGTCGATGGGGTCGTCGACCATCGCGAAGAGATCGATGAACTGATCGAAACGTACTCGCAGGGCTGGTCCCTCGCGCGCATGCCCAATATTGATCGCGCCATTCTGCGCATCGGAATCTGGGAGATTCTGTACAACGACGCCGTTCCGCACGCCGTCGCGATCGATGAGGCCGTTGAAGCGGCCAAAATTCTCTCAACGGATGACTCGGCCGGGTTTGTCAACGGATTGCTCGGCAAGATCGCTCAGACCGGTCCGTCGGCCTAACTCGGCGAATCGCCGCTTCCAGCGCGCACCGTCAACGAAGGGCACGAAGATGACCAGCACCGGACAAGGCGCCCAGCCGAACCGGCCGAACCCGTACGCACCGCCGGCCGAGCCGATAACCGCCTTTGCGATGGCGCCGAAGACCAACACCATGGCGATCGTGTCGTTCGTCTCGTCATTGGTGATCGGGCTCGTCGGCATCATCACGGGTCACATCGCCCTCGGGCAGATTCGAGCTCGCGGTGAGGTCGGCCGCGGTTTCGCCCTGGCCGGCCTCATCATCGGGTACGTCAGCACCGCGGTGTTCGTGATCCTGGTGGCACTCGCGGTCATCTTCGCATCCGCTCTCGCAGCATTTCTGGTGAACGTCGGATCCAACGCGGGCTCGTCCAGCTCGTCGTCAGCTCCGCTGCCGACCGGTGAGCTGGGCGCCGCCAACTTCGATGGCGGCTATCTCGAATTCGGTGCCGGTCCGGTCATTATCGACGAATACATCGATCCGATGTGCCCGTTCTGCGCCCAGTTCGAGCAGACCAATGGGGAACTGCTTCTCGCCGGCGTCGAGAGCGGCGTCATCACCCTGCGCGTGCACTCATTGACCTTTCTGGACAGCAAATCGCAGGGCACGAACTACTCGAGTCGGGCTTCGGCGGCGCTGACCTGCCAGGCCACGCTCAACCCCGGCGAGACCCTCGATTTTCTGTCGGAGCTGTTCGCGAACCAGCCGCTCGAGAACACCACGGGGCTGAGCGACGCCGACCTCGCCGACCTGGCTGGGGGTGATGCGAACATCACCGACTGTATTCAAAACGGGGACTATCAGGCCTGGTCGCAGCAGAACACCGAGTCCGCGCTGACCGGTCCGATCGCGGGAGCCGAGATCGAGGCCGTATCCGGCACCCCGACCGTGCTTGTTGACGGCGCGCAATACCGGGGCAGCCTCACCAATCAGGCCGAATTCTCCGCCTTCGTCGCCGCCGCGTTCTAGCTGCCTCGAACTCCAAGCAGACTCCCGGCTCGGGAACGGCTAAGCTAGACCCATTCAGACATCCTTTAATGATCCGTCCTGTGAGACGGGGAAGGAGGTCGGCATTTGGCGCACATTGTGCTCACTCAGGCTGACATCACCCGCGCGTTGACTCGAATCTCCCACGAGATCCTGGAGTCCAATCGGGGCCCGGACAACCTCGTCATCCTCGGCATTCCGACCCGCGGCGTCATTCTGGCCCACCGGATTGCCGAGATCATCCAGCGGATCGAACCGGCCGCGACCCCGGTGCGGGTCGGTTCCCTGGACGTGACGCTGTACCGCGATGACCTCGCGCACGGCCGCACGCGCACCCCCTCGCGCACCCAGATCCCCGGCAGCATCAACGGCGCCACGGTGGTCCTCGTCGACGACGTGCTCTACTCGGGGCGCACCATCCGCAGTGCTCTGGATGCGCTCGGCGACCACGGCCGCCCGAACATCGTGCGGCTGGCCGTGCTCGTCGACCGCGGGCATCGCGAACTGCCGATCCGCGCTGATTTCGTCGGTCGCAACCTGCCAACGGCTGCCGACGAGCGCATCAACGTGCACATCGACGAGGTCGACGGCGACGAATTCGTCTCGATCGACGGGCGGAGTGAGCAATGAGGCATCTGCTCTCGACCAAGGACATCGCCCGCGATGAGGTCATCAACCTGCTCGACATTGCCGAGGACATGGCGGATGTCGGCCAGCGTGAGGTCAAAAAACTCCCGACCCTGCGCGGCAAGACCGTCGTCAACCTGTTCTTCGAAGACTCCACCCGCACCCGCATCTCGTTCGAGGCCGCCGCGAAACGGCTGAGCGCCGATGTGATCAACTTCAGCGCCAAGGGATCCAGCGTCTCCAAGGGCGAAAGCCTCAAGGACACCGCGCAGACCCTCGCCGCGATCGGCGCCGACGGCGTCGTCATTCGCCACCCGGCCTCCGGCGCCCCCGCGGTGCTCGCCGCTAGCGGATGGATCGATGCCGGCATCATCAACGCCGGCGACGGTACCCATGAACATCCCACCCAGGCGCTGCTCGATGCCTTCACCATCCGGCGCCGCATCCACGGAGCGGCATCCCGCGGCAAGGGACTCGATGACGTCACCGTCACGATCGTCGGCGACGTGCTGCACTCCCGCGTCGCCCGCTCCAACCTATGGCTGCTCACCACCCTCGGCGCCGAAGTCACGTTCGTCGCCCCGCCGACGCTGCTGCCGAGTGATACCTCGCTCTGGCCCGCCCGGTTCAGCTTCGACCTGGACGACGCCATCGATGCCGGCCCGGATGTGGTCATGATGCTGCGCATTCAGACTGAACGGATGAGCGCGGCCTTCTTCCCCAGCACCCGCGAGTACTCCCGGGTCTGGGGACTGGATGACGCGCGTTTCGGCCGGCTCGGTCCGGCTAGCATTGTTATGCACCCCGGCCCGATGAATCGCGGTCTGGAGATCTCATCTGCGGCGGCCGACTCCGCCAACTCGACAGTGCTCGAACAGGTCACCAACGGCGTCTCCGTGCGAATGGCCGCGCTCTACTTGCTCTTATCCGGTGACCGGAAGGAATCGAAGAATGCCGATTGACGGAATGGCCCAACGCTGGCTCATACGCGGGGCGACCCTGCCGGACGGCACGAGCACGGACATCCGTTTGGATGGTGCGCGCATCGCTGAGCTGGGAACCGGCCTCTCGCAGAGCGGCGCGAGCGTGATCGACGCCGCCGGCCTCGTAGCGTTGCCCGGCCTCGTCGACCTGCACGCCCACCTGCGTGAACCCGGGTACGAGCACAGCGAAACCGTGCTGAGCGGCAGCCGTGCCGCTGCCCGCGGCGGGTTCACGAGTGTGTTCGCCATGGCCAACACTCTGCCGGCCCAGGACACCGCCGGGGTGGTCGAACAGGTGCTCGCGCTCGGCGAAAGCGCCGGCTACGTCGACGTGCAGCCGATCGGCGCGGTCACCGTAGGGCTGGCCGGCAAACAACTCGCCGAATTGGGCGCCATGGCATCGAGTCGGGCCAGGGTGCGGGTATTTTCCGATGACGGATTCTGCGTCTCGGACCCGCTCCTCATGCGTCGCGCCCTCGAATACGTCAAGTCCTTCGACGGCGTCATCGCGCAGCACTCCCAGGAACCACGCCTGACCGAAAAAGCCCAGATGAACGAGGGTGCCCTCTCCGGCGAACTCGGCCTCGTGGGCTGGCCGGCCGTCGCCGAGGAATCGATCATCGCCCGCGACGTACTCTTGGCCGAACACGTTGGCTCCCGCCTGCACGTCTGCCACGTTTCCACCGCCGGCTCCGTCGACGTCATCCGCTGGGCCAAGGCCCGCGGCATCCAGGTGACCGCCGAGGTCACCCCACACCACCTGCTGCTCACCGAAGATCTCGTGCGTGGCTACGACGCCCGATTCAAGGTCAATCCTCCGTTGCGCAGCCGTGAAGACGTCGAAGCGCTGCGGGCCGGACTCGCCGATGGCACGATCGACATCGTCGCGACCGACCACGCTCCGCACCCGGCCGAAAGCAAGGACTGCGAGTGGGATGCCGCTGCCAACGGCATGGTCGGGCTGGAATCAGCCCTGTCGGTCGTGCACGCCGCGGTCGTCGCGAACGGAATGCTCAACTGGTCCGACATCGAACGCGTGCTCTCCCGCACGCCCGCTCAAATCGGCCGGATCACCGGTCAGGGCAAACCGATCGCGGTCGGGTCGCCAGCCGAACTGACCCTGTACGATCCCGCTGCCACCCGCGTCTTCGGTCGCGCCGACCTGTCGGGCACGAGCGTGAACTCGCCGTACCTGTCGATGACGCTGCCCGGCGAGGTGCGGGCGACCTTCCACCGCGGCTACGCCACGGTGCTCGACGGAACTGTGCAGGGCGAAATCGCGCGCAGCAGCCTCGAAATAGCCGGCCACGCGCGCGGAGTCCCGACCCATGGATAGGTCCATTCCCGCCATCATTACGGCGCTCTTTCTGCTGGGCGTACTCGTGCTGATGTGGCGCAGCTGGCACAAGCGCAGCCAACGTGACCGTACGCTCACGGCCGGTTACCCCCGGCCGGAGGGCGGCGCTGCCGCCGACCTGTTGGCGACCGCCGAAGCGTACTACGTGGCCACGACCCCGCGGGACGCCCCGCTGGAGCGACTGGCCATTCCCGGCCTGGGTTTTCGGGCCCGTGCCGCCCTGACCGTGACCGCGCAGGGCATCACTCTCGACCTAGATGGCAACGCGCCCCTGTACGTGCCCGGCGACGCCATCGACCAGGTCGGTGCAGCGCAGCTCGCCATCGATCGCGTCGTCGAAACCGACGGGCTGGTTCGCCTGAGCTGGCGCCTGAACACGCCCGGCACCGACCGCCGCGACGTTGACAGCTTTTTCCGCATTATCGACCCGAACGATCGAGCCCGTCTCATCGATTCCATCCGAACCATTACGGCCCCGGCCCATCAAGACGAAAGTGAGGCCTGACGTGCCCGACTCGACCGCACCAGACCAGGCAGAAGCATCCGTTGCCCTGACGCCCACCTTCTTGGTGACCGACAAGCCCGGCCCGGCCGTGCTCGTGCTCGAAGACGGCCGCCGATTCGTCGGCCGCAGCTACGGGAGCGAGGGGCAGACGCTCGGCGAGATCGTCTTCGCCACCGGTATGACCGGCTATCAGGAAACCCTGACCGACCCGTCCTATGCCGGCCAGATCGTGCTGATGACCGCCCCGCACGTGGGCAATACCGGGATGAACGACGAAGATATGGAATCCAGGCAGATCTGGGTGGCCGGCTTCATCGTGCGCGAACCCGCTCGGATCGCCTCAAATTTTCGTGCCACCCGCACCCTCGACGATGACCTCGAAGCAAACGGCGTCGTCGGCATCAGCGGCGTCGACACCCGTGCGATCACCCGCCACATCCGCTCGGCGGGCGCCATGAAGAGTGGAATCTTCTCGGGCGACCTGTTCGGCCTGTCCGACAGCGAACAGCTCGAACGCGTGCTCGGTGGCGCTGCTATGCGCGGCCGCAACCTGTCGCTCGAGGTCTCGACCGTTGAACCCTTCTCCATTCCCGCACAGGGAGAACGCATCGGCTCCGTCGCGGTGCTCGACCTCGGTGTGAAGACCAGCACCCTCACCTACCTCGCCGAACGGGGCTTCGAGGTGCTCGTCCTTCCTCAGTCGGTCACCGCCGAACATGTTCTGTCGCTGAAACCCTCCGCCCTGTTCTTCTCGAACGGACCCGGCGATCCGGCCGCTTCCGACGCCCACGTGGATCTGCTGCAGGAAGTACTCCGTGCGGGCATTCCCTACTTCGGTATCTGCTTCGGCAACCAGCTGCTCGGCCGTGCCCTCGGTTTTCGCACCTACAAGCTGCCGTTCGGGCATCGTGGTATCAACCAGCCGGTTCTCGACAAGACCACCGGGCGGGTCGAGATCACCTCGCAAAACCACGGCTTCGCCGTTGATATGCCGATTGAGGGCGTGCATGACTCTCGCACCGGATTCGGTCGGGTCGAGGTGAGCCACTACAGCCTCAACGACCAAGTGGTCGAGGGCATCCGCTGCCTCGATATCAACGCTTTCTCGGTGCAGTACCACCCGGAGGCCGCCTCCGGCCCACACGACGCCAACCACCTTTTCGATCGATTCAGAGACGTTGTTCTGGCTGCGCAGTCAGCCGTTGCAGGAGAAACCAAATAATGCCCAAGCGCGACGATATCAACAGTGTTCTTGTCATCGGCAGCGGCCCGATCGTTATCGGCCAGGCCTGCGAGTTTGACTACTCCGGCACCCAGGCCTGCCGTGTGCTGCGCGAAGAGGGCGTGCGCGTCATCCTCGTCAATTCCAACCCGGCCACCATCATGACCGACCCCGACTTTGCCGACGCGACCTACATCGAACCGATCACGGCCGAAATTCTTGAGACGATCATCGCCAAGGAACGACCGGATGCGATTCTGCCCACCCTGGGCGGGCAGACTGCGCTCAATGCGGCGATCCAGCTGCACGAACGCGGAATCCTCGAAAAGTACGACGTTGAGCTGATCGGGGCGAGCTTCGACGCCATCAACAAGGGCGAAGATCGCATGATCTTCAAGCAGCTTGTGCTCGACGCCGGCGCCGACGTAGCCCGCTCCTTCATCGCCAAGACGGTCGAGGAGGCCGTCGGTTACGCCGAAGACCTCGGCTACCCGCTCGTCGTACGCCCCTCCTTCACCATGGGGGGCCTCGGCTCTGGCTTCGCCTACACCGAGGTGGAACTGCGCCGCATCGTCACCGACGGCCTGCACCACAGCCCGACCACCGAGGTTCTGCTCGAAGAATCCATCCTCGGCTGGAAGGAATACGAGCTCGAAATGATGCGCGACACGGCCGACAACACGGTCGTCGTCTGCTCCATCGAAAACGTCGACCCGGTCGGTGTGCACACCGGCGACTCGATCACCGTCGCCCCCGCGCTGACCCTGACCGACCGCGAGTTCCAGCACCTGCGCGACATCTCAATCGACATCATCCGCGCCGTCGGCGTCGACACCGGCGGCTGCAATATTCAGTTCGCCATCAACCCGGCCGACGGCCGGGTCATCGTCATCGAGATGAACCCGCGCGTCTCGCGCTCGTCCGCCCTGGCCAGCAAGGCGACCGGCTTTCCGATCGCCAAGATCGCCGCGAAGCTGAGCCTCGGCTACCGTCTCGACGAGATTCCCAACGACATCACCGGCGTCACCCCGGCGAGCTTTGAACCGACCCTCGACTACGTCGTGGTCAAGGTGCCGCGCTTCGCGTTTGAGAAGTTCCCGGCTGCCGACCAGCGACTGACCACGACCATGAAGTCGGTCGGTGAGGCGATGGCTATCGGCCGCAGCTTCGCATCCGCTTTGCAGAAGGCCCTTCGCTCGTTGGAGAAGCGCGGATCGAGCTTTCACTGGGGCGAAGAAACCCGTTCTGTTGACGAACTGCTCGCCGCCGCCGAGATTCCCACCGACGGCCGCATCGTCACCGTGCAGCAGGCCCTGCGCCGCGGCGCGACGATCGACCAGGTCTTCACCGCGACCAAGATCGACCCGTGGTTCATCGACCAGATCGTGCTGATCAACGAGATCGCCGAGCAGGTCCGGGCTGCCGACCGCCTCGACCGTGACGTGATGATTCTCGCCAAAGACCACGGCTTCTCCGACGCTCAGATCGGGCAGTTGCGCGGTTTCGGCGAAGCGGATGTCCGCACCGTGCGTCACATTCTCGGCGTGCGTCCGGTCTTCAAGACCGTTGACACCTGCGCGGGGGAGTTCCCGGCCCTCACGCCGTACCACTACTCCAGCTACGACGACGAGACCGAGGTTGTCGCCAGCGACCGCCGCAAGGTCGTCATTCTCGGCTCCGGGCCGAACCGCATCGGCCAGGGCGTCGAATTCGACTACTCCTGCGTACACGCCTCCTTCGCGCTGTCCGAGGCCGGCTACGAGACCATCATGATCAACTGCAACCCGGAGACGGTCTCCACCGATTACGACACGAGCGACCGGCTCTACTTCGAACCGCTCACGCTCGAAGACGTGCTCGAGGTCATCCACGCCGAAAGCCAGAGCGGCGAACTCGTCGGTGTGGTCGTGCAGCTCGGCGGCCAGACCGCCCTGAGCCTGGCCCGCGGCCTTGAAGCGGCCGGTATCCCCATTCTCGGCACCACCCCCGACGCGATCGACCTCGCCGAGGAACGCGGACTGTTCTCGAAGATTCTCGACGACGCCGGCCTGCTCGCGCCGCGCAACGGCACCGCGATCGACTTCGGCGGCGCCGTCGTGGTGGCCGAAGAAATCGGCTACCCGGTACTGGTACGTCCGAGCTACGTCCTCGGCGGCCGCGGCATGGAGATCGTCTACGATTCCCCCTCACTCGCGGACTACTTCACCCGCATGGCCGGGCAGGGAATCATCGGCGCCGGGCATCCGCTTCTGGTCGACCGCTTTCTGGACGACGCCATCGAAATCGACGTCGACGCCATCTATGACGGCCACGAGCTGTACATCGGCGGCGTCATGGAGCACATCGAAGAGGCCGGCATCCACTCCGGGGACTCGAGCTGCACCCTGCCGCCGGTCACCCTCGGTCGCGCCGAAATCGACCGGGTACGCGAAGCCACCCTCGGCATCGCCCGCGGTATCGGCGTGAAGGGCCTGCTCAACGTGCAGTTCGCCATCGGCGCTGGCGTGCTCTACGTCCTCGAAGCCAACCCGCGCGCCTCCCGCACAGTGCCGTTCGTGGCCAAGGCCCTCGGCATCACGCTCGCCAAGGCCGCAGCGCTCATTATGGTCGGCTCGACCATCGCCGAACTCAAGGCCGCGGGCAAGCTACCGCTCATCGACGGCTCCCGGGTGCCGATCGAATCGCCGGTTGCCGTGAAGGAAGCCGTGCTGCCGTTCAACCGGTTCCGCACCCCGGAGGGCCTCGTCGTCGACTCTATCCTCGGCCCGGAGATGCGTTCCACCGGCGAGGTCATGGGCATCGACCGCGACTTCCCGCGGGCCTTCGCCAAGAGCCAGCTCGCGGCGTACGGGGGAATCCCGCTCTCCGGCACCGTCTTCGTGTCGGTCTCCGACCGGGACAAGCGCTCGATCATTCTGCCGATGCTGCGCCTGCAGCAGCTCGGCTACTCCATTACCGCAACCATCGGCACCGCCGAGGTGCTGCAGCGAAACGGGATCCGCGCGCGCGTGGTGACCAAGTTCAGCGAGAAGGCGGGGGAGGACGACGTCTCAATCGTCGAACTCATTCGCCGCGAAGAGATCCAGATCGTCATCAACACCCCCGGTGGCAGCACCGCCCGGGCCGACGGGTACGAGATTCGCGCCGCCGCCGTGGCCGGAGACCTTCCCCTGTTCACCACAATCGCCGAGCTCAGCGCTGCGGTCGCTTCGATCGATTCGATTCGCGACGGGTTCGAGGTGACCTCGCTTCAGGAATACGCCACGGCCCGCACGGCCTTACTGTGAACGGCGGCACTGCTGTGAACGGCGGCCCTGCGACCGTGCTGTCCTTCGGCGAACGCCTCGAGCGGGTGTTCGCCGAGAGCGGCCAGCTGTGCGTCGGCATCGACCCGCACTCCTGGCTGCTTGACGATTGGAACCTGCCCGACACGGCTGCTGGAGCGGAGTCCTTCGGTCGCACGGTCGTCGCCGCTGCCGCCGGCCGAGTCGGCATTGTCAAACCGCAGGTCGCTTTTTACGAACGATTCGGCTCGGCCGGCTTCGTCGCCCTCGAACGCGTGCTGGCCGATGCCCGGCAGGCCTGCCTGCTCGTGATCGGCGACGCCAAGCGCGGCGACCTCGGCACGAGCGCCCTGGCCTACGCGCAAGCCTGGCTGTCGTCCGGATCTCCGCTCGAAGTGGATGCCCTCACCCTCGCCGCGTACATGGGCGTCGGTTCGCTCGACTCGCCACTCACCCTCGCGGCTGAGAACGGCAAGGGAGTCTTCCTGCTCGCCGCGACCTCCAACCCGGAAGCTGCCGACATTCAGCGGGCCATCGTCGCCGACGGGCCCTATGCCGGTTCAAGCGTCGCCCGCGCCATTCTGGACGACGTTGCGGATCGCAACGCACGGGCAGCATCCGCTCGCCTGACGACCGGTCTGGGGTCGGTCGGCGTAGTGCTGGGCGCCACCCTCGACCTGTCATCATTCGGCATTGATCTGCAGGCCGCACCGACCGAATTTCGCACACCGGTGCTCGCGCCCGGCTTCGGACACCAGGGTGGGCATATTATGGATCTGACCTCTATATATGGTGGATACGCCGGAGGGGTTATCGTGAGTGAATCGCGCAGTGTGCTCTCGGCCGGACCCCACCGGATCGAAGAAGCCATTGAGCGCCGAGTAGCCGAAGTAGGTGCCGTCCGTGGCTGAAAACCGTCCCACCCCGCCCGAGGTTGATCGGGTCGCCGCGTCGCGCGCCGCCGTCGCTGCCCGTCGCGCCCGTGCCAAGGTCAAGGCCGAAGTCGCCGCCGGTCAACGCACCGCGCTCGAAGTTCTCGCCACGGCCATCGCCGACCCGATCGGGGTCGAGGGCCGTTTGAGAGTGACCGAGCTGCTCGTGAGTATCCCGGCGATCGGCGTCACCAAGATGCAGCGCATCATCCACCGCCTCGAAATCTCACCGTCCAAGCGCCTCGGCGGCCTCGGCCGGCACCAGCGCGATCGCCTCCGGGATTTTTTGTCCGAACGACCGACCCTGCGCAAGAACATCGCCGACTCCAAACTCATCGTTCTCGCCGGACCCACCGCGGTCGGCAAGGGAACCGTCGCCGGGTACATTCGGGAGAACTATCCCGACGTGCTGCTCTCCGTCTCGGCGACGACCCGCGCGCCGCGCCCGGGTGAGACCGAGGGCCTCAGCTACTACTTTGTCTCCGACGAGGAATTCGACCGCATGGTGGAGGCCGGCGAACTGCTCGAGTGGGCCAAGGTACACAATGCCTACCGCTACGGAACCCCGCGCGGCCCGGTCGACGCGGCTATCGCCGCTGGCAACAGCGTGCTGCTCGAAATCGACCTGCAGGGTGCTCGCGCCGTGCGCCGAGCCATGCCCGAAGCCCGCCTGGTGTTTTTGCTGCCGCCGAGCTGGGATGAACTGGTGCGTCGGCTGATCGGCCGCGGCACCGAAGATTCGGCCGAGCAAGCCCGTCGGCTGGAGACCGCAAAGCTCGAATTGGCCGCCCAGGGAGAGTTCGATTATCGCGTGATCAACCACGATGTCGCCGAGGCCGCTCGCGAGGTCGTAGACTTGATGGAGATCCGCGCTGCAACGAGCCTGTCGTAGCGCCCGTTTCTGCTGAATTCATACGTGTATTACGACACGTATCCGCAAGCTCGCACAGGCCCCAGGCCGTGCTCTATTAGGAGTTGACACCAATGGCGAACAAGCCCACTGGCATCATTGACCCGCCCATCGACGACCTGCTCTCCAAGGTCGACTCGAAGTATGCCCTCGTGATTTTTGCGTCCAAGCGTGCGCGTCAGATCAACGACTACTACGCTGACCTGCACGAAGGCAGCCTGTTCGACAATGTCGGACCGCTCGTCGACTCGACCGTCGAAGACAAGCCGCTTTCCGTGGCCCTGCGCGAGATCAACGACGACAAGCTCGTTTCCCGCCCGATCGTCGAGGCCTAGCACACAGTTTTTTAAAGCGCGCAGGATGAAGACACCTCGCACGATCGTCGTCGGTATCACCGGCGGCATCGCAGCGTACAAGGCCGTTAACATTGTGCGCGCTTTTGTGTTGAACGGCGACTCCGTGCACGTCGTCGCCACCGCGGCCGCCCTGCGGTTTGTCGGTAAGCCGACGCTCGAGGCGATCTCCCGCAATCCGGTGCACACCGACCTCTATGAGGGGGTCGCCGAGGTACGCCACGTGGCCATCGGCCAGGGCGCCGACCTCATCGTGGTCGCCCCAGCCACGGCCAACAGCATCGCCAAGCTCGCCGCCGGCCTCGCCGACGACCTGCTCGGCAATACCATCCTGGCCAGCACCGCGCCGCTCGTGATCGCACCAGCGATGCACACCGAAATGTGGAACAATCCGGCGACCATGGCGAACGTGGCCGTGCTGCGCTCGCGCGGCATCACCATCGTGGGTCCTGGTGTCGGCCGTCTGACCGGAACCGACTCCGGCGCCGGCCGGATGGAGGAACCGGAGACCATCGTTGCGGTGGCCCTGGCCATTCTTGATCGGGAGCCGCCTGCGGGGGAGGCCGCGGCATCCGCTCGGCAGGATCTCGCTGGACGACACGTGCTGATCAGCGCCGGCGGTACCCGGGAACCGCTCGACCCGGTGCGGTACCTCGGCAACCGGTCCAGTGGCAAGCAGGGCGTTGCGCTCGCCCAGGCTGCGCTCGCCCGTGGGGCTCGGGTTACTCTGGTCGCGGCCAACCTCGAGGTGCCGTTTCCGACTGGCGTGTCGTGCGTGCTGGTGGGCAGCGCCCAGGAGATGCTGAAGGCCATGACGTCGGCCGCTGCATCGGCCGACGTGATCATCATGGCTGCCGCCGTCGCCGACTACCGGCCGAAGAGCGTACAGCGCGGCAAGATCAAGAAAGACGAGGTCGGCGACACCCTCACGCTCGAGCTGGTCAAAAACCCGGACATTCTGGCCGGACTGTCCGCTTCCCGCAGGCCGGGTCAGCAGATCATCGGCTTCGCTGCCGAAACCGAAGCGGATGCCGACCGGCTGATCGCGCTCGGCCGCGAGAAAATGGCCCGCAAGGGCTGCGACTTTCTAGTGGTGAACCGGGTCGGCCTGGACGCCGGTTTCGGCACGGAACGTAACACCGTCACGGTGCTCGATCACGGCGGAGTTATAGTGAAGGAGGCCTCCGGAAGCAAAATGTCGGTGGCCAATTGCATACTTGACCTGATCGGTTAGCCGCGGCTTCGACAGACCGGCATCACATTCAACTTCTACGTTCTTTATACGTAGTTCATCAACATCTACAGAGACGGGCCAGATGAGCGATCTTCGCCTCTTCACCTCGGAATCAGTCACCGAGGGTCACCCCGACAAGATCTGCGACCAGATCTCCGACAGCATTCTCGATGCCCTGCTCACCGACGACCCGCACAGCCGGGTCGCCGTCGAGACCCTCGTCACCACGGGCCTCGTGCACGTGGCCGGTGAGGTCACCACCGAGGCGTACGTCGAGATCCCGTTGATCGTGCGCAAGTGCATCACCGACATTGGCTATGACTCGTCGGACGTCTGGTTCGACGGCCGCTCCTGCGGTGTCGAAATCTCCATCGGCGGCCAGTCGCCCGATATCGCCCAGGGCGTTGACAATGCCTTCGAGACGCGCGAGCAGTCCAGCCTCGACGACTTCGATCGGCAAGGCGCGGGCGACCAGGGCATCATGTTCGGTTACGCCACGCGCGAGACGCCCGAACTCATGCCGATCCCGATCTGGATCGCCCACCGGCTGGCCGAACGCCTGGCCCTCGTGCGCAAAAACGGCGAGCTCGACTACCTGCGCCCCGACGGAAAGACCCAGGTCACCATCGGCTACGACGGCATCATTCCGCGTACGGTCGAGACCGTCGTGGTCTCGACCCAGCACGCGCCGTCCGTGACCACGGAGCGGTTGCGCGCCGAGGTTGAAGAGCTCGTGATTCGCCCGGTACTCGCGGGCATCGACCTTGACTCGTCATCGCTGTCGACCCTGATCAACCCCACCGGCCGCTTCGAAATCGGCGGCCCGCAGGGCGACGCCGGCCTCACCGGTCGCAAGATCATTATCGACACCTACGGCGGATCGAGCCGACACGGTGGCGGAGCGTTCAGCGGCAAGGACCCGTCCAAGGTCGACCGCTCAGCCGCCTATGCCATGCGCTGGGTCGCCAAGAACGCCGTTGCGGCCGGCCTGGCCGAGCGCCTCGAGGTGCAGGTCGCCTACGCGATCGGCAAGGCCTCCCCGGTCGGACTCTACGTCGAAACCTTCGGCACCGGCGTGCTGCCCGACAAGGAGATCACCGCGGCGATTCGTGCGGTGTTCGACCTGCGCCCGGCCGCCATCATCCACTCCCTTGACCTGCTGCGTCCCATATACGCGCAGACGGCCACATACGGCCACTTCGGCAGGGAGCTTCCCGACTTCACCTGGGAGCGCCTCGACAAGGTCGACGACCTGCGCAGCGCCGCCGGCCTCTGAACTCTGGCCTCATCATGACGCACACCGGCCTGGTCGCACGGGTGCTGATCGATTCCCCGCTGCCGCAGCTTGACCACCTGTTCGACTACGGCGTACCCGCCGAACTGGTCGGGCAGGTGGCTGTCGGGGTGCGGGTCAAGGTGCCGTTTCGCTCCGGTGGGCGGGTCGTCGACGCCTATGTGATCGAGCTGTTTGATCCCCGCGCTGAGTCCGCTTCGCCAACGGATGCCGCCTACCGCGGCGCGCTCAGCCCGCTTGACTCGGTCGTTTCCACGGCGGTCGTACTCACTCCGGCCGTCTGGAAGCTGGCGCGCCGACTAGCGGATCGGGCGGCGGGGAACGCGAGTGACATCATCCGTCTCGCCGTGCCGCCGCGCCAGGTGCGCGTTGAAAAGGCCTGGCTGGCGGCGCGGGCTGCTGCTGCCGTTGTTGTACCCGTAGCACGGGAGCCTGGTTTCTCGGCCGCTCCGGAGCCTGCCGTCCCGGACGCACCGGTTATGCCAGCCGCGCCTTCCGAGACCGCCGTCCCGATACGGCCACCCGCTTCGGCACCGAACCATCCGCTGGTCGAGTCTGTCGAGACTGCCATTCCGACACCATCGCCCGTCTCGATTACCCTGGCGACTCCCGCGTTCGTCGGCTACCCGACCGGCCGCCTCGACAGCGTCATTATGGAGCACCACCGGGTTGCCGTCGCCGCGATCCCCGAACTCACGCAGCTCGACGACGGCACGACAATCGGCCGCTGGGCGCAGACCCTCGCCGAACTCGCCGTCGCCACCCTCGGTGCCGGGCAGAGCGCCATCCTCTGTGTTCCCGACTTTCGCGACCAGGACCAGGTGCAGGCCGCCGTGGCTCAGCTCGCGCCGACCCTGCCGCTGAGCCGGGTCGACGCCCGCCAGCCGAACCCCGACCGCTACCGCGCCTTCCTCGCCTGCCTGCAACCGGAACCGCGCATCATCCTCGGCAACCGCTCGGCCGTCTACGCCCCGGCGCAGGACCTGGGCCTCATTGCCGTCTGGGACGACGGCGACCCGCTCTACACCGAGCCGCTCAGCCCCTACGTGAACACCCGCGACGCGGCCCTGGTGCGTCAACAGAACACCGAATGCGCCCTGGTCTTTTTCGGCCATTCGCGCAGCGTCGAAACCCAGCGGCTGGTCGAGCTGGGCTACCTCGCCGACGTGAATCCGGCCGTCGGCCGGCACCCGCGCATTATCCCCACCGACTTTCAATCCGAGCCCGACCAGCAGACCCGCGCAGCCCGCATCCCCTCGGCGGCGTGGCAAGCCGCCCGCGAGGCGCTGGGCCACGGCCCCGTGCTCGTGCAGGTCGCGAGCCCCGGCTATGCGCCCATGCTCGCCTGCCAAAGCTGCAAGAAGTCCTCCCGGTGCACGCATTGCCAGGGCCCGCTCGGGCTTAAATCGGCCTCGGCCGTGCCGTCCTGCCGCTGGTGCGGCGCACTCGCGGCCGGTTGGACCTGCGCGCACTGCGAGGGCACCAAACTGCGTGTGGTGACGCTCGGCACCGGACGCACCGCCGAAGAGCTCGGCCGAGCTTTCCCGGGGGCCCGGGTGATCGTCGCCGACGGCGACCACACCATTCAGACACTCGGGGCCGAGCCGGCCCTGGTCATCGCGACTCGCGGCGCCGAACCGGTTCCAACCGGAGGCTATCGCGCCATTCTCATTCTCGATGGCGAACGCATGCTCGCCCGGGAATCCCTGCGCGTCGGCGAGGACTGCCTGCGCTGGTGGGCCAACGCCGCCGCCCTCGCCGCCCCTGGCGCTCCCGTAATCCTCGCCGGAGTCGGCGGGGCGCTCGCCCGCGCGCTCAACGCCTGGCACCCGGATATCTTCGCTGCGAGTGAGCTCGCCGACCGCCGCCAGCTGCGGTTTCCGCCGGCA
The DNA here is from genome assembly GCF_004404045.1 of Cryobacterium sp. Hh11. Lineage (NCBI taxonomy): Bacteria > Bacillati > Actinomycetota > Actinomycetes > Micrococcales > Microbacteriaceae > Cryobacterium > Cryobacterium sp. Hh11. Next base: position 103,366 of record NZ_SOHF01000005.1, on the reverse strand, counting down.
GTGCGCGTCGCCTCCGTCACCGGAACCGCCGCCGATGTCGACGCCGCCCTCGCCGATCTCAGTGCGGTGGCCGGCCTCGATGTGCTCGGCCCAGTCGACACCGAGGCGCCACTGGTTCGTGCGGTAGTTCGATTCGGCTATGCCCGCGGCGATGAGGTGGCCCATGCGCTCAAGGCCGCGGTCGTGCGTAACGCCGCCAAGCGCCGCAAGCCGAAGTCCGGTTCGTTCCAACCGGCACCTACACTTAAAGTTCGATTCGATGACCCGGAGCTGCTCTAAATGAAAATCGTCTTTGCCGGCACGCCCGAGGTCGCCGTACCCAGCCTCACGGCCCTGGCCGGTACCGATCACGAGATTGTGACCGTCATCACCCGAGCGGATGCCCCGCTCGGCCGCAAGCGCACCCTCACCCCGTCGCCGGTCGCGCTGGCTGCCGCGGAGCGGGGGTACCCGGTGCTCAAGACCAACCGGCTCGACGCCGAGGCGACCGAGACTATCCGTGCCCTGCAGCCCGACCTCGGCGTTATCGTCGCCTACGGCGGAATCGTGCACGAACCACTGCTCTCGGTGCCGCGCCTCGGCTGGATCAACCTGCACTTCTCCCTCCTACCGCGGTGGCGCGGGGCATCTCCGGTTCAGCGCGCCGTGATCGCCGGCGACGAGCTGACCGGTGCTGCCGTGTTCCAGCTGGTGCCCGAGCTCGATGCGGGCGATGTGTTCGGAAGCTTTTCCCGGCCCCTCGGCGTACATTCCACATCGGGAATACTTCTCGACGAGCTCAGCCACAGTGGCGCCGAACTGCTGCTGCGGGTCGTGGGCGAGCTCGCGGCCGGTTCTGCCGTGGCCGTGCCGCAGACCGGCGAAGTCACCCTCGCCCCGAAACTGACCAGGGACGATGCACGCATCGATTTCGACCAGCCGGTGGCATCCGTTTATAGCCGTATTCGCGGCGTGACCCCCGAACCCGGCGCGTTCACCACGGTGAACGGTGTCGTTCTCAAACTTCTCGAGGTCGCTCCGAGCGTCGACGAGCCGAACCTGCCTGCCGGAACTATTCTGCAGCGTGAAAAAACAGTGCTCGTGGGCACGCAGACCGAACCGCTGGTTTTGCTGCGCGTGCAACCGGCCGGAAAGACAGCAATGACAGCGAATGACTGGTGGCGCGGAGTGGCAGCAGAATCGGTGATCGCATTATGAGCGACGATCGCACGGGAAGAAGAGGCAATGCCGGCACGGCCCGTTCTGGCGCAGCGGGTGCCGGCGCACCGCGTTCTGGCACGGCCCGTTCTGGGGCAGCGCGTTCTGGCGGGTCGGCTGGCGACAGCGCCGCCGACTCTGCGTACTCTGGCGGTGTGCCGCGTGCCCGCCAGGCCCCGGCCGATTTCGTGCAGCCGGCCCGCCGCATCGCCTACGAGGTGATCGCCGCCGTCCGCGAGTCCGACGCCTACGCGAACCTGTTGCTGCCGACCCGTATTCAGCGTGCCGCTCTCAATACAGCGGATGCCGCCCTCGCGACCGAGCTCACCTACGGCACCCTGCGCATGCAGGGCTTCTACGACCGCGTGATCGCCCTCGCCGCGAACCGTCCCGTCAGCGCGATCGATCCCGCAATTCTCGACGTGCTGCGCCTCGGCGCCCACCAGCTTCTCGCCACGCGGATCGCCACCCACGCCGCGGTCAACGAGTCGGTCTCGCTCGCCAAGCAGGTCGGCTCACGCTCCGCGACGGGATTCACCAATGGGGTGCTGCGCACCATCTCCCGCTCGAGCGCTGAGGAATGGCGCGATCTGGTGCTGGAGGGCTCGGTCAACGCCGATGACCGGCTCGCCGCCGAATTCTCCCACCCGGCCTGGATCGTGCGCGCTTTTCGCAAGGCTCTGCAGGCTGAGGGCCATGAAAGCGAGCTCTCGGACCTGCTTGCCGCCGACAATATGGCGGCCAAGGTCAATATGGTGGCGCTGCCCGGTCTCGCGACCGACGCAGATCGCGAACGCCTCGGCCTCGCCGACGAGTTCTCGCCGGTCGGTTTCGTGCTGGATTCCGGCGACCCGTACCATCTGGTGACCGCGACGGAAGGTCGCGTTCGGGTGCAGGACGAGGGCTCGCAGATCGCCGCCCTGGCGCTCAGCCGGGCGCGGCCCATCATTCCGGGGGAGCGCTGGCTCGACCTCTGCGCCGGCCCCGGCGGCAAGGCCGCCCTGCTCGCCTCCGAAGCACGCGCCGGGGGAGCTGTGCTCGTAGCGAACGAGCTCGTACCGGCCCGGGCAACCCTCGTGCGCACCGCCCTGACGGCTCTGCCCGAAACGGTTCCGGTGTGGGAAGTGGATGGCACCACCATCGGCCAGACACACCCGGACACCTTCGACCGCATTCTGCTCGACGCGCCGTGCACGGGCCTCGGCGCTCTGCGCCGCCGGCCAGAGGCGCGCTGGCGCAAGCAGCCCAAGGACGTTGCCGACCTCGCCGGTTTGCAGTCCGGACTCATCGACGCAGCCCTGCTCGCGCTCAAACCCGGCGGCATCCTGGCCTATGTGACGTGCTCGCCGCACACCGCCGAGACCCGCGCGATCGTCGCCCTAGCGGTGCGCAAGGCCGGCGGAACCGTGACGGCGCTCGACACGGCTGCCGTCGTGCAGTCGTTCAGCGCCGCCAACCTCGATCTGCCCGCCGATACCGGCAGCGTTCAGCTGTGGCCGCACCGCCACGGCACCGACGCCATGTTCATCACGCTGCTGCAGCGCGCCCTCTAGTCTCGCGTCGGTGCTGTCGGTGCTGTCGGCGCGCACCGATACAATTTACCTATGGCTGGACTGATTCGACAAAGTGACATCGAAGAGGTCAAGGCCCGTACCAATATCGCGGACATCATCGGTGACTATGTCACCCTGAAGTCCGCCGGTGTCGGCTCAATGAAGGGCCTCTGCCCCTTCCATGACGAACGCAGCCCCAGCTTTCACGTGCGTCCGCAGGTTGGCTTCTACCACTGCTTCGGCTGCGGCGAGAGCGGCGACGTCTATTCCTTTCTGCAGAAGATGGACCACGTCAGCTTCAGTGAGGCCGTTGAGCGGCTTGCCGGTCGGGTCGGCCTCGACCTGCACTACGAAGACGGTTCCGGAGCGGCCCCGGACCACGGCAATCGTGCCCGCCTGCTCGCGGCCAACCAGGCGGCATCCGATTTCTTCATCGACCAGCTCGGCAGCGCGGGCGCTGAGGTCGGCCGGGCGTTTCTGGGGCAGCGCGGTTTTGACGCTGCCGCTGCGACCCGGTTCGGCGTCGGGTTTGCGCCAAAGAGCTGGGACGAACTGACCAACCACCTCCGCGCGAAAGGCTTCACCACCGAGGAACTCACCTTGTCCGGTCTGGTCTCGAGCGGCGATCGCGGCATCTACGACCGTTTTCGTGGGCGCCTGGTTTGGCCGATTCGCGACATCACCGGGCAGACCATTGGCTTCGGAGCGCGCAAGCTGCTCGACGACGACAAGGGCCCGAAATACCTCAACACCCCCGAGTCCCCGGTCTACCACAAGGCTCAGGTGCTCTACGGTCTCGACCTCGCCAAGCGCGACATTTCGCGCAGTCACCAGGTCGTCGTGGTCGAAGGCTACACCGACGTGATGGCGTGCCATCTGGCCGGCATCACCACTGCCGTCGCTACCTGCGGCACCTCGTTCGGCGTCGACCACATTAAGGTGTTACGCCGCGTGCTCGGCGATGACTCCGGTGTCGGCGAAGTCGTCTTCACCTTCGACCCCGACGCTGCCGGTCAGAAGGCCGCCATGCGCGCCTTCAGCGAGGAGCAGCGGTTCTCCGCTCAGACCTACGTCGCGGTCGGCCCGGAGGGTCTCGACCCCTGCGACCTGCGCCTGCAGCGCGGCGATGATGCGGTCAGGAGAATGGTCGACGCGAAGAAGCCGATGTTCGAGTTCATGATTCGGCAGATCCTCTCCCAGTACAACCTCGACACGGTCGAGGGTCGCACGGCCGCCCTGCGTGCCGCAGCCCCCGTCGTCGGCGATATTCGCGACCCGGTGCTGCGCCCCGGCTACACCCGCGAACTCTCACGCATGCTCGGCGTCGATATGGGCGAGGTTGCCAGGGCCGTCACCAACGCCCAGTCCGGAGCGCGCTCTTCGGCGAGCGGCGGGCCGAACGCTCCCCGGCATGCCGGCGCGGTCGAAGTGCTGCCGGAGCGCCCATTCTCGCTGGTCGAATTGCCCGGCGACCCGGTCACCCGACTCGAGCGCGACGGCCTCATGGCCATGCTGCAGCGCCCAACGCTGATCGGCCGGGACATCCTCGACAGCGCGGTGCAGACATCCTTTGCGAATAGCTCTCTCGCGGTGGTGCGCGACGCGATCGCCTCGAACTTGCCGCACTTCGAGGCGCCCGACTGGCTCGATCGCGTCGTCGCGGAGGTTCCGGACACCCTGAAGAACCTTGTTCAGGAGCTCGCCATGGCCAATCTGCCCGAGCGCACCGAGAAAGACGTCACCCGCTACGTGCGCGAGATCACCATCGTGCTCATTGACAAAGACCTGCTGCGCCTCAAGGCCGAATTGCTCGGCCGACTGCAACGAGCGGATGCCAGCGAGACCGAGATGTACCGCACGCTCCAGCGCGAACTCGTGCGCGTCGAGGCCGAGCGACGCGCCCTCCGCGACGAGTGACCCACGCGCAACTTCTGAGTCAGCGCATGTGCAACGACTTTGTTGCAGATACGTAAAGAAGCTGCGGCTGATCGTGGCTATTCGCGCATTCTGTGCTAATTCTTGGCTAACAGCAATGAACAGCTGCGCCCATTCTCGGGTTCTCCTGGTCATGAGACTTCTACAGGAAGAGGACGACGGATATGACATCCGCATTCACTAACGGCAAGCGCGCTCTCGCTGCCACAGCAGGCTTCGCGGTCGCGGCGCTGGTACTGGCTGGCTGCTCAGCGGGCGGCAGCACGACTACCGACAACGCAGGCGGTCCGATCACAATCGGCACCACAGACAAGGTCACCACGCTCGACCCGGCCGGCTCGTATGACTCCGGTTCCTTCTCGGTGCAGACCCAGGTCTTCCCGTTCCTGATGAACAGTGCCTACGGCACAGCGGATGTCGAGCCCGACATCGCCGTCAGCGCCGAGTTCACCTCACCGACGGAATACACCGTCACCCTCAAGCCCGACCTCGAATGGGCCAACGGCAACGCGCTCACCGCGTCCGACGTCAAGTTCAGCTTCGATCGTCAGCTGGCCATCGCCGACGAAAAGGGCCCGTCCACCCTCCTGGGCAACCTCGAGAGCACTGAGGCCGTAGACGACACCACGGTCGTCTTCACCCTGAAGGCCGGAAACGACCAAATCTTCCCGCAGATCCTGTCCAGCCCCGCCGGCGTCATCGTGGATGAGGACTCCTTCTCCGCGACGGAGGTGACTTCCGACGACGACATTGTCGCAGCCGAGGCCTTTGCCGGCCAGTATGTGCTGACGAGCTACGACTTCAACAACCTGCTCTCGTATACGGCCTACGAGGGCTACCAGGGCCTGCTCGGCGCCGCCAAGACCGACGTCATCAACGTCAAGTACTACACCGACGCGTCCAACCTCAAGCTCGACATTCAGGAAGGCAACATCGACGTCGCATGGCGCAGCCTGTCGGCGACCGACATTGACGACCTCCGCGGCAACGACGCTGTCAGCGTCGTTGACGGGCCCGGCGGCGAGATCCGCTACATCACCTTCAACTTCAATACGCAGCCCTTCGGCACGACGACCGCTGACGCCGACCCGGCCAAGGCACTAGCAGTTCGCGCGGCCGTTGCCGATATCGTTGACCGCGAAGAACTCGCCGACCAGGTCTACAAGGGCTCCTACACCCCGCTGTATTCCTACGTTCCCGCTGGCATGACCGGTGCCACCGAGTCGCTCAAGGGTCTCTACGGCGACGGTGCGGGCGGACCGGACATTGAGAAGGCCGCGGCAGACCTCGCCGCAGCCGGCGTGACCACCCCGGTCGCACTCAACCTGCAGTACAACGCGGACCACTACGGCCCCGGCTCGAGCGACGAGTATGCACTGATCAAGGACCAGCTGGATGCTTCCGGCCTGTTCACGGTCAGCCTGCAGTCCACCGAGTGGGTTCAGTACTCCAAAGACCGAGTAGCTGACGTCTACCCCGCTTACCAGCTTGGCTGGTTCCCGGACTACTCCGACGCTGACAATTACCTGACGCCGTTCTTCGCCCAGAACAACTTTCTCCAGAACCACTACGACGACGCCGAGGTCGATGCCATGATCAAGGAACAGGCCGTCACGAATGACCCCGAGGCGCGCACCGCGCTCATCGAGGAAATCCAGGACAAGGTCGCGGCTGCACTCTCCACCGTTCCGCTGCTCCAGGGAGCACAGGTCGCTATCACTGGGCCGAGCATCACCGGGACCGAAGACACGCTCGACGCGTCGTTCAAGTTCCGTTATGGCGCGCTTGCCAAAGGTTAGAACGTAGTAAGACTAGAGTTTTCTCTAGTTTGATCACCGGGGGTATCCAGTGCTGATAGCGCTGGATACCCCCGATTCTTGTGCAATTGTGAGGTAGTAATGACCACTGTGGCAATGAAGCCGCCCATGCCGGCGGCCGGGCGTTCCAAGAAGAACACCAGCCCGGGCGGTGGCATAGGCCGTTACCTCCTCGTACGATTCCTCCTCATCTTCCCCACCATTTTTATTCTGGTGTCGATGGTGTTCTGGCTGATGCGCACGACGGGAGACCCGATCACCGCCGCGCTCGGCGGAAAGCTCGGTCCCGACCAGCTCGCCGTCCTCATTAAAGAGGCCGGCTATGACCGACCCATCCTCATCCAATATTTCGAGTACCTCGGTCAGGTCTTCACCGGCAACTTCGGCACGACGATCAGCACCAACCGTCCGGTGTCCGAGGTACTGCTCACCTACGGATCCGCGACGGCCGAGCTCGTGTTCTACGCGCTCATCGTGGCGTTCATCGTCGGTATTCCCCTCGGCATGGTTGCAGCGTACTGGCGGGACAAGGCACCCGATGCCTTCCTGCGCGTGGCCGCCATTCTCTTCTATGCCACCCCGGTGTTTTTCGCCGGACTCCTGTTGAAACTTGTCTTCGCTGTCTGGCTCAAGGTCCTGCCGGTCGCCGGTCGTGCCACCGTCAGCTCGGAACTGGAGATGGGGTTCCTGCCCGACAAGACCGGGATCTACTTCATCGACGCGTTGAAAACGGGCAATCCCGCCGTCTTCGGCGATGTGCTGCTGCACGCTGTGCTTCCCGCGGTGGCACTCGGACTGCTCACCGCGGGCGTCTTTCTCCGCCTGGTGCGCACCAACGTCATCGGTACCCTGGGCACCGACTATGTGGATGCTGCCCGCTCGCGTGGTGTCAATGAGTTTCGGCTGGTCAGCAAGCACGCTTACCGCCCCGCGCTCATCCCGATCATCACCGTCATCGGCTTGCAGGTGGCCCTGCTGCTCGGCGGCGCTGTACTGACCGAGACCACCTTTGAGTGGAAGGGGCTGGGCTTCATGCTCATTGAATTCATCAAGGCACGTGACTTCGTGGCCGTGCAGGGCATTGTGGCGCTCCTCGCTGTGATCGTGGCCCTGTCCAACTTCATCGTGGACATCATTGCCGCGCTCATTGACCCGAGAGTGCGGTACTAGCCATGACTATTGACACCACTCACGCCCCCAAGGCTCCGCTGTGGACTCGGCTGCCCGTCGTGCATCAACTCCGCCAAAGCGTCGGCCTGCAACGGGGAATGCTCGTGGTCGGCCTCGTCCTCACCGGCATCTTCATTCTCACCGCGATCTTCGCACCGCTGCTCGCACCGTACGGCTACAGCCAGCTGCGCGATGACAGTGGCCCCTTCGGCGCCCAGCAGGAGCCCGGCGGCGACCACCTGCTTGGCACCACCGTCGGCGGCTACGACGTGCTGTCGCGGGTCATCTGGGGCTCGCAGACCGCGATCACCGTCATGGTCATTGCCGTCGTGCTGTCGATCTTCGCCGGTGTGGCCCTGGGCCTCGTCTCCGGTTACTTCGGCGGCTGGCTCGACCGCGTACTCGTCGTCGTCTGCGACGCCGTCTACGCCTTCCCGGCGCTGCTGCTCGCCATTGTCATGGGGATCGTCATCTCCGGCGGTCGCTCCGGCCTGTGGGGTGGAATCTTCGCTGCCGCGATCTCCATCACCGTGGTCTTCATCCCGCAGTACTTCCGGGTGATTCGTGCGGAGACTGTGCGCATCAAGGCCGAGGCCTACGTGGAATCGGCCCGGGTGCTCGGCGCGAGCAACGGCCGCATTATGTTCCGTCACGTTCTGCGCAACGCCACCCGCACCCTGCCGCTGATCTTCACGCTCAACGCTTCGGAAGCCCTGCTGACCCTGGCCGGCCTCGGGTTCATCGGCTTCGGCATCGAACCCTCCTCCGCCGCCGAGTGGGGCTACGACCTGAACAAGTCACTCTCCGACGTCACCAGTGGCATCTGGTGGACCAGCCTATTCCCCGGACTGGCCATCGTTCTCGTCGTGCTCGGCATCACCCTGGTCGGCGAGAGCCTCAACGACCTCGCCGACCCGCGCCTGCGCAGTCGCCGTGCCCCCGGAAAGACGGCCGGCATCGTCGCAGCGACCAGCGTCATTCCCGGTGGAACCCTGGCTGCCGGTCCTGGCGGTATCGACGGGCTCGAAGCCGGCCTGCCGGCGCACGACCAACACGTGAACGACGACCCATTCGAGGCCAAATAATGAGCGCGCAGTCCCTTCCCGACGTCGTACGCATCGACAACCTCAATGTGACCTTCGCCACCGACGGTGGCGCGGTCAAGGCCGTCGACGGCGTGAGCCTGCGCGTCGCTCCCGGAGAAGTGCTCGCCATCGTGGGGGAGAGCGGCAGCGGCAAAACCGTCACCGCGAAGACCATCCTCGGCCTGCTGCCCGAGACGGCTACCGCCCACGGTGCCGTCATCCTGATCAGCAAGGACGGTTCCAACTCCAACGACGTGCTCTCCGTCAGCAAGCAGAAACTGCGTCAACTGCGGGGAACGGATGTTTCCATGGTCTTTCAGGAGCCGTCAACGGCCCTGAACCCCGTGTTCACCGTCGGTTGGCAGATTGCCGAAGGCATCCGCGCCCACGGTGAATTCAGCCGCAAGGAAGCCCGCGCCAAGGCGATTGAGATTCTCGGCCGGGTCGGCATCCCCGACCCGGAGAGCCGCGTCGACTACTACCCGCACCAGTTCTCCGGCGGCCAGAAGCAGCGGGTCGTCATCGCCATGGCCCTCGTGCTCGACCCCGGGCTCATCGTCGCCGACGAGCCGACCACGGCGTTGGATGTGACCGTGCAGGCCGAAATCCTCGACCTTCTTCGCCGCTGCCGCGACGAATTCGGCACCGCCATCGTGTTGATCACCCACAATATGGGTGTCGTCGCCGATCTCGCCGACCGCGTCGTCGTGATGTACGAGGGCAAAGTCGTCGAAGAAGCTCCAGCCCAGGAGCTGTTCTCCAACCCCAAACACGAGTACACCAAGCGACTGCTCGGTTCTGTGCCCCGCGTTGGCCACGGCACGGTACGGGCAACCGCACGGTTGCAGGCTCGGGAGTCCGATTGGGTGAATCAGACCCCGGTCGTCGTGGCGAGCAATCTGAAGATCCAGTACCCGGGCCGGCTCGGCAAACCCGGTTTCACCGCCGTCGACGGGGTGAGCTTCAGCATCCGCCCAGGCGAGGTGCTCGGCCTGGTCGGCGAGAGCGGATCCGGCAAGACCACCATCGGCCGGGCCATGGGCGGTCTCACCAAGGTGACCGGCGGCTCGCTGACGGTACTCGGCCATGAGATGAATGGTTTCAGGGAACGCGCCTTCAAGAAGGTGCGCAGCGACATCGGATTTGTCTTTCAGGACCCGGCTTCGAGCTTCAACCCCTTACTCACCATTGCCGAATGCGTCGCTGAGCCGCTCGTCGTGCACGGGCGGGCAGCGAACACCCGGGCTGCCCGCAAGCGGGTAGACGAACTGCTCGAAGCCGTGCAGCTGCCCAAAGCTTTCGGCGACCGGTACCCGCACGAGCTCAGCGGTGGCCAGCGGCAACGGGCCAGCCTGGCTCGTGGGCTCGCGCTCGAGCCGAGCCTGCTTATCGCCGATGAGCCGACCAGCGCTCTCGACGTGTCCGTGCAGGCGAAGGTGCTCGAACTCTTCGCCGAGATCCAGGCGGAATTCGGGTTCGCGGCCTTGTTCATCAGTCACGACCTTGCCGTCGTCGACATTCTCGCTGACCGCATTGCGGTGTTGTACAAGGGAAAATTGGTCGAGGAAGGCACCGGCGCCGAGGTGCTCGGAGCTCCGAAAGATCCGTACACGCAGCGGCTGCTCGCCTCGCTTCCGGTGCCCGACCCGGCCACGCAGGCCTTGCGCCGGGACGAGCTTCGCCTTCTGCGTGCGGCAAGATAGACCGTATGAAGCAAGGCGCGGCATCCGTTCCCCCGATCAATTCCAGTGATCTGACCATCGAATACCCGCCGCACGGGGCGAGCCCGGCGTTTGTCGCGGTGCACGGCTTCACCCTGCGCATCGCTCCGGGCGAGGTCGTGGGGTTGCTCGGCGAGAGTGGTTCCGGCAAGAGCACTCTGGCCCGGGTGCTCTCCGGTGACGCGTTTGTCAGCGAGAGCGCCGGCATTCGTCCCCAGATCACCGGGGGCGAGGCGACCGTGCTCGGCTTCGGCCTCCGCCGTATCAGCAAACGCAAGCTGGCGCGGCTCACCTTCGGCGTCGGCCTGCTCGCCCAGGACGCGGCCGATACCCTGCCGTCGACCATGACGGTCGCCGAGATTGTCGCTGAACCGGTGCTCGAACGCGATCGACGCTACAACCGTCGTGCCCTCGGGGTGCGGGTCGCCACCATGATCGATGCGGTGCGGTTGCCACTGGTCGTTCTCGGCCAGTACCCCTATGAGCTCTCCAGCGGCCAGCGTCAGCGCGTGGCGCTGGCTCGCGCCCTCGTGTTCGGACCGTCGCTCTTGATCGCTGACGAGCCTACAGCGGGCGTTGACGTTACGGTTCGGGGCGCCATTATCGACCTGATCAGCGAGCTGCAGCTGGAGCGATCTTTCTCGGCGCTCGTGATCAGCCACGACCTGGCCGTGCTGCGGCAGGTCGCCAACCGTATCGGTGTCATGCATCAGGGTGTGTTGGTCGGCCTCGGCACCATCGAGGAGGTTTTTCGAGACCCGTGGCACCCGTATGTCAAGGGACTTGCCGCCGCCCTGCAGCCAGCCGAAGTCGAACCGAACGTTCACACCGACGTCGACGAGGCCAGCGCGCCCGATGCCGCCGATAGCAGCGATGAAACTGATACCGCAGTCGGCTTTTGAGACCAATCCCGGCCCGTCCCTCCTGATTTCGGGTCGGAGCAGTCGTGACCCGCGCCGACACGCCCGACCGTACTTTGGTGCGTGAGACTGCGCAACTGTTGCGTCGGCCCGACTTTCCGGGGCTGAACGGGTTCTGAACCCTTCGAATGGCGCCAGCGGAGGCGAACAGAACCCGTTGTGGTTTGGGCCCCGCCAGAAAACTTGGTAAAGTAGCAGCGCTGCTCAAGCATTCCTCGATAGCTCAATTGGCAGAGCAGCGCACTGTTAATGCGCAGGTTCTTGGTTCGAGTCCAAGTCGGGGAGCGAAAGGCCACTCAGGGCTCCACCCCGGGTGGCCTTTTTTGTCGGTATATTCCGGCCGACAAAAAAAGGTCTTCCTCAATTTTCAACGTGCGCCAGGGCTTCGGCACAAGAGACGGCGGTCAGCAGTGGAGTTCGCGCAACTTCTGGTACCGGCGCTCGGAGCACTGTGTGGTGCGTTGTTGGTGCTCTGGGTGATCGGCCTGCTGCGCTCTCGCCGGATCATCTTTGACCGCAACGCCGCCGAGCGCGTGCGCATCGAGCTGGAACTGTCTCTCGCCGAGCAACAGGGGCGCCTGGCTATCATCCGTGAGCTGCAGGACGGCGCCGTGCTCACCATTGCCCGCCTGATCACCCGGGCTGAAGGCGCACGGTACACCGCCGAAAGTGATCCTTCCACTGCCGTACGTGCCGCCACCGCGCTCGTCGACGACGGCCGAGTGGCCCTCGCGGACATGCGCCGGGTGCTGACGATCGTGCGCGAAGGCGAAACCGTCGGCGCCCTGCAGCCCGGCCCGCAGTCCACCCGCGACCTGTTTCGGGTCATGCGCGACGCCGGACTGGTAGTCAGTTTCAGCGAATCCGGCGAGCGCTTCGCCCTCAAGGCGGGCGCCGAACTGGCCATTTTCCGCATTCTGCAGAGCGCCCTGTCGAACGCGCTCAAGCATGGTGGGATCGGCACCGAGGCCCGTGTGTCGTTCACCTGGACGCAGAACGGCCTGCAGCTGCTCGTCGATGATGACGGCATTCGGGCCGCCGCCCGTCGTGACGGCAAGGAGGCCGGCGAACAGGCGGCGCGCACCCCGTATTCGATCGAAGACGACCTCAAGGCCCTCAGCGAGAGCATTGCCGGCCCCGGCATCACCCAGATGCGTGAGCGTGCCCAGCTGTTCGGCGGCGTGTTCAATGCCGGAACCGTGCCCGGCCTGGGGTTCTCCGTCTCGGCCGTGTTCCCATCGCTGCGCTTTCACAACGGCGTGCACGGCGTCGACCTGTCCCGGTAGACCAGCGGCATGAGCGAAATTCTCGCCGAAAAGGTGGATGAACAGCGTCAGCAACGACTGGCGACCCGCGAAGGCATCGCCGTGGGGCTCGCGACCGCCGCCTACGGAGTGTCCTTCGGTGCTCTGTCGGTCGCCGCCGGACTCGACATCTGGCAGACCTGCTTCATCAGCATCGTGATGTTCTCCGGCGGTTCGCAGTTCGCCCTGGTCGGTGTGCTCGCCGCCGGCGGTGTCGCGGCCGGCCCGGCGGCGATCGCGAGCGCGGCCCTCCTCGGCGTGCGAAACGGCATCTACGGCATGCGCACCGCACCCATTGTCGGCACCGGGCTCTGGAAACGGTTCGCCGCCGCCTGGATCACCATCGACGAATCGACGGCGGTCGCCCTGGCCCAGCCCACCCCGCGTAGTCGGCGGGTCGGCTTCTGGGTCACCGGTCTCGCCGTCTTCATCGGCTGGAACATCACGACCCTGCTCGGCGCCCTGCTCGGTGACGCCCTCGGAGACACTCGGGCTTACGGCCTCGATGCGGCTGCCGCAGCGGCCTTCGTCGGCCTGCTCTGGCCACGATTGAAGCGGATGCAGGCGGTCGCGGTGGCCGTCGCCGCTGCGGTCGTCGCCGCGACGCTCACCCCCGTGCTCATGCCGGGCCTGCCCGTGCTGGTTGCAGCGCTCGTCGCGGTCGTGGTCGGCCTGTTCAACTGGCTGGGCACACCCGGCGTGCCGGGCGCGGCATCCACTCGCCGACCGAGCGATGGATCGGGGCTGGACTCATGACACTCTGGCAGATCATCATTGCCGCCTCGATCGCCGTGCTGGCGCTCAAACTCGCCGGATACCTGGTGCCTCCGGCTCTGTTGCACAAGCCAACGCCGGCCCGCATCGCCGATCTGCTGACCGTGGCCTTGCTGGCCGCGTTGATCGCGGTGCAGACGCTCGGCAACGGTCAGGCGCTGGTGCTGGATGCTCGCATTCCAGCGGTCATCGTCGCGGCTGGCCTGTTTGCGATCAAGACGCCGTTCATCGTGGTGGTGCTCGTGGCAGCCTTGGTCGCGGCCGGGCTGCGCGCGCTGACCTAGCCTTCGAGGTTGTCGACGCCGGGGATCCAGCTCAGGCCCGGAACGCCCCAGCTCTTCTTGCGTACGACCTTGGCGGCCATCTTGGCGTAGACGTGCTCCAGACGGTCAACGTAGAGCGTGCCGTCGAGGTGATCGAACTCGTGCTGGAAGATGCGGGCGAGCCAGCCATCCGCTCGAATTTCAAAGGGCTGTTGCTCAGCGTCGACAGCTCGCAGAATGGCCGATTCGGCTCGTTTAAGCGGAAAACGTTCACCGGGAAAGGACAGACAGCCCTCGTCCTCGTCGGCATCCTCATCGTCGACCGGCTCGGCGGAGACCGGGGTGATCCAGAGCTCCGGGTTGATCGCGACGCCTCGCCAGGTCACTTCGTCGTCGTCCTGATAGCTGTAGGTGAAGATTCGCAGCCCGACACCCACCTGCGTGGCGGCCAATCCCACCCCCGGCGCAGCATCCATCGTCTCGAACATGTCTCGCACCAGGTCGCGCAGATTATCGTCGAAATCGACGACGGGAGCTGCGGGGGAGTGGAGAACGGGGTCACCTGAAATTACTATCGCGCGTACGGGCATTTCTCCAGAATATCGGCAAGCTTGTGGGTAGGGTCATGAAGTGACCTCTGACCTAACCGATCTGGCGAGTGAAATCGCCATTGATCCCAGGCAGGCCATCGGAATTCCGCTGGCCCTGGTCGGCGCGGTCTTCCTATCGCTGGGTGCTCAGTTTCAGCATCGCGGCGTCACCAAGGTCGAAGCGCGCACTGAAGCGGTCACCGGTGGACTCAACGTTCGGCAGCTGACCTTACTGCTCGCGCGACCTTCCTGGGTGTTCGGATCGCTCATGCTCGGCCTGGCGATCGTGTTTCAGCTCACGAGCCTCGCCTTTGCGCCCATTATCGTCGTGCAGCCGCTCGGCGCGGTTGCCCTCGTGATCACGGCAATTCTGAATGCTCGGGTCAGCCGGGTCAGCCTCAACCGAGCAAGTATCATCGCGATCTCGATGTGCGTGGGGGGTGTCGGGCTGTTTGTGACCGTAGCTGCGTTCACCGCCATCGACAAACCGGTCACCGACGGCAATTTGACCACGATTCTTATCGTGCTCACGGTCGTCCTCTTGCTCTTCGCGCTGGCGTTCGGCTTTCTCCGTCACCGTTCGCAGGCAGTGTTCTATATTCTCGGCGCCGGGGTGCTGTACGGATTTGTCGCGACTCTCGCCAAAGTCGTCATCAACCGCACCCAGAACGGAAATTTCGAGTGGCTGACCCTGACCTGCGTGCTTGGGTTGCTGCTCGCCGCTGCGCTCGGAGCCTATTTCGTGCAGAACGCGTATGCCTCCGGGCCACCGGATCTCGTCATTGCGGGGCTGACCGTCGTCGATCCTCTGGTTGCGGTGGGAATCGGCATCATTGTGCTCGGCGAGGCCAGCCAGGCACCGCCGGCAGCGGCCGTCGCTTTCGTCGTGGCGGGCGCCATCGCCATTTGGGGTGTCTTCTTGCTCGCACGATATCATCCCCAGTTGGATCGCTGAAACGTGAAGAATTTTGGTGTTCCACGGTGCGGGCGCGTCTCGCGATGCTCGGTTTAGAATAGGGTCGTGTACGCCGCGTCAACGACCGAGCGCGCCCGAGACTTTCTGCCGGACGATGTTCCCGGCCCACCAACGTAGGGACCACTCCACTTGTCAGATGTGACCGACTTGCAGAGCAGCCCGACTCCGGGCGTTACGCCACAGCGTGGCTCGAATGCCTCGGCGAAAAAACCGCCGATTCGGGTGCTCATCGCTGCGGACACGTTTGCTCCCGACGTGAACGGGGCTGCGCGTTTCGCCGAGCGGCTCGCCGCCGGCCTGGTGGAACGGGGCCACGAGGTGCAGATCATGGCGCCCGCTGCATCACGCAAGCACGGCAGCCGGACCGAGATGCACGAGGGTCAGCCCATGGTGGTGCACCGCCTGCACAGCTGGCGCTGGTATCCGCACGACTGGCTGCGGTTTGCGCTGCCGTGGCTGGTTCGCGGCCAGAGCCGTCGCATTCTCGATTCCTACCGCCCAGACGTCGTGCATTTTCAGTCGCACATCAACGTCGGGCGTGGCGTGTCGATCGAGGCGGCGAAGCGGGACATCCGTTTGGTTGGTACGAACCATTTCATGCCCGAGAACATGGTGAAATTTTCCCTGGTTCCGTTGGGTTTTCAGGATCGCGTGATCAAGGCAGCCTGGCGAGCGGCCCGGCGCACGTTCGGACGTGCCGCAGCGGTGACTACGCCCACCCGGCGGGCCGCCCAGTTCCTGGAAAAATACACCGGGCTGACCGGTATCCACGCCATTTCCTGCGGCATTGACGCTGATAACTACTCGCCAAATTTTGAACCACGCACGGAGAACCGCATTCTGTTTGTGGGGCGGGTCACCGGCGAGAAGCAGATCGACGTGCTACTCGAAGCGGTGGCGAAGTTGAATCCCGACCTCGATGTGCAGGTCGAAATCGTGGGCGGGGGAGACCAGAGACGCAACCTGGAGCACCTGGCTGACACCCTCGGCATCCGCTCACGGGTCACGTTTACCGGGTACGTGACGGATGCGGAGCTGCGCGCGGCGTACTCGCGGGCGACGGTTTTCGCGATGCCGTCGATTGCTGAGCTGCAGAGCATCGCCACCATGGAGGCTATGGCCTCCGGATTGCCGATCGTCGCGGCTGACGCCATGGCGCTCCCTCACCTCGTGCATGACCAGACGAACGGGTACCTGTTCAAGCCGAGCGATGCGCAAGATCTTGCCGACAAACTCACTCTCGTGCTCACGGCGACGCCGGAGCTCCTAGAGGCGCTCAAACGCGAGTCGCTCAAGCTCATTGCCGCGCACGACATCAAGCGCACGTTAAGCACATTCGAATGCCTGTATCGTGGGGAGCCGGTGGGCGATTTGGTCACCAACGGGGCCTCGGCGCATCTGCCGGAGTAGTCACGTAGTTCTGGCGGGACGTTTTGGTCGCGCTTTTTGGGGCGGTAGCTCAGCTGGTTAGAGCAGCGGACTCATAATCCGTCGGTCCCGGGTTCAAGTCCCGGCCGCCCTACTGTAAATTCGATCTGATCAGGGTTTCTTGTCTGTACCGAAAGGGCAAGACTTGACTCACCCATTGTTTATCCATTGTTTATTCCAAAATTTCCGTCCTTCGGGGGTCCCCGCAGAGAAGGTGCACGACCCGATTCGAGTCATCTGGGATGACCTCGTTCACCTTTGTGTCATGGATACTGAAAAACTCTTCGGGCTGGGTCTTGAGCCTGTATTGACGACAAGTGAGCTCGCCGAGTACCTCGGCCTGCAGCCGCAGGCCATCTATGACATGCGAACGGATGGTCGAGGCCCCTCCGGCATCCGAGTGGGCCGGGAGATCCGCTACCGCATCTCAGATATTCGCCAGTGGCTCGACGGTTTGCATGAGCCCGAAGCAGCCTTGGATCGCCAAGGGGCTGAGCGCTGATGTCGGGGCGACCTCGCCTGCCCATCAGTACGTTCGGCTCGATCACGACGGTCAAACTCGGCCCCAAACGGTTCCGCGCCACGACCGTGTTCCGAGATTGGGACGGACAGTCCAGACAAGTCGGCGCGACACGGGAGAGCCGAAACGCGGCGCAGGCGGGCCTCAAGACCGAACTCGCCGCGCGCATGCGCGTCGGTGGCGTCGGAGAGTCCCTGACGGCCAGCTCGCCATTTCCGTTGCTCGCAGCGGCATGGATGGAGGAAGTGATGCTCGATGTCGACCGCGTCCAGGGCACGAAGGACACGTATCAACGCGCCTTGCGCGTGCTCGTTTTGCCCTACTTCGCGAACTTCACGATTCGCGAGGTGACCGTCGGTCGTATCGAACTCTTCCTCAGGGAACAGCGTGCGCAGTCCTATACGCGGGCAAAGCACTCTCGAACGATTCTCGGCATGATCCTGGCGTTCGCAACGCGGCGGGAGATCATTCCGCGGAATCCCATGAAGGAGACCTCGCGCATGAAGAGCCCTCCGCACACACCGAAGGCGCTCACGACCGACCAGATTGCCGCCATCCGGCTCGCTGCCCGAGAATGGCGCACGGAAGAGGGCCAGATGGGGCCGCGGTCGGATGGCCAGGTGCGCGACATCATCGAGGTGATGCTCGGCACCGCCACGAGAATCGGTGAAGTGCTCGCCATTAGGCAGTGCGACGTCGACCTGGAAGCCGACCCGCCGCGGGTGCACATCAGCGGCACGCTCGTCGTGCACAACAAAGCCGGCGTGCACCGTCAGGAGCATCCCAAGACTCACGAGTCGAACCGGGTCATCGGAATGCCGCCTTTTGCGGCCGAGGTTGTCCGCCAGCGTCTGGCCCTGCTCGATCCGGAGGATGCGGAGCACCTGATCTTCTACTCGCGGGTGGGCACCCCACTCGCGCCATACAACGTCAGGCGCACGTTCCGCGAGATTCTCCGAAATGCCGGGCTCGAGGGCCTGAACATCACGCCGCACTCCTTTCGACGAACGGGCGCGACGCTGCTCGCGAATGAGCTTGGAATGCAGGCGGCGGCCGACATGCTCGGGCACACGTCCACGTCGACGACGAAGGCGCACTATGCGGAGCCGGACCGCACGGTGAAGTCGGGGCCGGCGGAGGTGATGCAGCGGTTGGCGCCGCCCACGAGCAGCTGAAAGCCCGGCTGGTGCTCGGCCCAATTACGGCGAAATCTCAACCGGATGAGTCTCGTTGAGGCGGACAGTTCCATCGATTCTTCGTGGACCTTCATTCGGGAAGGTCCGACCCACGTCGAAACGACAGTCTTGGGTGCAGGTGCTTGGAACCTCAAAGCGGCGGCGGAAGCGATACAGGGATTCCCTCCAGACCGAAATCGGGGGCGATCAGATCGCCACAGAATCGACTTCGGTCGGTAGCCACACGCGCATGGACGACGGGCCACGGTTCGCCCATGCGTAATACGGCAGGAGCTGCACGGTCTGGATCTCCGGCGACATTTCTGGTGTGTCCATTCCGTACGGCCATGCGAGGTCCGGTGCCACCATGCCGCGCACGTCGACGGTCACGATACCGTCGACGTCGTTCAGCTCCCCGGTGACTCGCAGGTTGTCGACGCTGCCGGCGAAGGGTACGTCCGTCGATTCAAGACAGAAAACAACCGGCCCCCGCTCGACGGCCCGCTGGCCGCGGAGCGCGTCAATCCTTGGATCCGGTGTGGTCCAACGAGCTGCCAAGGGGAGGACAAGTGTGATCTCATCGCCGATGGAGAACAGTCGGCGGGTCAGGACCGTCCCCGGGGCCACGTCTCGGGACTCGCCACCGAACCGGAGCTGCGCTCCGGTTGTCGCCCAGGCGGGCACACGAAGGGAAAGGTCCCACTCGGCGTCGAGGGTCTCGGTCACGACCAGCCGAATCTCGCCATCGCTGGGGTAGTTCGTCTCAATACGAACCGCAACCGTACCGTTATCGAGGGTAGCGGCCACTTCCCCGGCCGCGTACTGGTGGAGCTGAAGTCCGTTTGAGGTCGACGTGGCGAAGTAGGATCCCAGCGTTGCCAAGGTACGGGCGACATTGGTGGGGCAGCAGGACACGTCGAACCACGGCGCGCGCAAGCTGGAGGACGCCCGCGGACTCGGTTCTTCAGTGGACGGCGTTGAACCCGGCACGCGCTGGTGGAGGGTGTTCGTGTAGTAGAACGCGCGCCCATCGGCCGCAGGAGACGTCGCGACCACGTTATAGAGGGTACGCTCGATCATGTCGGCGTAGCGTTCTTCACCGGTCGCCAGGAGTAGACGGTAGTTGAGCATGATTGAACCGATACCGGCGCAGGTTTCGGAGTAGGCACGATCGCTCGGCAGCTCGAAGTCTGAACCGAACGATTCGCCCTCGTGGTGGGCGCCCATCCCCCCGGTTATGTAGGTTCGCCGGGCGACGGTGCGCGCCAGCTGCGCTGACACCGAGTCGATCAGCTCGGCATCGTCGTCCTCCACGCCCAAATCGACGGCACCAGCGGCAAGATAGACCGCTCGTACGGCGTGCCCACGCAACACTTCGGCGTCACGTACGGGAGTCTCGTCCTGGTAGTAGCTCGGGCCGAGCTCGATGTCGCCGAGCAGGCCATGCCCACGACGGTTGATGAATAGCCGGGCCTGGTCGATGTAGCGGGTCTCTCCCGTGTATCGACCGAACTCGACCAGTGCCATCTCGACCTCGGGGTGCCCGCAGATCGATTCGATGCCACCGACGCCGAAGACCTCGCAGAGGTGGTCGGCGGCGCGGCGGGCGATGGTGACGAGTGCGTCGTTGCCCGCGGTGCGCCCGCGCGCCACGGCGGCCTGCAGGAGGTGGCCGTAGCAGTACAGCTCGTGGCCCCATTGGAGGTCGGAGTAGCGCGGGCCCTGGCCAGGCCGGCCGAAGCGGGTATTGAGATAGCCATCCGTCTCCTGGGCAGCTCCGACGCGTGCCACGAGGGCGTGCAGACGGGCGTCAAGATGCTTGTCCTGGGTGCGGCCGACCTCCCAGGCCATCGCCTCGAGAAGCTTGTACACGTCGGAGTCCGAAAACTCGCGACCACGCCGATCCGTTGGCAAACGTCCCGCCACGGCGGCGTCGAAGTTACCGATCCAGCCGACTTTCTCCATCCAAGCTTCGCAGTGTCCGATTATGGCCGAGGCGTTCAGGTCTTGCATGTCTGCCCAGAATCCGCTCTCTATCCGCACCTCTGACAGTGCGAGAGGGCGGAGCGCACCGCGTGACGGGGCGACGGGGAAGGCGGTTGCTAGTTTGTGAGTGAGCACGGGCATGGTGGTCTCCTGTGAGAATTGTCGGCGAAAGATTGGCTATTTGACCGCGCCGAGCGTGAGTCCCTCACGCAGCAGCCGGTAGGTGAAAACGAAGAGGATGAGAATGGGGACCGACGTGATGACGGCAAGTGCCATCAGTCCGGGCCAGTTGATACCGAACGCAGAGACTTGTTGGGCCAGCAGCGCACTCAGCGGGTAATTCCCGGGTGAGAGGAAGAAGTTGACCGCGTAGAGAAATTCGCCCCAGGACATCAGGAAGACGAGAGTGCCGGTCGTGGCGACGCCGTTGCGGGCGATCGGAAGCATGACCGACCAGAAGGTGCGCAGTGTGCTCGCGCCGTCGATCGATGCGGCTTCTTCGAGCGCTTCAGGCACCGAGCGGAAGAACGGGCGCAGCAGCAGGGTGGCGAACGGCACCAGAAGAGCAGTGTCAGCGACGATCACGCCGAGGTTCTGGTCGAGCAGTCCCCACGCCCCGAAAATCTGGTAGAGCGGGATGACGTTGGCTGTCTGTGGAACCATCTGCAACACGATCAGGAGGCCGAGGCCGATAGTCGTGATGCGGGAGTCGACCCGAGCCAGGCCATAGCCGGCCGGAATCGCCACGAGCAGCGTGAGCACGGTTGTTCCTGCGGCGATCGTCAGCGACTGCTGCATGGCTGTGAAGAGACCGTGGTTGGCGAGCACGGCCGTGTAGGCCTCAAGCGTAGGTGTGAATAGGATCGACGACTGGGAGGAGATGACGTCACTCGGGTCCTTCAACGACGTCAATACGATGAACAAGATTGGGATGGCGTAGACGAGCAGGAGCGCCACGCGCAACGGGCCGGCGATGGGTTCGAATCGACGACGCGGTCGCCGTGGGCGTGGGGTAGCCGGGGGCACGGCTGCCGAATTCCTCGTGGGGATCAACATGCTCATGAGTTGGCCTCCTCGGCGCGAACGCTGCGTGCGTAGATCACGGCGAGCACTAGCACGAGCAGCACCGAGATGACTGCGGTCGCGGCACCCATGCCGAAATCGAACCGCACAAACGCCTGCAGGTAGCTCAGGAATGGAAGCGTGTTCGTTGCGACGCCCGGTCCGCCGTAGGTCATGACGAAGATGAAGTCGAAAGACCGAAACGCATACACGATCGTGAGCACGGCCAGCACGAGCGTGGTCGGCCGTACGGCGGGGATGATCATGTACCAGATCTCCTGCCACCGGCTTGCTCCGTCGATCCGGGCCGCTTCGAAGGTTTCACCGGGAATGCCGAGAATTCCGGCACGGAAGACGAGCGCGTTGAACGGCACCACGGCCCAGGAGTTGACGATCGCCACGGACAGGAGCGCGAATCTGTCGTCGTAGAGGAACGGCACGGCGTCTTGCGAGAGCCCCACCCCGGTGATGATGGAGTTGATCAGGCCGGCGTCGCCGAGCAGGAACTTCCAGACGCTGCCGTTCACGACGGGCGGAAGTGCCCAGATGAAGACCATCAGGCCGAGCACGAAGGCAGAGAGGAGGTTGCTCGTGCTGAGCAAGATCGCGGCGGTTAGCCCTCCGACCAGCCCGATTATAGTCACGATCAGAACGAACACGATGGTGTTGCCCAGAGCCGGGAAGAGGGAGCCCTGGGCGGCACTGCCAACGAAGTTGTCCGCGCCGACGAATTCCCACGGTTGGTTGAGCGTTCGCGCGGTCACGTCGCTGACACTCATGCGTGCCAGCTGCGCCAAGGGAAAGAACGAGAAGACGAGGAGGAAGATCCCTGCCGGCAGAGCGAAGACAAGCCTCTTGCGTTTGGCCGCGTTCCGGCGTGCGCCCGACCGGGGCGCCCGACCGGGCAGCGCTGGAGTACGCCGCGCCGGCCCTGAGACCGTCAGATTTGTTGACATGGACTTCCCGCCTCGCCCTCGTTGTGTATCGGGTCTACTTCGTGAGCAACTGCTCGAGGTCAGTGACGAGCTTCGTTGCGGCTTCCGCCGGTGTCATCTGGCCACCGATGACGGCGCTCCAGATCTGTCCCACGACGAGCTGCTGGTCTGCGATAGATGCCGCTGGCACGGCCGGTGACGGATAGTTCGCCCCGTTTTCCTCGAGCGACTGGGCAAACGCCGCGAGGATCGGATCCTCGGTCACCTCGGGGGCGGATGCGGCGTCCAGGCGGCTCGGAATGCTGCCGACCCCGCTCAGCGCGATGGCCTGTCCTTTCTCGCTGAAATATGTCTGCTCTAGGTAGTCCCAGGCAAGCTCCGGGTTCGCGCTGAACGCCCCGATGCTCTGGCCCTCGCCACCGAGGTAAACCTTTCCGCTGTCGCCGACGGGAAGTGGCACGACGCCATAATTGAAGTCGGCGTCGCTTCGAGCGGTTCCGAGCTGCCAGTTCCCGTTCTGGGCGAAGGCCACGTTTCCCGCCGCCCACGTTTGGAACGGAACCGTCTGGTCCCAGGTCACGGCCTCGCGCGTGAGAGCACCCGACCCCGTCCAGGACTGGATCATCGTGAACGCGTCCTCGAGCGGTGCGACCTCGGGCTTGTCGTAGTTGAATCCGAAGCTCGTCAGCCACGGGTACGCCTGCCACTCTCCCTGCGACTGGGGCAGGCCAGACAACGTGATGCCGCTCTTGCCTGCGGCGGTCACGGCGGCCAGAGCAGCGTCGAGTTCATCCATCGTCGTGGGCGGCTCAACGCCAACCTCATCGAGGATGTCTTGGTTGTACCAAAGGCCGAGCAGATTAACGTACCCCTGGATGGCATAGACATCGTCCTCGAGAGAATGCACGACGGCCTCGGGGAACTGGTCCTTGTCAGTGAATGCGCCCCACTGTTCAGTGATCGGGGCGAGAGCGCCGCCCAGAGCCAGCGTCGAGGCGTCTGCGCCGTTGAACACGACCACATCGGGTCCGGTCTTCGAACCCACCGCGGTGATGAGTTTCGAATTCATCTGGTCGTACGGAACGAAAACATTTTCAACGGTTACGCCGTCATTGTTCTCCTCAAAGAGATCCTTGTAGTCGGTCATGACCTTGACCTGGTTCTCATCGCTGAAGTAGTGCCACACCGTGATGGTGTCGCTGTCGCCGGCGGATCCACCCGATGATGTCGGGGTGCACCCGGTGAGGGCGAGCGCTGCCGAAACGGCAATTGCACCGCCCGCCAAAGAGAATGCGCGGATGCGGAGTCGGCTGTTGCGTGCGGATTTCACTACCATGTGAGTTCCTTGTCTGGAATCGTCGTTGATGGGTGCGTCGCGATGCGAAGAACATTCGCGAAATTTACCGAAAACCTTTTCGGCGAATGTATCAGCCACCAATGGTGGCCGTCAACCGTGTACTGTCGACTCAACCGGAAAACTTTTGGTTCCGTCTTTTCGCGGGGTGCTTGCCCGCGGTCCGGACTGTTCTGCCGAGCATCCGCAGTTGTCGAAACGCGAGGGGGTGCCGATATGGTGACCACAGGCAGGCCGCAACCCCGCTCCACCCTGCGCGATGTCGCCAGGCTGGCTGGTGTCTCCGTCGCCACCGCCTCGAAAGCCCTGAACGGTCGCGACCAAGTGCATCCTGACACCCGTGCCCGCGTGCTCGTCGCTGCGGAGCGGATCTCGTTCACTCCCAACGCGCTCGCTCGCGGGTTGCTGGCCGGGCAGACCGGCACCGTCGGGCTAATAACCGGCGACCTGGACGGCCGCTTCTCCCTGCCGATTCTGATGGGCGCCGAGGATGCGTTCGGCAAAGGGAAAATGTCGGTTTTCCTGTGCGATGCGCGCGGCGATGCCATTCGGGAGAAGTATCACCTAGACGCACTGCTCAGCCGCCGCGTTGACGGTCTGATCGTGGTGGGCTCGAGTACGGATCCACGGCCATCACTTGGTCGGAATCTACCGGTGCCTGTCGTATATGTCTACGCCCCTTCAGTTGACGCGAATGATCTCTCCCTCGTGCCCGATAACGTGCAGGGAGGCGCAGATTCCGCAGAGTTCCTGGTTTCTCGACGCCGGCGTCATATCGCCCACATCACCGGTGAAATCGGTTATGCGGCATCACAGGATCGCGTGCGCGGCATCGAAAAGGCCATGTCGAGCCATGGAATGTCACTGGTTGGTGGCGCCCAGTTCGGCTCTTGGACTGAACAATGGGGACGCAACGCAGCAGCCCAGTTGATCGAACAGCATCCCGAGGTTGACGGAATCCTGTGCGGGAATGACCAGATCGCCCGCGGCGCACTGGAAACCGTGCGGGAGGCGGGTTGGGCCGTGCCCGGCCGGGTCGCGGTGATGGGTTACGACAATTGGGAAGTCTTTACGACCGGGTCTCGACCCCAGCTAACGAGTGTCGATATGAACCTCGAGGCGCTGGGGGCATTGGCTGCGCACCGACTTTTTGATGCTATCAACGGCGACGCTCGGTCCGGTGTCGAGTCGCTGCCATGTCGAATCGTTCCACGCGAGACCACCTAGCGTATTCATGTTCCGTTTCCCCGGTGCCATTCAGTGACGCGGCGGCTGGGTCCGCCCTGCGGTCGTAGTTATTCGCAATAGCGTGAGAGTGAATGCCAATCATTTTCAGCGCGACCTCACCGTGCTACTGAGGTCGCCCCTTCTCGACGCGTCGCTGGCCACTGCGCAGTATGGTGAGGCGAGGGGGAAAGAGACATGGACGAGGACGGGATGGCCGAGCGACGCGTTCACGTCCTCCGACCGCACGCGCCGCCGGGTGCTGTCCGGTATTTTTCGATGATCACTGCGCTAATTGCGGAGACCCACTTGCGCACAATCTCCCGAAACTCTTCTGCAGCAGCTGGTGTCGAGAAATCGCCGAGATAGCCCGCTATGCCAGAGCGACCACTCGGGATGGTCGTTTTGGAGCCGATCCCACAGTCGGGTCAGGGCCCGAACCTGCAACCCACGATTTGAAGCTGTGATGGATCAGGTAACGTCAGGGCATGCGGAGCAATTCAGCCTCTGCCTCGCGCCGCCGGGCGACGTCATCCACGACGAACTGCACAAAGTCCTCGTCACGGTCACCGATGGCAACGTCCTCGACCGCGTCGGTGGGTGGTTCTCCTGGCCACGCAGTCTGCCGCGTCGGTCGGTCGCGCTCCAACCGCGTACCCGAAACGGCGACCCAGTCGCGAAGCCGCTGGCGGGCATCCGCAAAATCGCGATGCCAGCCGAGCGGAGCCGAGCCGTGCTGGTCGGGGTCGTAGGCGCCGAGCCAGTGGAGATGCAGCGCGGAGAGTTCCCAGACAAGTTCGGGGTGTCGATGCCAGAACGGCGGCACAACGGATGCCGGCAAACCGTAAGTGCGCCGCAGCCAGTTCACCCAGCGGTTGAGTTCGATCCATTCGGCCTCGGCGTCGTCGGCGCTGAGCAGGTTCCAGTTGATCGGATGCGGCGGCTCAGCAGTGAGCGGCCCGTCGAGATCGTCCAACGGGCTCGCCCCGAAGCCGTCATCGTGATCTTCTGAAGCCCACTCGACGAGTGACTCTGACATCGCCTGTTCACCGCCTGGATTCGGTGTGTGCCGCTTCCGCCTCGTGCTCGACCTCGATGTCGGCACCGGCACGATGGGTACGGACGACCTGATAGTTGGTGCGTGCGAGATCGTGGCCGATCTTCTTGGCGACAAATTCTTCGCGTTGGATGGTTTCGCCGTCGCGTTCAATCTGGAAGGTGCGTACATACCCTTCTGAGACAAAGCTGTCGCCCTTGGCGAATCGGGCAAGCGCCCGTTCAGCTGTGGCGCGGTAGGCGACGAGGTCGTGGAATGTCGGTTCGAGTGCGGTGAACCTGCCGCTGTCCTCGCGCAGGAAGTGTGGCTGGCCGACACGCGCATAGAAGCGCGTGTCGCCGTTCTCGGTGACCGATTGTTGCGGGTCGGAAGCGATGAAACCGGACAGCGAGTGCTGCGTGTGAAGTGCCATGGGACTTGACCTCCTGCGATGTGGGCGGACCATCGGGGTCCGCGCTCACTAGGAGGTGCACCATGGGCACCATGGCGATCGCGCCGGTCCTCGGGGGGATCCCGGTCGGCGAGGCGGCTCTGGCACCTGAAGATTGACATGGGCAGGGTCTGGTCTCAAGTGAGCCTGGCCAATACGCTTGGGCGCCATGGCCCTTCGACTGGTTCAGGTGAATTTCAAGGCACGGGATGATTCAGCGCTCGGCCAGTTTTGGGCGGATGCGCTCGGCTGGGGCGTGTCCAGCGAAGGTCCCGGTGTGACCAACGTTGAGCCGCCGGGCATGGTCCTGCCGGATCCGGCCGCCGTCTGCGTCGACGTCGTCACAGTCCCCGACCCCGAAACGGTCAAGTACCGCGCACACCTCGACCTCGCTACCCGGTCCTTGGTCCATCAAGCGGAACTGGTCGCGCGATTGAAGACGCTGGGCGCGACATCCGCTGATATTGGTCAGGGCGACGTGCCGTGGACGGTTCTGACCGACCCGGAGGGAAACGCGTTCTGCGTGCTCGAGCCTCGGGCGATCTACGCCGACACGGGGCCGATCGCCGCAGTGGTGGTCAGCTGCGCGGATCCACGGGCGATGGCTCGGTTTTGGAACGCGGCGATGGACTGGACCCTGCACGGGGTGACCGACGATTTTGCGCGGCTGCGGTCGGCCGCGGGGGTCGGTCCGTATCTGGAGTTCGTTCGCGTTCCCGTCGGCACGGTGTGGACCCGCGCCCACCTCGACTTGCGTCCGAACCTTCGTGATGACCAGGCGGGTGAGGTGGTCCGGTTGAGATCTCTGGGTGCGATGGATGCTGACATTGGGCAGGGCGACGTGCCTTGGGTGGTGCTCACCGACCCCGAGGGCAACGAGTTCTGCGTCCTCATTCCACGTTGATGCATCTGCCGGGGGCGGCGATCAAAGCGGATGTCTGAAGTTCGGCACCGAGATCCGTCGCACGGTCTGGTCGGGAACGTGATCTGGAGCGTCGAGTTCGACTTCAGTCCGGCTCGTTGACCGGCTCCGGAGCAGGCGTGTTCCGAATTGGCGCCCGCATCAACCCTTCGATTTCCTCGCGGTTCGTGCGCAGCTCCTTGGCGTCGGCGCGGGCGGTCCACATCTGCAGGCTCGCGATGATCGGCGGCGCCGCGCGGAGCATGATCAGGCCGGTGCCGAAGGGCAGGGTGCGGATCGTGTCGGGCGGCATGATCGGCACGCGTCGGATGGATCGCTGCGAGGAGCGAGAACCGCGATCGCCGACGGTCGTCGAGTCGGTCGCCTCGTCGCGGTCGCCGATCAGGGTGGAGAGGTCGTGCAGATCCCGAGAGTTGGAGCCGCCTCCGAGCACGATCTTGACGATCGATGCGTCCCATATGGTGCCGGCGGCGTTGTCGCTCCACTTCGTGCGCGCTTGCGCGAGGGATTGCAGGACCGGCATGGTGGTGATGCCGGTGCCACCGCCTTCGGCCATAAGGGTGGGCAGCGAGGGGAGTGGCGCAAGGTTGCCGATCTCGTCGAGCGCGAGTAACAGTGGTGGGTCGAGTCGGGCTCCCGCGCTTCGGGCAGCGATGCGGCGGGCGGTCTCGACGAGGTCTTCGACGAAAGCCGAGACAAGAGCGGCCGAGTTATTCGAGCCGGCACCGGTGGCGAGTAGGTAGAGGGTTCCATTGCTGCGCAGAAACGCTTCGGGGTCGAACTCCTCGCCCTCTGGCGGGGAGACGGAATTCAATACGCGCGGGTCAGCCAATGCACCCAGAGACAGCGAGACTCCCTGCCAGATCGAGTCGCGTGTGCGTGGGTCGGCCTCGAGCGTGGCACGGAGCGCGTCGCCCCAGCCGGTGGCTGCGGCCGGGGAAGCCAGCAAGATGGAGACGGCGTCGTGCGCGGCGGCCGGGTCGAGGGTCCAGCGAAAGAGGTCAGCTGGTGAGCAGTGATCGAGCGCAGCCGCGTGCAGCATCGACTGCAGGGCCGTGCGGGTTTTGGCTTCCCAAAATCCGCCGCCGTCAACTCCGCCCGCGGCCAGTCCGGTTCCAGCGGCGAGCCCCGCCGCGCGGATCATCGCCGTGAGCGGATCCTCACACCCACGAATCGGTGACCACCGCAGACCCACCGGCACTCCTGCCGCCAGCTGCTGCGGGTCGAACACCGCCACTGGCCCCAGCCGTTGCCGGGATCGCAGCGTCGTGGTGAGATTGTCGGGTCGCGTCGAGGTAGTCACGACCGGGCCGGGCGCATCGAGAATGGCATTGATCACAATGTGCGCACCCTTGCCCGAACGTGGCGGCCCGATCACCAGAATCGAGTCCTCGACGCTCGCCCACACCGCAGTACCGCGCGATCGCCCGATCCGATACCCAACATCGCGCGGTCCGGCCTTCGCGAGAGATGGGCGAAGATGCTCAGCGCGCTTCATGATGGCCGAATGCGATGTGGCACGTGCGACCTCGGCGCGGGTCGCGATCCCGGCAATGCGGTACGGGTCGACCTTCGTAGTGACGCCCCGAAATATGCGCCACAGCCCAAACGCCAAGGCGGATGCCAGCCCCACCAGCAAGATCGTCGTCACCCAATATGCGACCGGGTTCAGATTTGGTGCCCGCAGCGCTGCTGCCGGGTTGCCTGGGTCCAGAAGCACGGCGAGCCCGGTCTCCGGTCCGCCGGTGGGCTGCGCGGTCCCAGTTGCCCAGGCCGCGGCAGCACCCGAGCTACGAAGTAGCAGGGCCAACACTGCGGCGCCGATCAGGAGTCCAATACCGAGGTTGGTGAGCTCGTCGCCGAGTTCGGTCTGCGGTCGTTGGGTGGTCATTTGCTTCGATCTCCAGGTCCGGGCAGGTGCTGTAGAACCGACTTATGGGGCAGTGAGCAGGATTTAGCTAACCAGAGAAGCCTGCAGTCGCTTTGCGGAATTGGGACAGCTGGGGAGGTCCTCCACGCTTCTCTTTCCATCGACGCACCTCCTCAGCCAGAAAGAAGGTGCGTAGCTACTGACGCACGGGTGTCAGTGCTGTCGTGTCGAACCCCCACGAGTTCGTCCGGATGCAGCTGACGTTGCACGACAATGATGCGGTCCTTTACTCGCGACGACGCGTGCCCGGAGCTGACCGCGAGAGAGTTTCACAGGATCCGTGCTCGTCAGTCTCCTACCGGCATGCGCTGCGCGTCTCACCGTTTGTCAGGTGGCTGTCGCCACGATTCGCGTTCGTCGCAAATGATATTAAGTTATCTTTCGATCTGTCGTGATATCCGGTGAGATGAGTCACTTTGTTTACGACGACGTAACCTTGTGTCTTCTTATGTGACACCTGTGCATCTGGTCCGGTTCACCAAACTTTCTTAGCGTGATGTATATCAAGTATTGGAGGCGGGGGAATCGAATATGTCAACAGAAATCATCATGCGCCGACGACGCAAACAGCGACGAAAAGAGCGAATTTGGTTACCGGCGCTCTACTTAGCGCCGACTCT
Organism: Cryobacterium sp. Hh11; assembly: GCF_004404045.1. NCBI lineage: Bacteria > Bacillati > Actinomycetota > Actinomycetes > Micrococcales > Microbacteriaceae > Cryobacterium > Cryobacterium sp. Hh11. The sequence continues at coordinate 73,418 of NZ_SOHF01000005.1, read as the reverse complement.
TCTACTCATGTGGGCATTTGACATATACCCTATTTTTCTTTCAGCGTGGATGAGCCTTTGGCGCTGGGGGATAAAAGCAGAAGAATTCATTGGCCTGGATAATTACAAAAGAGTTCTCGAGGACATTGGCAGTGGCCCCGGCGGTGCCCCTGGCGAGGTGGGAAACAGTCTTCTCGTTACGGCTTTTTATGTGATCGGTACCGTGCCGGTAACGATAGTTATCGCCTTCGTGATTGCCAATATGCTGAATTCAAAGATACGCTTCTCAGGCATTCTGCGAACCGCATACTTTGTTCCGTATGTCACATCGACTGTTGCGGCAGGCCTAGCCTTCGTTTGGCTCCTCAACCCTCAAATAGGTGTGCTGAACTCTGCTCTCGAGTCCGTTGGCCTACCACCACAACAGTGGTTGCTGGATCCAGAACCCGCCGCTCCCAAAGTGCTTGCGGCACTTGGTATTGGCTGGGCAGAAAACGTGCCGGGAGTCCTGGAAGGACCGAGCGTTGCTTTGGTCTGCGTCATTGCCTTCAGCGTGTGGAATTCGTTGGGTTTTGCTGTCGTCATCATCCTTGCTGGGCTGATCACGATAGATCCCCAAGTGAAAGAAGCTGCCCGGATGGACGGCGTGAACTCCTGGCAAATGGCGACCCGCATCACTATGCCGTTGGTATCGCCCACTCTTTTTCTTCTCTTGATCGTTTCAACGATCAGCGCCTTTCAGAGTTTCAACGAGGTTTACGTCTTGACCAGCGGTGGCGGCTATGGGGCCGGGGCCGGCTCACCGCTGGATTCTACTCTGACGCTACCTGTGCTCATTTTCCGTCACCTATACGAACGTCCCAGCTCGGTGGGATTTGCGGCGGCATTGTCCATGCTGCTGTTTGTTTTAGTGCTGGGTGTTGTACTGCTGCAGTTTCGACTCGCTGAGCGGCGTGTGCACTATGAGTAGATCTCTCCGAACTCTTTCGCCAACATCCCATTACATTAAAGAGGCGGAATATCACTGTGGCACTTCAGACGACTGAGAGAGCGCCGAGTCAGGCAACTCGACCGCACCTAGACGCCGGTATTCCAACGAAGTCAAGACGAAAACTTGCGGCTAAGCGCTGGTACCGAGTAACGAGCCGAGTGATCTTGTACACCGCCCTGATCGCCGGAGCGATGGTAATGCTCTTCCCGTTCTTTTGGATGGTTTCCAGTTCCCTCAAAACTTTCCAAGAGGTGAATCTATCGCCGCCCACCATGCTTCCGACAGATCCACAATGGGCGAATTACGCTGAAGCGTGGGGATCGCCGCCTTCAGGATTCGGACGCTATTTCTTCAATAGTCTCGTAGTCGCCGTCGTTGGAACTGCCATACAGCTATTTACGGGAATTATGGCGGCTTACGCTTTTGCCCGGTTGAAGTTCCGGTTCAATAACCTGCTTTTTATGCTCGTCTTAGCGACCATGATGATTCCGTTTGAAACAAGAATTGTACCCAATTATGTTCTGATTCGACAGATCCCCTTGGTGGGCGGAAATGGCATCTTTGGGGAGGGTGGCTCCGGATTATATGACACATATGCCGGAATGATCTTGCCAGGTGTAGCCAGTGCGTTTGCCGTGTTTCTACTTCGCCAAGCGTTCATGGCCGTTCCTCGCGACTATTGGGATGCCCTGCGCATGGACGGCGCATCTCACTGGACATTCCTCTGGCGAGTCCTCATTCCCATGACCATGCCGGCGGTACTGACCGTGGTGTTGTTCGGATTTATTGGGCGATGGAACGAGCTCTTATGGCCATTGATTGCTACGCAGAGTGAATCCATTCGGCCCGTGCAACTTGGGCTGATGCTCTTTTCCGGTGATGAGGGTTCGCTCTACCACCTGCTCATGGCCGCCACGACATTGGTCGCGGTCCCCGGAATTATATTCTTCCTGTTCGTTCAACGTCGCTTCATCGAAGGCCTCACAGCCTTCGGCGTAAAAGGCTGACCAGTTCAACTAGATTTCGTAACGTTTCCAGACTGACAACAACCCATTCCACTAACTTTACCGGAGGTACAAATCATATGAATATGATAAAGAAAACAGCTCTAACTTCCTTCTTCCTCGCGGGAACTCTGCTGCTTACTTCCTGTGGCCTCGGAGCTGCTGCCAGCTCCGGAGAGGCGGCCGTCAGCGCAGCAAATATTGATGACATCGACTTGCCCACGGGAGTGGAGATCGATTTCTGGCACATCCAGGCGACCATCTACGGGGAAGCGATAACTGAGATGGTTCAGGAATTCAACGCCACAAACGAGTGGGGGATTGTGGTGAACGAGTCCTTCAAGGGGTCCTATCAGGAGCTGAATCAGGCCGTAAGGGCTTCTCTCGCCGGTGGCGGCGCCCCCGATGTCTCGATGGCCTATGAAAACGATGTGCTTGAGTACGTGGCAAACGATGTGATTGTGCCGCTCGACGCGTATCTGGACAGCGACCAATTCGGTGTCTCGGAAGACGACCTTGCCGACCTCGTCGACGGTGTCCTAGCCAGGCAACAAGTGGATGCCTACAAGGGGCTCACCCTGTCATGGCCCCACGGAAACTCGAGCATGGGTCTGTACTATAACGCTGACCTGTTCGAGACAGCCGGTATTGACGGGCCACCCACAAGCTGGGATGAATTCCTCGACCAGGCGCGTCAACTGAAGGACACGACCGGATTGGCGTACTCCGCTATGGGGCCCGCAAAGAACGGTGTCTACTACAACATGCTGCGTTCCAAGGGCATCACTCCCTTCGACGCCGTCGCCGCAACGACCGAATTCACTTCACCGGAGTCCATTGAGTCACTGGAATTGTTGGCTGCACTCTTTAAGGACGAGCTCGTTTACACGGCAGCAGACACCGAGCAGGAATTTACTAACGAGCGCACTGCCACCGAGATCGGAACCACGGCGCGGACCTCGACGAAAATCGATCAGATCGGTGACAAGTTCGAATGGTCTGTGGCACTGACTCCCCAAGAAACCGAAGAGCCCATTACCCAGTTGTTTGGTGGAAACCACGTCATTCTGGCATCCGGGGAGCCCGACCAAGAACTTGCCGCTTGGCTATTCATGCGCTGGTTTGCCGATACTGATGCTCAATCCATCTACGCTGCTCGAACCGGTTATTCGCCCGCAGTCAAGAGCGCTTTAGACACTGCATTGTTGAGCGCGAACTACGAGGAGAATCCCCAGAAAGCGGATGCTTTCAAGAATGTTTTTGTCAACGCGCAGATCATGCCTCCGACTGCTGCTGGCAATGCAATCGACGATATGGTCACGGGAGTTCTTGAAGAGGTCGTCCTCGGTTGGGTGACTCCGCAGGAAGCGGCCGAACGGATGGACGCTGAAGCGGCCAGCCTTCTCCAGGCATCACCTCAGAACTGAGCAGTGACGATGCTAACAACCTCGACGCAGACAAATCCCACGAGGAGTGGCTTCAACTGGCCGGCCCCGCTGGAGAACCTGAGTGACATAAAAGTTGTGCTCTTCGACCTAGACGGCACACTCCACGATGACCCTCGAATCACCGACTTTTACGCGAGAGTTTTGGAGGAGGAAATGGTTGATGGCACAGGCCGTGGCCTCCAAAACGAGGTTGCCGATGTCATCCAGGGGCGCCACCCCGCCGCGCAAATCGGTAGTTTTGTGGAACCGTCCCGCGGTATCGCGATCAGCGCCCCCCACTGGGTTGCGGAGAAGGCACTGGATTGGAATGGCAATCCGGTTTCTTTGCTGGATGACAGCCTTCTCGGTCCGATTCAACATGATGGAGCCCTCCGGTACCTAGGCGATCAGTGGCAAATCATTGGAGCCTTGGCTGCGCGGCGCGGCGCCAATGCCCACATTCTTCGTGATGCATTCGTGCGTGCTCGCCGTTTCGGCAATGATCCAAGCACTACCCTCATCCGTTCCGAGTACTTGGATGAGGTCCTCCACCGCTTGAGCCAGGGGCGCCGGTTTCTGCTGGCTACCAACACCACCGAAGAGTTAGCCCGGCCGCTGGTTGATCGACTTAGACTGCAGCCGCCTTTCGAGATAATCCGTTTCGATGCGCGCAAGCCTGCCGGCTGCTCGGAGCTGATCTCCCACGCTCGAGAGCAGTGGAACATTGCGCCTTCGGAAATTTTGGTAATTGGCGACAATCTGTGGAATGACTTGCTTCCCCCGGCCGAACAAGGCTGCCGAACAGTGCATATAGACCCGTTAGGAACAGACCGCGCCGCTCGCTGGTCCAGCGCCCGATTTGATAATTTTGCGGCCTTCGCGGCCGCGCTGAAGGAGCTTCCCGATGAATGCTGAACTGGAACCAACCATCACATTCTTCAACGGAACCAGCACGATCGGGGGGGTCCAGGTCTCGGTTCGCTCCGGGAATTCGGAGGTCTTCTTCGATTTTGGCGTGACGCCGAATCCGTCGGGGGCTCTGTTTTCCCGGTCCTCGCCCGCGCCCGTCGAGGGGAGCCTCGCCGCGCATCTGCGCGCAGGAATGGCCCCGCACGTTGAGGGGCTCTACGATCCGACACAGCTCACACCGACCGGCGGAAGCGTTGCTTCTACCATAGAGCCGATGGCCGGAACTGGTCGCATGTTGAGCCAGACATCCGTCTTTGACCACGCTGAGAATACGGCAATATTCGTCAGCCACATTCACAACGACCATTGTGAACTCCTCCCATTTGTTAGTCCCGATGTGCCAGTCCTTATGAGTGCCGACAGCGCCGCTCTGTATGCCGGACTGACGGAAGTAGGGGCGCTGCGCGCCACTCCGGCTGCGGTCCGAGGCTTGGTTGAGGGCGAACACGTCGCCATCGGTGGGATGGACCTCGAGCTCGTGCACGTTGATCACGACATACCCGGGGCGGCGGGTTTCATCCTTCAGGCGGGGAACCGGCGGATTGCTTGGACTGGGGACTGGCGTGGTCACGGCCACGCACCTGAACGCATGGCAGCTTTTGCCGAGCGGGCGGCTGGAGTCGACCTGCTGATCACGGAAGGCACAACGCTTCGTCCTGACTCAAGCCCGTCTAAGCCGCTTTCGGAGGTCGAAATCGCCGAGAGAGTTGACCGGATCCTAGGTGCGACCGCTGGCCTAGCTTTCGTCACTCCCTACCCGCGCAATCTTCGCCGCTTAGCAGGCCTGCGTGATGCCGCCACCGCAAACGGCCGGACCCTGGTGCTGCGGCACGAGACCCTGGCCGGATGGCGTGCCGCCGTGAGACATGGCTTATCCGTGCCGCAACTGGACGACATAGGTGCGCCTATCGCAGTGTTAACGACCGGGGATTCGGACACGAACCTCCTGGCTGGCCACGCGCAGGTCGCGATTGACGATATACGGGCCAATCGAGGGGATTTCCTAGTCGAACTGCAGGTTCCGGACCGTTGGGTGGCGTTGGCCGTCGGGGCTGGTCCTGACGACGTGCTGATCCACAGCAACGGACAACCGTTGGGTGCCTGGGACCCAGAATGGACATCCCTCACTGCATGGGTTGAGACGCTCGGGCTTGACTTTGTCTGGCTCGACTCCGGCGGACATGCCACTCCCGACGACCTCGCCTGGCTGGTTGAAACCGTACGTCCGGGGGCAGTTGCGGCCGTGCATAGCGCGCACCCGCAGCTCTTTCCGCGCACCTCAGCGAAGCTCATACTTCCTGTGCGCGGGCAGTCCTTCACGCTCTCTCAGCCGATCTCGCCTGCGCTCGGAACGCGCAGCGCAGACTCCGAAAGGACCATGATTCCATGCGTTTTGTAGTAATGACACATAATATTTGGGCGGACAACCGCTGGCCGGACCGTGAACCAGCACTGCGCTCGTTGCTTGTCACGCGTCGCCCCGACATCTACGCCGTCCAAGAGCTCCGTCCCGTTACGCGTGACGTCATCGACAGCGTGCTCACCGGTCACCGCCGTGTGGAAGACGACGAACACGGATGGAGCCACGAAAGCTCGATATGGTGGAACGCTGAGCTATTCACAGAGATTGAACACGGCTCCTTGGACATCGGAATCGGTGTGGATGAAACCCACCGGCACCGGAAACTTTTCTGGGTACGGCTGGCCACGGAAGACGGCACAACCATCGTCGTGAGCACCGCCCACTTCGCATTTCCGGGGACAGAGCGTGAGCTCACCGAACATGTCAACCCACGGATTGCCCAATCGGAAGCAGCCGGAGTCGCCCTGGCCACATTGGGGGAACCAAATGAACCCGTGCTGTTCATGGGTGACCTCAACGAATCGTGGCACGTTCTCCGTATATTGCACGCGGCCGGCCTACATGACTCTTACTCCGCCCTCGGAGTCGTTCCTGGGCCCACCTGGCCGACGGTTCCTACATGGCCAGCTGCCACCGCGCCATGGGTCATCGATTTTCAGTTTCATCGGGGCAGCGTTCGAGCCCTAACGACCGAGGTCGTTGACTTTTTCCACGGAGATATTGCACCGTCCGACCACAAACCTGTGGTCACCACGTATGGATTCGACATCAAGTAACTGCACGAGACGACTGGGTGCCATTACCCGTACGAAGCGCCTCACGCTCCCTTGCTGCTCGCTCGCGTAGTACTAGGCGCGAGCGAGCAGCAAGGGCGCGCGACCCTGCGGGACGGCCGGAAATTCAGCAATAATTGAGACTGGGGTTGATGCGGTTTCAAGACAAATTCAACGTGCGTTCGGGTTCCCACCGGTCATCCGCGCCGTCGTGTCGAACGCCGCGAGCTCATCAGGATGCAGCTGATGCTGGACCACAAAACTGCGATCCTTTACGCGCCACAGCCCCTGACCTGTCCCGAGGGCGGGCAGCAGTTTCTGCTCGGTGCGGCTGAGTCCGAGTGCGCTCGCCGTGGATCCGAGCTGGTCCGGTTCCTGCCGGTAGACGATGCGGGTTTCTGCGTTGGCCAGCAGCGATGACGCGAGGGCGCGCATGGCGGATCCGGAGTCGCCGACGTTGTCGAGGTCGCTGAGCTTGTGGAAGATGAGCATGTTGGCGATGCCGAAGTGGCGGGCGAGCCGCCATTGGGCATCCATTCGGCGCAGCAGCGCCGGATACGCCATGAGCCGCCAGGCCTCGTCGTAGATGACCCACCGCTGGCCGCCGGCCGGGTCGGCGAGGGCGGATTCCATCCACGCCGACGAGCACGTCATCAGCACCGAGATGAGCGTGGAGTTTTCGGCCACCCGCGAGAGGTCGAGCGAGACCATCGGTAGGGACGGGTCGAAGCGCACGGTGGAGGGTCCGTCGAAGAGTCCGGCGAGGTCGCCGGCCACCAGCCGGCGCAGCGCATGGCCGACGAGGCGGCCGTCGGCGGCGAGGCGTCCCTCGTCGTCCTCGGGGTTGGGGGAGAGGATGCGATCGACCACCATGGGCAGGATCGGCACCTCCGCGCTGCGTACGGCATCGGCCAGGGCAAGGTCGATGGCCGTGTGCTCGAGCGGGCTGAGCGGTCGGTCGAGGACGGTTTCAGCGAGGGCGCCGATCAGGTCCCGGCGGCGGGCGGCCAGCTGCGCCGACCATTCGGCATCCGAAACGGATGCTGCCCGGTGGCCCTCGTCGAGCGGGTTGAGCCGGTTGCGCAGGCCGTGGCCGAGGATGATCGCCTTGCCGCCGACAGCTTCGGCGACGGCGGTGTGCTCACCTTTCGGATCGCCCGGCACGTAGACACGCCGGCCGAACGGGAGTGAGCGGGTGTAGAGCGACTTTGCCAGCGAGGACTTGCCGGAGCCGACGATGCCGGCCAGCACGATGTTCGGAGCAGTGATCATTCCCTGCTGGTAGAGCACCCACGGGTCGTAGACGAAGGAGCCACCCGAGTAGAGATCCTGCCCGACAAAGACGCCGGCCGAGCCGAGTCCGGCCTCGGCGAGAAACGGGTAGTGGCCCGACAGCGTCGCCGTCGTGTCCTGGTGTTTGGCCAGTTTCAATCGTCCGGGCGTGCGCAGCTGGGCGGGGCCGGCCTCTCCGGCTTTGGGCAGGTAGTCGCCCGATCGCGCTTCACTTTGCTCGGCCTGCCAGCGCGTGCGGGCGGCGACAGTCTTGGCCTTCTGCGCATCCGCTTCGATCTTCGCTGCCGCTCGTCGGCGGGCGCGACGGTCGCGGCGCAACTCGCCGCGCGGCTCGACCAGCGCGGCCGTGTGCATCCGCTCGGTCACATCGGTGTCTTTCACAGCGTGACCGTGCGCTCGGCCAGGCGCGTCGACCGCGGGGCGGCCCAGATGTCGTCTTGACGGGAAGCGTTTCGGGCCGGCTTCAATTCAGGTTCAAGCGGATACCAGCGCAACAGTGAAACGTACCGGTAGGTCCTGCTGTAGGTCAGCGCATATGGCGAGCCGTCATGCTCGATGATGTGGTCGGTCCGGCCGGCCGGGATGCGGTCGTAGACGTACCCGTTCTCGAGGGCGGCGTCGGTCGTGGCATCGCCGAGATCCCGTGGCTGCAGGTAGTCGAAGGCAGCGGATGCTCCGCTTCGGTCGATCAGGCCGAGCACTGCGTCGGCCTCAGTTCCTTGTAGGAAGGCGACACTGATCCATCGAGATGTGCGGTCCCTGGTTTCGTACCCGGCCATGCTTCGCTCCAATCACGTATTTGCTTCGCATTGAAGGTGCGCGGGGCGCTGCGCGGCCTGACGCCGCGGTGACAGAATTGGTTGAACGACGTCGGTCGGTCGAACGATAGGAACGCGGTTGGCCGAAAGTACAGGGAGAAAAATCATGGCGACAATCGAGCTGCTTCATGTCGCCGACTGCCCGAACTCGGAAAAAGCCCTTGTCCGCCTGCGGCTAGCGGTCGAGAACACAATGCCCTCGAGCACACCGATCAAATCCACCCTGATCGATTCCGCCGCGACGGCCGCACGGCTGCCCTTTGCCGGATCGCCGACCATCCTCGTCGACGGAGTCGATCTCTTCCCCACGGATGGCCGCACCAGCGATCTCGCCTGCCGGATCTATCCCACCCCGCACGGTCTGGCCGGATCTCCGACCCAGCAACAAATCGAAGCAGCGCTCGCGCCTCATGGATAGTGCCTTTTAGCTCACCTGCTCGTCTTGCGGTCGCATCTATTCGCGCCGCAGGTTGCACGTCCTCAGCGACAACGTCTACATCTGCCGCCGATGCGGACTGTGGGTCGTACTCCGGCTCCGGGCCGATCCAATTGGGCGCGATCCGAAGTAGAAGATGGCGCCGCGTAAGCACGGGACCTACCCTTCCCTACGGGTGGTGATTGGTCAGCACCTACTGTAATGTCAGTGTATGCTGACTATTGCTTCGCGGGTGGACGTGATGAACCGGTTGGGCCGAGCGATGGCCGATCCCACCAGGTCTCGAATCCTGCTCTCTCTTCTCGATGGACCGGGCTATCCGGGTGCGCTGGCACGCGCGCTGGAGCTGTCGCGGTCGAACGTGTCCAACCATCTGTCTTGCCTGCGAGGCTGCGGAATCGTGGCCGCCGTTCCGGAAGGACGCTCGACTCGCTATGAGATCGCGGATCCTCACGTGACGAAGGCGCTGGTCGCCCTGATGGATGTGGTGCTCGCTATAGATGACGGAGTCGGCTGCGTCGATGAGGCCTGCGACGTGCCGCTCTGTTGCGGGACCGACGCATGAGCCTTCCTGCTGACGACCGAGTGGTTGAGATCCAGCCTGACCGGACGCAGGTTCTCCGTCGCCGGATTCGGTGGATCGTTGCGGCCACTATTGCCTACAACGTCATCGAAGCGATCATTGCGATCGCGGCGGGGAGTGTGGCGTCCTCAGCGGCCCTCATCGGTTTTGGCCTCGACTCTATCGTGGAGGTCCTCTCCGCGGCCGCGGTGGCGTGGCAGTTCGCAGCCCCCGATCCAGAGAAGCGGGAAGAGACCGCGCTGCGAGTCATCGCGTGGGCGTTCTTCGCTCTCGCAGCGTACGTGACCGTCGATGCTGGGCTGTCCCTGTTCGGTGTTCGGGAAGCGGAACACAGCACGGTCGGCATTGTGCTGGCCGCGGTCAGTCTTCTGGTGATGCCTTTTCTGAGCTTCGCCGAACGTCGCGCCGGCCGGGAGCTGGGCTCAGCCTCGGCGGTCGCTGACTCGAAACAAACCCTGATCTGCTCCTACCTCTCCGCAGCCCTGCTAGTCGGGCTCCTGCTGAATACCCTCTTCGGTTGGGCATGGGCAGACTCGGTTGCAGCCCTCGTGATCGTGGTCTTCGCTATAAGGGAAGGCCTCGAGGCGTGGCGCGGCGACGCCTGCAAAGTGCCCGTGGCTGCTCTGACCGGGGAACGGGACGTCAAGCACGAAGACTGCTGCTGAAACGCCTCACACGCTCCGACACAACGGCAGCGCCGCCGCCGTAAATGCCTGCGCCTGTTGCCCTACAAGCCGGCGAGTCTCGCAGGATGCCTGAATCGCGGCCTGCTCGATCGACGCCACGGCCGCATCGAGTTCGTCGACCGTCGGCGCGGTCACGCAAACGAGTCCGGTGGTGCGCAGCACGCCGTGGCCAGCCGTGAGGTCGGCCTCCTGGTGCAGGAGGTCGTCGTATTCGGCGGTGGCGGAGGCATCCTCTATCTGGCCGATGCGGGTGCGTTGGTGGGCGTCGCTAATCAGCTCGGTTTTCTTCTTGCGCAGGTCGCGCGCCGCCTGATCGGCGCGCACAGGCAGGTAGTGCAGCGACACCGTGCGCAGGATGCCGTTGGTGAAGACCAGCGGTGAGAGAAAGCCGGGGAACACCTGCGACCTCGGCCATTCACTGATCCACAACACCGCGTGAAAGGCACTGTCCGTGCGGAGGCGATCCCAGCTCTCGGCGACTGCGACCGGTCCGGCCGTGGCCAGCGACCGCCCAACCAGCGGATGCCGCTCCAGGTCGACGCCGACGGCGGGGTCATACGCGGTTCGCAGTATGACTGCGAGCTCGTCGGCGGTGAGCCAGCCGCCGACGGTGAGATCCGCCGCGCGTAACGCCCCGGTCAGGGCCGTCATTTCCTGCCGGAGCACCGTCGCCGCACCGCGCATGCCACCGCCCTGCGTGCGCACCTGTCGGGACGCTGCAGTGAGGTCGAGGGAGAGAGCGATCGTCGTGGCATGGCGTTCACCGGCTGGCCCGGCCCGCTCGATGAGATCACGGTAGGTCGTTGCGGCCCAACTGTCGTCGTTGATGCCATGCCGCTCCCACCACTCTGTCAGGCCGGTGCCCGAATCGGGCAGCGTGCGTTCCGTCACCTGCAGCCGCGCGATTCGCCCCGACCGGCAGGCCCCGGCCAGTACCCGGCCCCAACCCACCACGCGCCGATGCTGCTCGTCCGGGTCGAGCAGCGCAAATGCTGGGTGCGACACTGTCACGACAGCGGTCAGGGTTTGCGCGTGCGGGTCGTGGATCATGACGGCGCCCGTCTCGGGATCGTTCCACTCGCGCAGCGCGGCCGCGTCGCCCGGCAGCGACAACGTTCCCACCGGGCGCGGGCGGATGATGCGGCGCCGATAGGTCAGCTGCTCATGGCCCGATCGCCATGCCCATCGGGTGACGACCGGCATCCACTCGACGATCTTTCGTCCGCCGACCGGGATGCCCGCGATCACCGCTGAGGTACCCCAGATCGGGCTGGTCCACGCGACGCCCGTGGCACCGAAAGTGTAGAGCGCGGTAACGATGGTGAGCGTGCCGATCGACAGCGCCACCAGTTGCGGCACCGACAGACCCAGCAGCACGCCTCGCTTGGTCAGTCGCGAGAACTGCACCGGAGGGAGTCGGTAGGCCGCGTGGTTCGTGTCGGTGTCCATGGCTACGCATCCTTAATTTTTCGTCCGGCTGGCAGCTCTTGCGGTGAAGCGGATGCCGGTGGTCGCGTCTGCTTGGATGCTGGCGTGCTCGGAGCGACGGCGTCGCCGGCGGTCTGGGTGTGGGCATCCGCTGACTGGGCGACCGCGCCGCCGACTTTCGGGCCGGCCTTGGCTGCGGCGACGACTACTGCAGCGCCAGCGGCGACTCCCGCGGTAGCCACTCCCGCTCCAGCACCTGTTGCCGCGGCCGAGCCTGCACGCGTTCCGGCACCCGCGCCGGTGGTTCCAGTGCTGGTAGATGCGCCCATGCCTGAGGAACCCGAGCCTCCGCCTGACGGCGTGGGACCTCCGCCCGACGAACTGGGACCCGAGCCTCCGCTGCTGTTGGGTGCCGTCGGTGCGGAGCCACTGGGCGCGGACTTGGCGCCGTCGCCGCTCGGGCCCAGGATCTTCTTCGCGGTGTCCATCATCGGTGCGCTCGGCACCGGCACGGGCCGGTTCAGCGCCGACTTCGCCTCCTGCTCGCTCGACATGGCGTGGTACATGTCGAGTCCGACGAAGTTGAGGAATTTGTAGGTGATGTAGGGCGCGAAGGCGGCGATGAACATCAGCACGATGCCGGCGATGGGGTCGCTGACGGAGGCTAGATCCGCATCGATCGGGGCGGAGACCTGCGCGACCGCGACCAGGAAGATCACGACGAGCACGAGCTTGGAGAGTATGAGCGCGACCACAAAGGCGACCCATTTGGAGAACCAGCCTTTGGCGGCGTCCCAGGTGGCGCCGGCGAGGGCGATCGGTCCGAACACGATTGCCACCAGGAGCAGGGCTTTGCGGATGAGGAGGGAGAACCAGACGATGGCCGCGCCGCTGATGGCGAGGCCGGCGAGGAAGATCGTGAGGATGGCGCCGACGCCGGGGGCGCCGGGGCTGATCGCGGTAAGGCCCACGGCGAGGAGCGCGATGCGGTCGCCCATGCCTTCCATCGTGTTGCCGCTGGCCTGCACGACGCCGATGGACAGCTGGTCGGTGATTTCGAGGAGTAGGCCGGTGATGGTGATGATGACGAAGGATCCGAGGACCGATTTGGCGACGCCGATCGCGGCGCGGGAGAGCGCTGTGGGGTCGCGGTGTACGAGGCCGGTGATCAGTTGTAGGCAGAAGAAGATCAGGGTGACGAAGACGGCGAGGCCGAACAGCACGTTGTAGACGTCGATGTAGGTCGGGTCGGTGAGGTCGACGAGGGTGGTCGTGTCGAAGGCGGCCCAGACGGATTCGAAGAGCCAGGCGGCGGTGGAGCCCATCGCGGCGGCGAGCCAGTCGAAGGGGGCGGCGACGACTGAGGATGCGACGTCGCCGACGCCGGTGCAGACCTCCGCTACGACCGGCACATCGCACACGCTCATCGGTAGCCTCGCGTCGCAATCGCAGGGTCAGACGGACTGGCCCACGTTCCAGAAGAAGTTGACGAGGGTGACGGCGGCGCCGCAGATGATCGCTGCGCCGCAGGCCACCATGACGCCGGTCTTGCCGCGAGAGGCGAGGTGCGGGTTGGACGAGTTGGCGCCGAATCCCCAGACGATCGCCGCGACGATGAGGGCGAGCACGCTGAGCACGAGGCCGATGGTCATGACCGCGCCGACGATGACGCGCAGCTGCTCGATGCCGGGAAGTCCCGTCCCGTTCGGATTGATGTCGATCATCGGTGGCTCCCTCGGTCGTTTTGTTCGTACGACATGGAGGAGCGCATGGCCATCCCGGGGCTCCAAGGCTTGAGCTGCCGGCAAGGACTGAGCATTTACGGCTCCGCCCGGGTCATGTTCTCAGGCCTTTGTAGAACTTGCGGGCCCCCGATTGAAGATGAACCTCACTAAGTTGCGCAACGGTCCCCTACCGCTGTCCGGCGCTGCCAGCGATGACCAAGTGGGCGCACTATTGCAGAGGAATTGCGTCACTGGCGATTACGCGCCGTTGAGGTGATGAGCCAGCGGCATTGCTGCGTCCGTCTCCCGCTCAGGCTTTCAGGACACTATCGGGGATGTCCAGTTGGTCAGCGATAACCTTCGCGCCGACGAAAATCAAACCTGCCGCAAGGGCAGCCCCGGTTCCCAACAGAACTTTACCCAGCACGCTATCCAGAAACCTCTTGTTCTCAGAATCCTTCTGGGACTGCTGCCGTCCCGTTTCTTGAATTTGCTCGATGAGAAACTTCTTCTCGTCCCAGCTCAGATCGTTTTTTTGCAACTCTCCTTTGAGGATTTCACGGATCTCCTGGAATGCCCGGTGAACATGATCCTGGCTCTGCGTGTTGGCGGAGAGCGTGGACGCATGCGCCTTTTCCATCGAATCTACGACGTCCATTGCGAACTCCTTGAACACCGGGAACTGTTCGATGATCTTGAGAGCCACTTCAGTGTCCATGTCCGGCATCATGGCAGCGAACCTGATGACCTTGTCCCTCGAGAGGTTCCTCCAGGAGTCGATTCCGAGCTCTTGTTTGATCTCGTCTTCGTTCTTGTACGCCATAGCGTGGGTCCCCTCCGTCGTAGTGTCAATGTAACCCAGATCCTATCTGGGGCATTAGACGAACCAGCATCCGGAGTTGCCAGAAATTGACTTGGCGTGGCGCCCTGGCTAGGTGTGGCTCTCCAGGGCCAAGGGGTGATGGGCCGGACACGATATGTGGCCTCCCACGCCAAGAGACAAGTAGCCGCTCACAGCGTCGAGCCAACGTCGAGCAAAAAGTTCACCCAAGCAACCCCGGCGCCGGCGAGGGTTACCACCCCACAGGCGACCCACAGCCCAAGCCGCGCCCGTGTCGCCGTCTGGAAGTTGCCGTGCGCCGAGGCGAGCGCCCACGTCACCCCGTTGACGATCATCATGAGCACCGCGATGATGAGCACGAACGTCAGCAACGCCCCGATGATGCTTTTCAGCTCTGCAGCGCCACCGACGGCACCGAAGTCGGGAAAGACGTCCATTTCATGCCACCGGACATCCGCTTGTAGCTGAGGTTAGGTCGGCGGCTCCATGCGCCGCGAGCCAATCCACCGCGTTGACAGCCGGTTGGCCCAGCCCACCCGGGTGGATCTCAAGGTGCAGGTGCGGCCCAGTCGACTTGCCCGCAGAACCGACGTCGCCGATGTGCTGGCCGGCCACCACGCTTTCGCCCGTCGCGACATGCAAGCCTTGGTCGTACATGTGCGCGTAGAACGAGGTGACCCGATCACCGCCGACCGTGTGCTCGATGGTGATCAGCCCGCCGTAGGTTCCGCGTTGTCCGGCGAAACTCACAACACCATCGGAGACCGCGAGGATCGGCGTTCCCAACGGCGCCGCAAGGTCACTGCCCGCATGAAAACGTCGTTCGCCCGTGTACGGATCGATACGCCACCCGAAGCTGTCGGTGTTCGTGTACGAGCCAGCAGGCAGTGGAAACGCGACCCGCGATGACTCGATAACGCCCGAAGAACGGGTCAGCGCGATCAGGATCGCCTCCGCAACCGGCTGAAAGTTCGCGTACCGATCCGGATAGGCACTGACCTCAACGGCCTGCGCTGCCGCGCCCGGGTCGAGCACCTGCCAGCCAGCGACATCGAGCAACCCGCGTGGCGACCCGGCGTTCGGTCCCGACACACCACCGAAGAATGCCTGCGCTTGGTAGGTCGGGTCCATGAGCTCAGCGACCGTTCCCCAGCCCGACGAAGGACGCATCTGAAACAGCCCCAGCGAGTCATGATCAGAACCGACCCCGTCGTGAGGGTACGAAGCAGACTCCGGATACGCGCTGGTGTTAGCCAACTGACGCAACATCGACTCCGTGAGCGCGGCCATCAAGGCCACGATCACTCCCGCCCGACCAACGTCGGCCGTCTGCCCGCCCACAGTGATGATCGTTCCCGCATGGGTCAGCTGTCGCCGATCCAAAATGACCGATCGGCCGTCCAAAGTCTGCGTGGTGAGCGAGTCAGGTATCGTCCCGACGACCAACGATCCGCACGAGTTCGCGATCGTGGTTACCAGCGCGGCCACGCCCACCAAACCACCCAGCGGGCACGCGAGCACAAGCACCACGACGAGTCCGATGAGTTTCTTCATCGCGAGGCCTATTCCAGCGGATGGTCGAGCTTCGACAGCCGCAGCAACGTGCACGACTCTTGGCCCGGGCACACGACGAACACCGTGAACGACACCGGACGCTCCGTGCTCTCGACATCGGTGTCCCACGTACCCGCACGATGCCGCGTTCCCACGACCGTGAGAGCCGAAGTACCCCGCGAAATCTGCCCCGCCGCGGCCTGCTCCAACGCCGTCGCCCACGCGGTTGGCACGGTCACCGACTCCACGTCGAGCCATTGCCGCGTGCCGTAAGAAGCGAGTCGCTGCCACATTTCGGCGCCCGGCAAGTACTCCCGCACGTCGGCGGCCAGCGCAGCCGCTTCCTCCGCATCGGCCACGTCCACCAGCACCTGCGCCCAGTCGGCGAGACCAGCATCCTGCCGCGTGTCCCAATCAAACAGCGCGTGCGCAACGCTGCGAGCAAACAGCTCCGGGCTCGACGTTTCAAGTACCGGCTGCGGCTGGTCGGTTGGCACGACCTCCACAGCGGATGCCGTCGGCGCCGGCCGCTCCGGCGAGCTCGCTTTCCCAGGCCCACGCAGCAGCCCAAACAACCCAATGACTGCCAGCACGATCAGCGCGAAGCCAGCGCCCACGATGGCGATGACAAGACGGCGGCGGCGGCGAAGGAAACGCATGGTGGGGTCCTAACGAATGTGTGAAACGGTGGCGGAGACCGGCGCGACGGCGGGGGAGTCGCGGAGGGTGCGCATCCGCTCGAAGAAGGCGACGGTGCCGGCGAGGGTCGCATCGAATTGGTGCCATTGATCGTCGGTGAGTTCGGCGGCGACCTCGGCGTCGTCGTAGCGCAGCCACCAGTCATGCAGGTCGTTCCAGAGGAAGACGAAAGAACGCGTGGGCAATATCGAGTCGGCCGCAGCCACAGGACGGGCCTTCTTGGCGCGCTTCGCGGTCTTCGCGCGAGCGATTGCGTCCCGGGCCAGCTGCTCGAGGTCGGCGGAACGCCCAGCGGTCGGCACGGCGGGAACCAGCGAGCGAATGGGCGGCGCGGACGCGACGCGGTCAACCTCGGCAGCAACCCGACCGTGCGCCGCCGCCACCGATCCGCCGTTCTGAATCACCGCCAGTTCCTCCCTCGCGCGACTGCGCAGCGTTTCGTCGAGATTCTCGTCGTCCGCCATTCGTTGCAGACGGTCGATGCGTTCCAGCGTTGTGTAGGAGCGCCGCCCGGTTACGAGAAGGGCCGCTTGCGCGCGGACGCGATCAATCGGCTGCGGTTGTGCCACCGTGGCACCACCGTCTGATCTGGGCTTTTCCGTACCGAAGCGTGTGGCGACCTGCCGCCGCTGGGCGTCCTCAGCGAGAAGCATCTTCACCTCGCGATACAGGGCGGCCGCTTCGGTCGGTGCAAAGGCCTTGTGCAGGGCGTTGTCGTCCTGTTCCGCGAGCAGCTGGGCGAGCTGGTCCGAAATGCCCGCGCGAACCCAGACATGGAGCTTGCGTACCCCGAGCTGCCGAAGCGCCGCCAACCGGCGGGCACCACAGATCAGGGTGCCGTCGGGCGTCACCGTGATTGGCTGCAGCAGCCCCTGCCGCTCGATCGAGGCAGCGAGTGCGTCGATGTCGCCGAGGTCAGTGCGATGCCGCGAACCGATCCGGATGGAGTCGATCGACCGCTCCAACTCGATGTGCCCGGGGGTGACGGTCATGCGAACACCCGTGGCGAGTTCAGAACAATGTCGGAGACCAGGTCGTCATCGCCGAGCAGCGCGTGCAACGGCTCGCCGACCAGCAAGCGCAACAGGATGCCACGCCCGGCCGCGGTGTGCGCGTGCAACGGGTTGCCGGATCCCAAAAGTGTCCGCAGCATGCTCATCCAGGCCGGCTGCGACACGTCGAGCAGAGCACGGGCGGCATAGTCGCGCCGCAGGGACTCAAAGGCCGACGGGCGCGACGGGGCATTCGCTAACCGGCTGCACACGTATTCGACGCCATCGCGGGTGCGGTCCACCGGCCAACCGAGCAGGATGAACAGCGAGATCGCACGCTCAACCGCGAGAGACACCTCAACGAGTGGCTCCGGTTCGGCCAATCTGTCAGCCGGATTGACGCTGAACGCGGGGTGATATTCCGGCAGGGCGTGCTCGCGATCGCTTAACCGTTCGGCATCGTGAAACACCGACACCTGGGGCCGGCGCGCCTGATGCACGGAGCAGAGGAGGCCGCGGGCGCGTTCCTCGGCGATGCAGGTCACCTGCACGGCACGGGTGACGATGGCCCAGGGGTCGTCGGCCCGCAGAGTCGAGGGTGCCCGCATCGCGTCGAAGGCGGCCGCGGCGGCCTCCCACGGGTCGAGGTCGTGCTTGCGCGCTAACCCGGCGTAGCGCTGCGCGGTGAACTGCATTAGTTCGGAGGCCTCCGGGTCGTTGCGCCAGTGGGCGCCGCCATCCGCTTGCAATCGTGCGAGCAGACGGCGCAGGCCTTCGGATTCACGAAAAGTCATCGTCGCGGCACCTCCCGTCGGGTTGGTGTGTGTTGCCGTGTTCAACAGGATGCTCATGGTCACGCCCGCCCGAAACTGTCGCGGCGGATCTGTGCACGGTCTCGCACCGCTCCGAACTCGGAGAGGGGAGCCAGCCGGGCGGCCCGATCGCGGATCGCCCGCGCGGCCGTGACGGGTGCCCGTCGAACCTGCCGCACGGCGCTGGCCTGCAGGTCGATGCCGCGGCCGGCGATGCGCCCGGCGCCGAGGTTGAGCAGGTCCGCCGCGCGAATCCAGGTGACGGCGGGTCGGGAGGCCGCCGTGCCCGCTTGCCTGGCGGTCGAGGTGCCGCCTCGCGTGCGCGCTGAGAGGCGTGATCTCTCCTCCAGCACGGCATGCAGCGGATGCCGCTCGCCACCGGCATCGACGCTGGTGGCGCCGTGTGACTTATCGAAGTCGTCTACATCCATCACTTCATCTCCTTTGGGTTGGTGATCTGAACAGGGCCATTTACGACAGGCAGGGCGGATCGGCGCGTCTGGCTCCCGGATCGGCGCGATCAAATGCTTGCGCGCCAACCGTGACCCGGCGGCTCGCCGAGCTGATCGTGGCGAGAATTTCGCGGTCGTCGAGGCCGGCGGCCTGGGCGGACGGGCCGAGCGCAGCCTCGACGTCCGCAGGCGCGAGGCCCGCCTCGACGAGTCGGCAGGCCGCCCAAAACAGGCCGCTGTTGCGCTCGCCCTCCTGCAGGTTGCTCACCCATTGCGCGAGGCGACTCGGCTCCGGAGCCCGAGTGAGGGTTGCCCGCGTACCCATTCGCGGCGGCCGCGGGTCGATGAAGCTGCGCAGCGCAACGGCGTCGACGGGCTGCGCACCGGTCGCCGACAGCGAATACAGCCGATAGCTGGCGCGACCGTTGTCCGTCGTCAGTGTCGAGGGCGGCACGATCACGTAGCCACCGTCCCCGCGAAAGTCGACGTGCGCGTTCGCCGCCTGCCAACATCGCTGCGGACGATCTGCGCTCGCGGCAAAGTACACGTGCATGCCTCCCGACGGGGTGCGCACCCGCGCGAGCTCGCCGTCGACCAGCCCGGCGGCGGTGGCACGCTCGAACGCGGCGAAGCCGTTATCCGTCTTTGTCACATCGATATCTACGACATCGATGCCCGACGTGCTGCCCGTCCGCATCCCGATGTTCGCACCCGGCCACCGCGTCCACCACGCCTGCACCTGGTCGACATCGCGGCTCGCGTCATGAAACCCGGCAGACGTGAGCGGATTCTTACCCTCCGGCACACACGGAAACACCGGAATCCCCGCCCGTACGAATTCAAGAGCAGCATCCGGCACCGACAGCCGATTCGTGGCCACCAGCACCTCAGCGACGCTCATCAGACACTCCGAACGTGGAGCCATGCGTGCCAATTCACAACAATCACCTTCCCGAAGGACTGCCACGCAGGCGTGGCTCGATGACACGAAGGTGCGCCTCGCTTCGCTGGTGCGTTCGGCGAGGTAGCTCCGTGTTGAGCATGCTCAAAACAAATTCTGAGACTGTTTTAGCACCACATTTGAGCATGCGCAACCCTTGATTTGATCATGCTCAAAGAGTAGATTGAGCATTCTCAACGACCTGAGGATCCATCAATCCGAGGAAAGTACATGACCGACGACGAGAGCACGACAGCCGCGGAGGATCTCGCGAAACGCCTCCGCCTGCTGCTCGACGTCGCCGAGGCCGAGACGGGCAGCGAGGCGACGTTCGCTCAGATCGCCGCATTCCTCGAAGGGCGTGGCACGAACCTCTCGCGGTCGCGCTGGACCTACATCATTAACGGCCACCGATATGTTCAAGACCGCGCGCTGTTCGAGGGCCTCGCGGCGTTCTTCAACGTTGACGCAGAATTCCTAGCGGGCTCGGAGGGTGCCGAGATCCCCGCCAAAGTCAGCGCCCAGCTCGACCTCGTGCGGTCGATGCGAGCCGCGCGCGTGAAATCGTATGCGGCTCGCACCCTGGGCGACATCTCACCAAACGCCCTCCAGGCGATCAGCAGATTCCTCGACGCAGAGGTAGCGCAAGCTCAGGAAAGCAAGTCCGGAGGGGAGTGACGAGGCAGTGAACAGCGTAGTGAGCGCGTCCGCGGCGCTCGATCAACTCGCCCTGGGCGAAACTTTCACCTTTGACGAACTCGTCGGTGCCGTGCAGCGAAGCCGGGGGCGTCGCCTGCGCATAGTCGAACTAGTGGGCGTCACGGGTCGCGACGGCTTGTGCGCCGTCTGGTTTGAGGCGGGTGGCGACGATGTCATCCTGCATGCCCAGAGCGATTCGGTGCTGCACGAGCAACAGTTCGTGCTGCATGAATTGGCCCACATGATCCTCGGCCACGAGGTCGACGAGGACTCCGACGTTCCTGACATCCTGCTGCCGGACATTCCCCCCGAGACTCGTCGCCGATTGCTCTGCCGCCAAGACCTCAACACGGTCAAGGAAATTCAGGCCGAGACGCTGGCCGACCACCTCGCTGCAGCAATCAGGGGATCCACGATGCACCGGTCACGGTATCTGGAGGTCTTCGGATGATAGTCGTGCTCGTCGCCGCGTTCATGTGGCTGCTCGTCGCGGCCCTGCTCATCCTGCGGCGGGGTCGCACTGAGCGCAACATCACCTACGCCGCGCTGACCATCGCAATCGCGATGACGCTGAACGCCGATCAGCCGTATCGGATACTCGACAGCTACGCCGGCAGCACCAACCTGGTCACCTTCGTGTCCGACGCAACGCTCATGGTCGGTGTATTCCTCCTCGGCCGAGCAGTGCTCAGAGCCTCCGAGCACCAACCGCGGACGGTACGACTTGCGCTTGGCGGCTTCACACTCGTGGCAGCGGTCGTCGGCGCAGTCGGCACCTTCCTGCTCATCGACCGTGGCATCACAACCACGAACTTCATGCTGGTACTCGGCGAGCAGCCAGCGGCCGCCGCCTATTCGATGACCCAATTCACCTATTACGCAATCGTGCTTTCCGCGATGGCAGCACTCGCGGCGCGACAAGTTCGAACCAGCGAAGGCGCTCAGCGGATGCCGCCAGCCTCGCTGCTCCTCGGCAGTATCTGCGGGGTCGCGCTGAGCGTCGTGGTTATCACGATGGATCTCGCCCATGTGGTGCGCAACTTGAACCTGATGGCCACTGTAGCCATCGCGTATGAGCCCCTGCACCTGCTGACTTTCCTTCTCCTCTGCCTCGGATTCGCTGGCCAACCCGCCGCTGGCGCCGTGCAGGCGCGATCACGCGACCGAAATACTCGCATGCTCGTCCATGACCTCGAGCCGATCTGGGTCGCCGCGACGAAAGCACGTCCGGGAATCAGCCACACCGAACTTTCCGCATTCGATGCCGCCGACCTCGAGACGTTCCTTCATCGCCAGGTCGTCGAGATCCGTGACGCAATGATCGACACTCGAGTGGATTTTGACGTGAGCGACCGCGACCGAGAACTCGTTGAGCGCGCAGAACGACATCTGCTGGGAGTCGGATCGATCGGGGCTGGACCTGTTGCGTCGCCATCTCGACAAGGCCAGCACCAGTGATGAAAGCCGTGTGGGCATTGGTGGGCGTCGTAGTTGGAACCGGTGTGACGCTCGGAGCCCTCGGCTGGGTTATTGCCAGGCGCCTCACGGCCCCGGTAAGCGGGCGAAAGTACGACCTCACCATTCGAGGCGTCGATAACTCGGGGGAGCGCCCCGTCGTCATCCTCGATCGCACGCCCTCCACCTCTGCTCCCGGCGACTACAACCTCATCCTCGAGAACGGCGGCTGGGTCAAACTCGCGCCCAAAGTCGAGGACCGCGGGCCGAGTCTTGTCGGCCGCGAGGTCGTGGGGGAGTCGGGGCCCGGCGTGGCTGCGGGCCTGCGAGCATCCTGGAGCGGCATCTATCTCCAAAGCCCAGCCGACGCCGGCCTCACGTCAATGGACATCGAGATTCAAACCGATGTCGGCCCCGCGCCCGCCTGGCTCATTCCGTCCGAAGGCCCTCCGTCGACCACCTGGGCGATCCACATCCACGGTCTCGGAAGCACGCGCGCCGGAACGCTGCGTGGCGTGCAGGTCGCCTCGGAGGCCGGGTTGACGTCGCTCGTCGTGACCTATCGGAACGACGGCGAAGGTCCCCATGTCGGGTCTGGTAGATCCGAACTCGGTGCCGCCGAGGTCGATGACGTGCGAGCGGCCGTGGAATACGCCCGCGAGAACGGCGCAGGCAGCGTCATCCTCTTCGGGTGGTCGATGGGCGCAGCCATCGCACTGCAGCTTGCCGCCGAGCCCCAGCTTCGCGGAATTGTCACCGGGCTGGTGCTTGAGTCGCCCATCCTCGACTGGGTCGCGACGATCAAGTCGAACTGCGTGCGGGCAGGCCTTCCCGCCTGGGCTGGCGCGCTAGTCGTGCCGTGGCTCAACTCCAGGCCTTTGGCGCGACTAGTAGGTCTCGCCAACCAAATCGAACTGCGCAGCTTCGATTGGATCGCGCGCGCCGACGAACTTACTGTGCCGATGCAAATCCTTCACGGAACTTTCGACACGTCGTCGCCGTTCGCGCTGTCGACTCACGTCAGGGCGCTGCGTTCCGATATCGTCGCCCTCGAAGCATCCGACGCAGATCATACGATGAGCTGGAACTCAGATTCCGCGCGTTGGCGGGCAGTTGTCTTTTCGTGGCTCGCGTTAGAAGCAATTGAGGGTTAGATGCTGAAATGAAAGCGAGCGAGTGACGAAATGAGGCGGCTTACCTAAAGGCGTGGTGATTGAAAGGATTGGCGTGGAATTCTTAGCTGATATTGACGGCCCGACGCTGATGGTGTCTGTCGTGGTAGGGCTGCTGAGCGGAGTACTTGGCGCCATCATAGGTGCGGTCACCCAGCGCCACCTAGCACGTCAGCAGCGGCGGAACAATGCCCAGGATGCCCTGTGGAATTATCATCGCACCATGAATGATCGCTCAGCGAGTTTGTTTGAAGACGCGGACGCCGACGAGTCAGAAGCTGTGTTTGCAAGTACGAATCCATCCGATGTAGCACGGGCTCGTGAGGACGCATATAAGTACCGTGAATTCCTGCCTAAAGACGGGCAATCGCTGATTGCCCGGAACAGGGTCGTCCGGGATGATCTAAACGATCATTCTGCGACTGGCGAGGCATCAGACTGGGCGCAGCGCGCGACTCAACTTGAGAAAGTACTAAAGGAAACGTTCGGTCGTGACAAGAGATGACCGATGATTTTGAGACAAAGTTCTACTCGAAGGTTCCGATTCCGTCCGCCGAATTCTGGATGGGCTATGCGAGAACTACAGAATCCTCCTTGTCTCAGCGAAGGAGGTTTCCATTGACAGACTTGTACTCGTTCACCAGCCAGCCCAACGAATGCGGCGAGTGCACGCTTGGACACACCGTAGCCTCGGTTGGCATTCTCCCAGTGGCCTGCTGCCTGCTTGCTTTGAAGTGGGGCGCGAAAGCGTCTACCGATTCGCCCATGAGATACGCGGCCGCTTCGACGGGAATGTAATCCTTCAGCCCCATCAGGCGGCTTCCTTCCCGTCCCGGTACAGCGACCGTCCAATGAGGTCAATGATCTTCAGGAGCTTGGTGTTGCTGTTCAACGCCTCGGCCACCATCGACTCGAAGTTGGTTCCGGAAGTGATGATCGCATCCGTCACAGTGCCGCTCAGGTCAGGGCTTGAGAGAAATTGCTGCTCGCTGTTGGCAGAGATTTGCGTCGTGATCTTGTCGTTCTCCGCGGCCTTCCCCTTCACCAGCGAGAAGAAGGCCATGGTGTCGACTTCGGTGAAGGTGTCGTCGTCGAACAGCTGATTTAGCTGGTTCACCGCCTCCATGAGCCTCGTCATGGCGGGGTCCATGGGCTTGCCCGACCCCGTCGCCGACAAGGGATCAAGTTCGACATCGTTGGTCAGAGCAATGTCGAGCGCGTCGTGCTTCTTGATGCCGTACCCGATGAGCGCCACTCCGGCGAGGTCGATCGGGCTGCGCCGGTTCTCCTCGCGGATAACCTGCGCGAGCGCACGGTAGTAGATCGAGTGCTTTTCGATCGAGGTGTCCTCGTAGTTGATCACCTGCGAGAGAAAGTCATAGGCGTTCACGAAGGCGGTCAGGTCGCCACGGAACAAGTTCAGCTTGTCGATCTCGAGCCCGTCGCCGGCGAGTACGGCGGCGTCGTATCGTTTGTTGAACCGGTCCTTGCCCGGCGCCACCGCTGCAGAAAGAGCGTTGTTGCCCTTCTTGAAGACCTTGACTGAGGCTGCGGCTTCGACCTCGTGTTCCTCGTAGATGCCGGACGAGTCGAGCTTGGCCTTGATATCATGCACGATATCGGGGTCGGTCACGGACGACAGGCGAGCATCCTTGAAATACGGCTCGAAGGATTCGCGAATGACTTCGGGATCGTTGACGAAGTCGAGCACGAACGTCGTGTCCTTGCCCTTGGCCATTCGGTTCAGGCGCGACAGCGTCTGAACTGCCGTGACGCCGGAGAGCTTCTTGTCGACGTACATCGCCACAAGCAGGGGCTGATCGAAACCCGTCTGAAACTTGTTGGCGACCAGCATCACCTGGAAGCTGTCCGACTTGAACGCCTCCGGCAGAGACCTGCCTTTCAAGAGCGGGTTCATGTTGATCTCGGTGAACGGCTCCGGGTTCAGGTCCGGTTCAAGAACCTCGCCCGAGAACGCGACCAGGGCCCGCACATCCGTGTGACCGGTGCGTTTCAGGTAATCGTCAAAGGCGAGCTTGTAGCGCACGGCTTCCTTCCGGGAGCCGGTGACGACCATCGCTTTCGCCTTGCCGTTGAGGCGCCAACCTACGTTTTCGCGATAGTGCTCGATGATCAGCGCGACCTTTTGGCTGATGTTGAAGTCGTGCAGGCGCACCCACTGCATGAGCTCCTTCACGGCCTGCGTCTTCTCGACCAACGGCCCGTCGGAGTCGTACTCCTGGCCATTGTGGGCCAGCTTGAACGCCACTTTGTATGGCGTGTAGTTGCGCAGAACGTCGAGGATGAAACCCTCTTCGATGGCCTGCTGCATCGTGTACAGGTGAAAAGCCTGCGGCAGCGCCCCGTTCACGGACCGCCCGAAGAGCTCCAGCGTCTTCGCCTTGGGGGTGGCCGTGTAGGCAAAGTAGGAAATGTTCTTGGCGTTCGCGCGCGAGGCCATCTCGGCGGACAGAACCGTCTCCGCGTCGACCTCGCCACCGTCCGCGAGTTCGGCGAGTTCTTGGGCGCCCAAGACCGATTTGAGCTTGTTCGCGGTGGTTCCGGTCTGCGACGAGTGGGCCTCGTCGGCGATGATCGCATAATTGCGTCCGGCCAGTGTCCCGGTCAGTTTGTCGAGCTCGGCCATGACAAATGGGAATGTCTGGATCGTCACGACGATGATCTGGACGTCATGTAGCAGCGCTTCAGCGAGCCGGCTCGCTTTCGATCCGCTCCCGTGTTCGATGCCAACAACTACGCCGGTTTTCGCGTCGATCTGCTTGATTGCATCCTGCAGCTGGGTGTCGAGCACGGTGCGGTCGGTGACGACGATCACCGAGTTGAACACCTTGCTGCCATCGGGCCGGTGCAGCGTCGACAGCTGATGCGCGGTCCAGGCGATCGAGTTCGTCTTGCCCGACCCGGCCGAGTGCTGCACCAAATACCGGTGCCCAGGGCCCTCGACCCGAGCGGCCTCGATGAGCTTGGTGACGGATTCCCACTGCTGAAACCGCGGGAACAGAAGCGTCTCCTTGGCCTCGACTTCGCCGGTGACGAGGTCGATGTTCTTCTCAACCTGCAGGTGCATGAACTGCCCCAGGATGCCGAGCCAGGCATCCTTCTGGAACACCCGCTCCCACAGATACGACGTCGCCGACCCGGTCGGGTTCGGCGGGTTGCCGGCACGGCCCTCGTTGCCTTGGTTGAACGGCAGAAAGAAGGTCTCCGGACCGCGCAGGTGCGTGGTCATGAACACCTCGGAGTTGCTGACGGCGAAGTGCACGAGCGCGCGGTGACCGAACGAAAGCAGCGGCTCGCCCTTGGGGTTGCGGTCGGTGCGGTACTGCGAGATCGCGTCCTGCACGTTCTGGGTGAAGTCGGTCTTCAGCTCCAGCGTCGCCACCGGCAGCCCGTTGACGAAGAACACGAGGTCGATGCTTTTCTTGCTCGAGGCGGAATAGAACACCTGCCGCATCACCCGCAGGCGCATCTTGCCGTAATCAGCGGTGGTCTGAGGGTTCAGTGCGGTGACCGGCTTGAACTGCGCCATGCGAAACGACAGCGGCGTGGCCTTGAATCCGCGGCGCAGCACCGACAGGGTGCCGCCCTGCACCCCGTTGACACTGTCGAAGGGCGCATCGAGTGACTTCACAAGCCGGTCGAGCAGGGCATCACGCGATTTCTGCTGAACGGATGCCGCATCACCCGGCTTCACCGCCCGCGCCATGACCTCGGGCTGAGTGTCTTCGAGCCATCCGAACACATCCTCGGGGAAGAGCGCGCGTTCCTTGTCGTAGCCAGCGCTGGTGGGGGAGTAAAGCCACCCGTTGGCGTGCAGGTGATTGACCAGTTCGTCTTCGAACGGCTTCTCGTTGTGGTCTGCCATCAGAGTCCCCTCACGTCAATCTTTCCAGTGACTGCGGCACTGATCAGGGCCTGGCGGCGCTCCTTGAGCACTGCGATCATTTCGCCGGCCTTGGCGATTAGGGCATCAGTGCGTGTCGATGATTGTGAAAATTGCTCAACCAGATGACGTTGCTCGGCAGGAGCTGGTAAAGACAATGGTAGACGGGCAAAGGTTCCCCAGTTTCGAAAGTCGACGCTTCTCTGGCGGACATTGCCAGCCTGGGTGGTCAAGAATCCGGTTAGGCCTAAGGCGCGCAACAAGAGCGCGATGTAATTGACATCGTTCTCTCCCTCGGCCGAACAGACGTGATAAACAGGTGATGATATGCCCGACGAGTTTGATATCCCCACGGCTCCCGCGAAACCATCGAGTCCATGAAATACAAGATCACCAGGCGAAACGCCCTGATAACCGTGTTCCGTCTCGGAGAACGTAAAGCCCTCGCTTCTCCTAAGTGAACGGAGTGTGACTTGACCATCACGGAAGGCAGTGATTGTCTCAGCCCCCTCGATAGCCGGTCGCTCTAGCTTTCTCAGTACCCTCCCGAGACGACCGACCCAGTGCGCTTTCTGTGGGTGAGTGGAGTGAATTAGAAGAGCTTGATGGCGTTCGCTCAGCGTGTGGACCAGCCGCTCCTGCTTGAGAATCAGCTCGTCAATTTGCCCCGTCTCACGATCCAGATAGTCCGCAATCTTCCGTTGTTCCTCGATTGGCGGTACAGGCTGGATAACGGAGCGAACGAAGCCCCAACTAGCCCTTGGCATCATCGCGCCGTGGGTGGACCCATTGGCGAGGTCGATATATGAGCGGTTCAGAAGCAAATATTTGAGAAACGCTCCCCTATAAGCGGTCGACCGGTACACGTGGAAATCTCCCACGGCAGCACCATCGCGGTCGGCCAACCAGACTTTAGCCAGATACGGACGTAGCTTGCCAAAAAGAAGGTCGCCAGCCCGAAAGGCGATTCCTTCTCCTGCCAGTTCCTGTCCTTCAACGTCGATATATTCACCCGACCATCCTCTAATATTTTCGAGTGCGACTTTGAAGTCTGAGGTGGTTGCCTTTTCGGTAATCAGCTCGAGAGATCGTGAGAACCGAGCTATCCGCCAACGTTTAGGTGTCTTGCCGAACCAAGGAAGGGCAGGGGTAGAGTTGTCCGCGCAGGTGGTGCGATGGGTCATGCCCTCTCCACCTCGTTCAGGAGGACCGCTATTTCGGCGACAAGCTTGTTCAGATCAGAGTCGATTTCCTTGAGCGAGCGTGGGGGCACGTACTTGTAGAAGTGTCGGGTGAAGGGGATCTCATAGCCGATCTTGTCTTTGGAGCGGTCGACCCAGAAGTGTTCGACGTGCGGGGCTAACTCGCGCACGATGTAATCGTCGATCTCGTCGGTGAGCGGCACGTTTTCGGTTTCGCGGAGGTCTGTGTCGGCAATAGGCTTGCCTCTGGCGTCGGTGACGATTGGTGCGGTGTCATCGCGTTCCGAAAGGCCGCTGATGAGCGCCTTGACCTGCGGGGCGGCCACAGCGATGTCGGCGAGAGCGAGTGCGGACTTCAGCCTCCTTGTAAAGGCGGCGCTGTCGCTCGTGGTGGTACCGGCATGCTCGACCAGTGGAAGTAGGGCCACCTCGATAGAGGCTGCGAGAGAAGCGAGCGACTTCGCTGATAGCGCGTGGGCGAGGCGTTCCGGGGTGAGGGCCCAGTTCAGCTGCAGCGGGCGTTCAACGGTGATTGTCGTGTATCCAAAATCGGCGAGGGTGAAAATTTTGGAGGCGTCGGCATCCGCTTCTGAAATGTTGGACGACTTACCGTAGAGGCGCACGATGTGCTGGATCTGCTCGGGGGTAATTTGGCGGCGTTTGGAGCCGAGGCTCTTGCGCATTTTTACCCACTGGTCGGTTGCGTCGATGAGCTGAATTTTGCCGCGGCGGCTGGTGGGTTTGTCGTTGTCGAGGATCCAGATGTAGGTGGCGATGCCGGTGTTATAGAAGAGGTCGGTGGGCAGGGCGATGATGGCATCGAGCAGGTCGTTTTCGATGACGTATTTGCGGATGTTGCTTTCGCCGCTGCCGGCGCCGCCGGTGAAGAGAGGGCTGCCGTTTAGGACGATGCCGACGCGGCCACCGCCTTGCGCTCTCGGGCGCATCTTCTTGACCAGGTGCATGAGGAAGAGCAGAGAGCCGTCGGAGACGCGGGGGAGGCCGGGGCCGAAGCGTCCGTCGTAGCCTTGCAGGTCGAATTCTTTCTGCACGAAGGACTGTTGTTTCTTCCATTCGACGCCGAAGGGCGGGTTAGAAAGGCCGTAGTCGAAGGTCTTACCGTGGTGGCCGTCGTTGGTGAGTGTGTCGCCCCAGATGATGTTCTCGATGGCCTGGCCTTTGATGACCATGTCGGCTTTGGCGATGGCAAAGGATTCGGCGTTGAGTTCCTGGCCGACGAGCGTGAGGGAGGCCTGCGGGAAGTGCTCGCGCACGTAGTCGTCGGCGACGCTGAGCATGCCGCCGGTGCCAGCTGCGGGGTCGTAGACCGTGCGCACGGCGCCGGGCACGGTGAGGGAGCGGGCGGGGTCTTCGTCCAGGTGCTCGGTGAAGAGCAGGCTAACCATGAGGCGCACGACCTCGCGCGGCGTGAAGTGCTCCCCGGCGGTTTCGTTGGAGGACTCCGCGAAGCGGCGAATGAGCTCCTCGAAGATGAGGCCCATCTCGGTGTTGCTGACACGGTCGGGGTGCAGGTCAACGCCGGCGAATCTCTGCACGACGAGGTAGAGCAGGTCGTTTTCGTCTAGACGAGCGACCTGCGCGGCGAAGTCATAGCGATCGAAGATGTCGCGCACGTTGGCGGAGAATCCGTCGATGTAGTTGAGAAGGTTTGCACGTACGTTGGCAGGGTCGCCGCCGAGCTTGTCGACGGTGAACAGGCTCGTGTTGTAAAAGTCGTGCTTCGAGACGCTGGGCAGGAGCTTCTCGACGGGGATGGTGCCGTCCTTACGCTTCTCGAATTCGCCGAGAACGGCGTCTTTGGTGGGTTCGAGCACGGCGTCGAGGCGGCGCAGGATGGTGAAGGGGAGCACGACCTTGCCGTAGTCGGCCTGCTTATAGACGCCGCGAAGCAGATTCGCGATAGACCAGATGAACGCGCCGTTGTTGTTGTCAGCCATGTGATGCGGTGTTTCCCCTCGTGTTACCCAGGTCCAGCCTATTGGGAGGGTGCGACTGTGGCCCACCTGGAAGAGTTCCAGGTGACGGTCGAAACGTACAACTCGCTTGCTTGCAATACGCTTGGGGCGAGAGACAGACGAGGGAGAACGTACGAAATGGCACCTACTCGACGCGAAACTGCCTTATCGCTCGCCGAAGAACTTTTGACCGATATCGAACTCGCGCGCATGCCTCCTCCGGACTTCTTGAAGAAGGCGACTCGTTTGGCTCGACTGCTCGACGACATCGATGCAATGGCTTGGCTTTCATTCGAAATGACGGGGTACCCGTCACCGCTGAACAAGGCTGCCGTAGATGCCGCTGCGAAGTCTGGGCGCAAGGCGCCCAATGATAAGAACGACGGTGGTGCGCGCTGGTACACCACGTCTCTGAGCCAACTTCAGGCGGACGTCGACGCTGGAATGCTGCAAATCCAAGCCGCAGCCGACGCGCCGGTTAGCGTCTCATCTGCGAATCCCGCTCAGTTTGTGATGGCGCCCCCTGGCAACACGCAGGAACGGGGTGCGATTCGCAACCTCGTGGGTGTGCAGCAAGGTGTCATCGGCAAGGTGGTCGGGTCCGTGCATCAATACGTCAGCGAGCGAGAGATAGAGCTGCGGTTCGGTGCCGCAGTCGAAAGCGCATTCGCTGTTGTTCGCAATGACGTTGACGCCCGGATCGCGAAGCTCGCCCCGACGGCCGCAGTGAAGCTGGCTTCGGCGTTCGAGAACGCGTCGTCGAACAACCCGGAAGACTGGGCCAACGCGGCAGCAGCATGCCGCCGGCTGCTCAAGGCAATCGCCGACGAGCTCAGCCCCGCAGGCGAACCTGTCGGCGGTCGCCCCATGACGGATGACAAATACATCAACCGCCTCATCAGCTGGATTGTCAATCAAGGCAAAATTGGTTCGACGCTGAAAGATGTTGTAACTTCCGATCTTGAAGATTTCGGGAAGCGCATCGACGCATTCGACGACGCCGGACACAAGGGTGCGCACGCCGAGGTGACACAGTACGAAGCCTCACGCTTCATTACTGGTGCTTACCTGCTGATTGGCGACATCCTCAGTCTTTGGGCCGAAGTCACCGACGCTCCTAGCGTCCCCGAGGCAGTCGTGGAGCTTGAGGCGATCAAAGCAGATTAGGTGTGAGTCCGTGTCTTGGCGTCACGGGATTGTCTATTTCTCCGTCGCCCGCCCGCCCACTCCGACGGCCCCACTCATACGTTGCATGCTGAACGCGACGAGAACGGATACGGCCGCGAATAGCCGCCCTGACCGCATCTCCCAGACTCCACGCCTCTTGCAGATCGAGGTTGAAGATGACGAATCGCGTTGGATGCGATCTCGTCATGGTCGTTGAACGGTCTACAAGTCGTTCACGGAGGCATCGTCCACGAACCACAAGTGTCGGATTTTCGCGTCGTCACTTCGCGGAGTCGGGGCAGCATCACGAACTTTGAAAGTTGTCGGCACACTGACTGAGTTGCCGAAGATTAGTGCGTGTTGTTTTGGCAGGGACGGAAGGCGACTGAGGACCGCGTCGGAGATGAACGGAGTCATTCTGCGGACATGCTGAAGGTCTTCAGGGTTTTGAATCCTGTGTACGACAAAATTCGAGCACTGAGACAGCACAGTTTTGGACAGTTCACTCGGCCGCTGCGAGGCCAGCGTTATAAAGAGGCCGTATTTGCGACCCTCTTTTGCGACCCTCTCGAAGATCTTGGCGGCGTTCATGGCGAAGTCCGTGGGCGTGTCGGAGACATATCGATGGGCTTCCTCCAAGACTAGATTCACCGGAAGAGCATTCCGGCTGGCTGATCGCCTGAGACGTTCAAATACAAGGCGGGTGACGACGGCAGCCACCACTTCCACTATTTCGTCCTCAACTTCATTCATGTCCAGCACGGTGATCTGGGTTCTTTTGTCGTAGCCCGAGCCCGTTTCTTTCGCCTGGAGCCCGACAAGTATTTCAACAAATGCGCTTGGATTGCGTTCATGAACCGCCAAAGTGCTGGGGTCCGGTCTAAGGAACTGGAACTCCTTGCGGCTTGCGATCGATTTGAAGCGGGTTACTAGAGATGAGGTGTAATCGCGAATGTGGCGGTTCCCATGAGACTCTTCATAGAGAATCGCGAGGTCGAGCGCCTTCCCGAGTAACTCGAACTTGAAGGGGAGATTCCGATAGTCGGGCATTTCCACCTCGTCCTGGAGAAAGGGTTGAAGTGTGTCCGGTAAGTCTTGTGGGCGCACGAAATTGCCGTAGTTGAATTGCATTGGAACTGCCAACGTTTTCCGCGACAGCTTGTCAGTGCTGAACGAGGACATAAGTCCCTGGATCCGGCCGAGACTTGCCGTTGGGCTTTCCGAGCTGGCGAGAATGGCAAGGATGGCGGACGCCAGGATGTGATTCTTGAGCACGGCGAGGTCGGGGTCTGCTGCGGCGAAGAGGCTTGTCAGTCCGAGGGCGGTTCGGAGGATGGGTCGTTGCGTTCTGTCGCTGGCCCGAAGTAGCATTTCCCACTCATCGGACGACATGAACCAGTGTGGTAAACGGAACCTCATTGCGATTTCTTGGCCGTCGATCGGGACGGGATCTGGCAAATGATCGTCGTATCCTGGAACGGATGCGTATAGGCGACCGATGGGTGCGGGGAGCTTCGCGAAGGCCTGCCTGTATTCGCCGTTTGTGTCGAAGAAAATGAATGAGGCGCCTTGGGCTGGATTCGCTGATTGCTTCTCGAAAACAGACTGGACGATAGCCGCTACCGTGCACGACTTGCCGCTGCCAGTGTTGCCAAGAATCGCACTATGGCCACCAAAGAATTCATCGATTTTCACCTTCACCTTGTAGTTGTCGAAAACTACCGAGGTACCTATGTCGAATGCTCTCAGGCGCGTTGGAATTGGTGTCCCCCCGTCTTCGGTTTCTTCTTCAGCCCCGCTGACTTCCAAGATGCGGTCGAGG
Source organism: Cryobacterium sp. Hh11 (assembly GCF_004404045.1). Taxonomy (NCBI): domain Bacteria; kingdom Bacillati; phylum Actinomycetota; class Actinomycetes; order Micrococcales; family Microbacteriaceae; genus Cryobacterium; species Cryobacterium sp. Hh11. The sequence goes on along the minus strand of NZ_SOHF01000005.1, from coordinate 40,257 downwards.
TCTTCAGTCTGCGTATAGAGGACGTCGGAGTACAAAGGTGGGTAGATGGAAACACCGAACCGAAAGGGCTCGTTGGGCCGAAAGGGCAACGAACCCAGCGGAACGACATCCAGAAACTTGATGGCTCGCAAAGATTGAGCGTCATGGATATCGGTTTGCAACTGCTCGCCTGACGAAAGCTCCCGTTCTCGAAGGCCCACGACTTCGGCAACCACGTACTCAGTCTGCAAGGGGATGAGGACAAAAGACCCAATACGCGCCACGTAATGTTGCCCGTCAAATCCTACGAGAGTGAAGCTATCCGCAGTAGAACTCAGCTCGACAGTGAAGTCATTGGCAGACACGGCAACAACTTTGCCCAAGGCCCGACGATGATCGGCCCTACTCATTCGCAGCTTCCGGAACGGTCGGACGTGCTAGAAGCCGACTGAGGACTCGCTCGACCGCCTCGTCAGAAGCATCTGGGCCTTCGGCAGACATGAATTCATCGACAAAGTTGGCGAAAAAATGGCCCTGCCATACAGCTTTCGGTTCTTCTGTGCCTATAATCCAGATTCGCGGATCATTGAGGGCCCGAAGCTTTGTGATCATGGTGTTGGCGTCGGGGTCCACAAATGCCACTAGCCGAAACGTTGGGATCGTCAACGCTTGAAAGATGATGTTGTTCACGTGCTCATCGCTGAAGCTGTACCCGACAGTGATGAGGACACTCTGGTCGCGGGCGACTCGTGTCTGAAACTCCCTGAACATATCGGAGTAGGGCGCAGCGAAGCTCGCGTTCTGCTTCGCAGGAGTGGGATATATAAGTAGGTGTTCCTTTTGAATCAGTTCAGGGGAGGTCTCTACGACCGGGAACAGGCCGTCTTCCCTTGATTCCCAGCTGACGGAGCCATGCAATTTCGCGAAGTACACGAGACTGTCAACCGAACTCCACTTTCGGCTAGAAATGTCAAGCTGCTGCGAAAGCGAATACCTGAATACGGCCGGGTTGAAGCGACGTTCTACTGAACCCATGAACCCATTGATGTAGGGAATGCCCAAGCGGTCCATCGCTGTTTCGTTGAACAGGTCATAGTTAAGCGTAAAAACCCAAGGTCGCGCTAACGCTCGATCACGTTGCACCAGCCGTCGGTAGAACTGCTGGTAGGTATCGAGAACAGTCCGATCATGCCGGGTGAATGGCCCATTAGTGCACCTGTCCAAGACGTAGCCCTTGACAAGCCCGATAACCTTCTCCACGGTGCTGAGAATGTTCTGCAATGCGGATCTTTTCGACGTCCGAAGGGCGAATTGGTAGCCGTAGAGTACCTCCATCAAGGCCTCCAAATTGTTGGCGAATTTAGGGTCATCTAGGTCAAGGCCAAGCGCGGACTTGAGTCGGGCACGGTCCGTTTTCGTCACTCTAAACTTGCCGTCGGTTGCGCTCAAGAAATCTCGAGCCAGGGGTTGCATGGTCGGAATCCCGACCTCGGTGCCATTTTCGTCGCGCGAGGATGAGCAGCCAGAACCAAAAAGAAATGCCAAGTTCTTAGCATTCATGACATCGGCGACATCCCTCCGCACGGCGGCCAGTTTTTCGATTTCGGTTCGGTCTGGGTCATTGGAAAGGTTATGTGAGCCTTTAAAGAGGCTTATCGTCTTGACCAGGGCGATGTCGGTAAGAGCCAAACGTGAATCCAAAGTTGCCATTCCAAGCCCCCGTCTAAATGCTGGGAGGAGTACGCCCCCAGGCAATATGAGGCTATCTGTGTTTACCTTCGTAGTAGCGCGGCCGCCCCATCTGCCAACCGCTGGCAAGCTTCAATAGAACAAGGCGGCACCCCTTCAGCCACGTCCAGGGCCCGTTGGGCCACGATGCCCTGAATGCGCTCGCAAGGGTCACTAATCACCCTGTTCTATGAGGATCGCTGTGACGTGGACGCGCCAATCGAACTCCTTGTGGATCACTGCGCACCTCCCTTGTGACGGTGAAGGTGGGCGCGGTGACCGTATCCATGCGGGTGATGAGTGCCGGCGACGGGTACAAGTACCTGCTACGCACGGTCGCCGCTGGTGACGGCAAACGACTGCTGTCGACTCCGCTGACGCGCTACTACACCGAGGAAGGCACGCCGCCGGGTCGCTGGATGGGCGGTGGCCTCCGCGACCTTGGCGACGGGCTCATGGTCGAAGGCGACGTCGTCACCGAGGCACAGCTGCAACTGCTCATCGGGTTGGGCCGCGACCCGGTCACTGGTGAACCCCTCGGGCGCGCGTACCCGGTGTATCGCACCGCCGACGGACTCGACCTGGACCGGCCACGCGCCGACGGCGGTGGACCGACCGATCGGGCCGCCGCATCCGCTGTGGAACAACCGGACGCGAAGCGGCGTCGCGCCGTCGCCGGCTATGACTTCACGTTTTCGATTCCGAAGTCGGCGAGCATCCTCTGGGGTGTGGGCGACGCAGCCACACAGGAGCGAATCGCGGCGGCCCACCATGCGGCGGTGGCCGAGGTGCTGGCGTACATGGAGCGTGAGGTCGCGGCGACGCGCACCGGTACGACCGCGCAGGGCGGCGCGGTGGCGCAGGTGGACGTGACCGGCCTGATCGCGACGGCGTTCGATCATTTCGACAGCCGGGCCGGCGACCCGCACCTGCACACGCACGTGGTGATCAGCAATAAGGTGCAGACCGTGCTCGACGGCAAGTGGCGCTCGCTCGACGGCCGGCCGATGCACGAGGCCGTGGTGGCGCTCTCCGAACTGCACGAGAGTCTGTTTGCCGATGAGCTCACGCGATCGCTCGGCGTGCAGTGGCAGCAGCGCGAGCGAGGGCGAGATCGCCACCCAGCCTGGGCTCTGACCGGCGTGCCTGAGGCGCTCGTCGCGGAATTCTCGACCCGGGCGCGGCATATTGATGTCAAAGCGGACCGGTTGATCGAGGCCTACGTGGCCAGTCATGGGCGGCGTCCGAGGCCGGTGACGATCATGAAGCTGCGGGCGCAGGCCACGCTCGCCACGCGGCCGGCGAAGCAGGTGCACTCGCTGGCGGATCTCACGGCGGCGTGGCAAGAGCGCGCTTCTCGGGTGCTCGGGCATGAAGTGTTGACGGTCGCTGGGTCGTCTCCGGTGTTGCTGCGTGCGGAGGACCTGCCGCGCGAGGCTCTGGATGCGCTCGGGGTGAGTGTGATGACGGCCGTCAGTGAGAAGCGCGCCACCTGGCGGCACTGGAATCTCACCGCCGAGGCAGCCCGCCAAACGATGCTGTACCGGTTCGCGTCGGCATCCGATCGGGAAGCCGTCATCGGCCTCATAGTGGATGCTGCCGAGCGCGCGTCCCTGCGCCTCACGCCGCCAGAGCTCGCCGTGAGCCCTGTGGAGTTTCAGCGGGATGACGGGACGTCGGTGTTTCGGCCGAAGCATTCCGTCGTGTTCACGTCGACCGAATTGCTGGACGCGGAGTCTCGGCTGCTCGAGCGAGCCGCGCTTTTGACCGCACCACGGGTGACGCTCGGGTCGGCTGCTGATTCTCGGTTGCCGGGTGGCGGCCGCCTTGCCGATGACCAGCTCGCGGCGCTTTCCTCGGTTGCTGGTTCGGGCCGTGTCATCGATGTGCTCGTGGGGCCGGCTGGCGCGGGCAAGACGACGGCGATGAACGCGCTTCGGCGGGCTTGGGAATCAGAACGCGGTTTGGGCTCAGTCGTCGGGCTTGCTCCCTCGGCTGCCGCGGCGACAGTACTGGCGACGGATCTCGGTATCGCGACCGAGAACTTGGCGAAGTGGTGGCAGACCCATATTGACCAGAGTTCGTCGTTTCGGGCTGGCCAGCTCGTGATCATCGACGAGGCCTCGCTCGCGGGCACGATGCCGCTGGATCGGGTGACCGCGCTGGCTGCCTCGGCCAGCGCGAAGGTGCTGCTGGTCGGCGACTACGCGCAATTGCAATCGGTCGAGGCGGGCGGTGCGTTCTCGCTGCTCGTGCACGATCGAGCGGATGCGCCCGAACTCATCGACGTGCACCGCTTCGTGCACGAGTGGGAGAAGACGGCCTCCCTCGGGCTGCGCCAGGGCCACCCCGAGTCGATCGACGTGTACGCCGTGCACGACCGCCTGCGAGATGGCAGCACCGAGGCGATGGCGGATGCCGCTTACGAGGCGTGGCGGGCGGACATCCGCTCGGGCAAAACGACCGTGCTGATCAGCGACTCGAACGAGGCCGTCGCGGCGCTGAACGTGCGCGCTCGCACCGAACTGATTCTGGAGGGTCGGGTCGACGCGCGGCACGAGGTCGCCCTGCACGACGGAACCCGCGCCGCCGTCGGTGACACGGTCATCACCCGCCGGAACGACCGGCGGCTGTATGCGTCGCGCAGCTGGGTGCGCAACGGCGACCGGTGGGCCGTGATTGGCGTGCACCGGAACGGTTCGGTCGAGGTACGACGGCTCGGTCGGCGGTGGGGGAGCACTGTGGTGCTGCCCGCTTCGTACGTCGCTGAGCACGTCGAGCTGGGCTACGCGGTCACGTCGCACCGGGCGCAGGGAATCACGACCGACACCGCCCACGTCGTGGTCGCGCCGAGCATGCCGCGCGAGAACCTGTACGTGGCGATGACGCGGGGTCGCGAGGCGAACACCGCCTACGTCGGTGTCGACCGGCCCGATGTTGCCCACGTGGGGCCGCGGCCGGGTGACGCGGCGGACGTGACGGCGCGCAGCATCCTCGGTGGCATTTTGCAGCACATCGGCGCCGAGCTGTCGGCGCACGAGACTCTGACGGCCGAGCAGGATGCGTGGGGATCGGTGGCGCAACTCGCGGCGGAGTACGAGACCCTCGCGGCGGCCGCGCAGCACGACCGGTGGGTTGCGTTGGTGCGGGCGAGTGGTCTGTCGCCTGGTCAGGCTTTGCATGTGGTCAATTCTGATGCCTTCGGTCCGTTGACCGCTGAGCTGCGGCGGGCCGAGGCCCACCACTTCGACATCGCGAGCCTGCTGCTGCGGGTGGTCGCGGCTCGTGGGTTCGAGGATGCGCAGGACATCGCGGCAGTGGTGCAATCAAGAGTCGCGGCGGTCGTCTCGCGGGATACCGGGGCGGGTCGCACTCGCCGTTCTCCGCGGCTCGTCGCCGGGCTGATTCCGCGTGCGCTCGGGCCGATGAAGACTGCCATGCACCAGGCGTTGGTCGAGCGCGCCGACCTGATCGAGTCGCGAGCGGCCGCAGTGCTCGACCAGGCGCTGCTCGCGGGGGAGCCGTGGACTCGAGCCCTTGGCGCCACCCCACAGGGGTCGGCCGCCACCGCATGGCACCAGAACGGATGCACGGTCGCGGCTTACCGGGACCGCTACGGCATCGTTGGCGCGAAGCCGCTCGGTGCGGTACCGGAGTCGTCGGTGCAGAAGCTCGATGCCAGTCGCGGTCGTGCTGCGCTTGAAGCCGCCCAACGGCTCGCGGAAGACCATTCATACACTGCTCCCAGACCCAGTGTCTGTGCACGATCAACCCGGCAGGAGCACACACTTTGACATTTGCAGCACGTCGGGGCGGCGTCGCGCCCCGTTTGCGAGCCTGGAAGATTAACGGGGCTGGCTAATATAGGCGTGGGGGCAAGCGCGCGTTTGTCCGGGACTATCATCTGGGGGCAGCGTTGAGTTTCGAGACACTTTTCTCTACGTCAAATGTGACAGCCATTGACCTGTTCACGGATCGTCTCACAGAGCAGGAAGCTTTCGACAAGTCCGTCTCCGCATACTTGAATGATCTTCGGAGTCTCCACAATGGCGAGTGGGACATCACAGATCGAGCCCGACCGCGCCGAAATGTCCTTGCCTATTATGGGCTGGGTGGAATTGGGAAGACGACACTTCTTCGCAGGCTTCGGCTTCGCCTGACGGCGCCGCCGGGCGGTGACGACGTGGGGCACTGGCCTCGTCCCGTATTTTCTAGCGAAGAATTCTGGACAGTGTCTGTAGATATGGACGAGGCGAACTTAGAGGAGATGCTTCTTGCTTTTCGAATTTCCGGTGGGGAATCTGGGAAGAAGTTCGCGGCTTTCGACCTTCTGCTGTCGAAGTACTGGGCGACTTTTCATCCAGAGCAAGACCTCGATGCCTTCTTAGCATCTTCCGGATGGATGCAAAGTCTGTCGAGACGAGTGGGGCTTTCTTCAGTCGTTCAATCGGGGCTCCAAGAAGCTCTCGGTGTACTTATACCGGCAGCAATGCCCGTTGCCATGATCGTAAATGTAGTCTCGACTCTGACCCGTTCGGGGTGGAATAGAGCCCTTTCTAACAACGCACTGCGCGCATGTGAAATACTTCCCGACCTACTTGTCAGTATTGGCGAGGGCAGAGAGCGGCTCTCGCTTGCAGCGTACGGACTGTCTTGGGACCTTGCGGTCATTCAGAGGAAAACGTCGATGCCGATGGTCGTCTTCATCGACACGTTTGAATCGACGTCGCAGGACCTAGAAAAGCGCGTAAACGAGGTCGCATGGCTCATGCCCAACGTCTTATTCGTGGTGGCGTCCAGGAATCGCATATGTTGGGCAGAGGAGAGCTCAAGGATGCCTCGGTTTGGCCCCGCTGTCTGGCCGGGTCTGGCCGAGGGCGCGATATCGGATCCTCGGCAGCATCGGGTCGGATTCATCTCTCCGGCTGACTGTAGGTCATTTCTGCATCGCGCACTCCCGGATCCACTTGACGAAGCTTTGCTGGTTGCAGCAGTCGATGCTTCCGGTGGACTACCGCTCCATCTTGACCTACTAGTACAGCGAGTCGCACAAATCTCGGGGCAACGGTCCGTAAACGAGAACGATCTCACCGCATCCCTGCCAGACTTAGCGGTTCGAATCTTTAAAGATCTGTCTTCTCTTGAGCGACGGGCGCTTCTGGGTGCGTGCATCTTCGACTGTTTCGACGTGGATTTAGCTCAGGCAGCATCTGCGCTCCCCAACGGTGGCCCTGTCATAGCCATCACTCAGAAGGCGCTCGTCGCGACCAATGGAAACGCACTCTTTCCGTACGGAGTCCACGACAATTTACGCCAGACATTCCTTTCGGCTCTGCACTTGGGCGAAGACCAATGGACGGCGAAAGACTGGAATCGTGGGGCAGTAAGGGGCCTTGACGAGTTGATCCATAGGTTCGATAAAGAGGACCTCTCTTCGAAGCAGCGATTGATTGCCAGGACAATTTTTGCTACTGCGGCAACCTTCGGCCTCGCGGATCAAAGACTCGTGATTATTGCTCACACCATCACTCGCGCATCTGGGTGGCCTTCGGACTGGTCGGTCGAGGTTCTCTGTGTCGAGGGAGTCGCGGATACGTGGGTGCAGGCGCTTGCTGTCGGGATCGGCTTGGTTATGACCCGTCAGAATCGCGCGCGGGATGAAGTGGCGAACGACCTCCGTAGAGTCCTTGCAAGTCATCCTGATGCGCCAGAGCTTGACGTACTCCGATATTTCTTGGTCGAGTGCCTTCGAGACACTGGTGATCTCGACGGATCGAGAGAATTGATCAACCAGTTGCGATCCAAAGGTTCGGGACTCGCGCCACGGGCCATTCATGCTGAGATTCACCTACTCCGCAGAGAAGGCAGGTTCGGAACGGCTGCCCAGCTCCTTCGATTGAACCGCGACATACTGCCGCACTACGATCGCTTATTCGCGGACATCTCGTGGGCGCAGGCGAGCTTCGAAGAATCCGCCACCAGCTACCTGCAGGCGGCTGAAGCGAGCATGGCGCGCGGCGACGTCGGGGAGCAGGGCACATGTTTCGCGGGGGCCGCCTTCGCCATCTCATTTGTCGATCCTGTGCGGGCGCGCAATTGGGCGGAAGATAGTAGTAAGTCACTCAAAATCGCTTCCGTCAGTTTTTCCACGCTACAAGCGCGACTCGCACTCGTTCTGGGCTCGGATTGGCGCCATGTCCCTAACGCGATTTCTGAGCTCGGGGATATTGCGGGCGAAGCAAAATTGCTCCGGCATAGTTCAATCGTTGCCTACTCGCATTTTGCTGCCTGTTTGATTAGCGGCTTGCGCGAGACCGTGGTGTACCAGAAACATTTTCGCCTTCTGAGCGAGATTGCCGAGCAAGGCCAATTTCAGTATTTAGTCGAAATACTAAACTCGTGCACCGCCGCCGAGACTGGAAATAAAACCACGAATTCCGCTCCTGCAACCGAGTGGGCCGATGACGAAGTGCTCGCGCGGTGGCGAGGCGTCGTTGAAACGAGGAGAATAAATGGCTGACTACTCGATACTTGAACATTCCGACATATCCGAGCTCGAAGTAGATTTCGGCTGGGCGGTCCAAAGTGTCCAAGCGCTTCCAGGCGGAGCTGCTAATTCGTCGTTCCGCCTAGATATCGTTGACAACAAACAGAGCCGTCAAATAGTCGTTGTGACGATTATGGACAATCACTCGCCTACTACTGCGCTTCGGCTAGCAAACGTTACTCGCCTTGTTAGTGGTGCCGTGCGCACCCCGCCACTCCTGTCGGCCCGCAACGGTGACAATATCGTTTCGGTAGGGGCCAAGCTTATCTGCGTGAAGCCTTTCGTCTCGGGCAGGCACGTGGAGCATTTGTCGGACCTTCAACTCGGGGCCGTTGGCGCTGCTTTGGGTTTAATTCACCTGGTCGCTACACCTTCTTGGGTCCCGGAATTTGGGAGACGAATACCGACCAAGTGGCAGGACCTCCTTGGGGCCAGCGCGCCGACACGCCTACAGTCCTTGCTTCAGCGGGCCGCCGGAATCGTGGAGGCAAGTCAGAATCTGCCCGTGGGGCTCGTCCATGGCGACCTCTTCCTCGACAATCTCCTCTGGGATGAAAGCGGGGACGTTACCGTGCTCGACTGGGAGACTGCGTCGCGCGATATCTTGGTAATCGATCTTGGAGTCACAGTCGTCGCGATGTGTCGAACCGATGGAGCTCTCGATCGGCAAAAACTTGAGCTACTGCTGGGGGGGTATGACGAATCTAGAACGCTCAGCACGGAGGAACGAAGCGCCGTCGTCCCGTTCGCGTTCTATGCAGCTGTCTTGTTGGGCTATCACCGCTACGTCCGGCACAATGTCAGATTTCCTTGCCCGGCAAAAAGCAGACTCTGGGAAGACCTGGCAGACTTTGCGGAGGTACAACTACACACGAAGGAACTTGAGACGTTTGAGAGTCGGCACTAGGTTAGCGGCGATCAAAATGCCCAGGTAGTTATCACCTCAAGGCGCTGCGGTTGTCCCTCCACTGGCTTTGGATTCGAAAGCAACATTTGAAGGGACGCCTGAAGAGCTTGGTTGAGGCGCTGCAGAGCAGCGCCTTTTCGGGACCGTTGGCAGTCTCGTCGCTTCGGTGAATAAACGCTTGATTCTGTGAATCGTTTTGATCGCTAGAATCGACCACATGGGGGATTCTATTGTTGTTGCTGAACCAGAAGTCAAATATTTCGAGTCAACTCTCGACGTGGCCATTGAAGAGATACGACGCCTTCGGGGTGTGCAATCGTCGATCATCACGAGCATGTATTCGCGTGCATCGGTCCTCGTGGGTGCGTCCGGTGTGGCTGCGACGCTGACTGCAAATTCTGACGACAGTATTTGGTTCCTCCTGCCTATTGCTGGTTTCATAATTGCAGCCTTGGCCGGCGCGAGGGTTATGTTTCCGGCAACAGGTATGGCAATGGAGCCCGAGAGAGTCCTTCACACTGCGCGGGGAAACTCTGCCGTACAACTAAAGCATGCGATAGCGACCGGTATCGTCGCGGATTACAAGAGCCAGAAGGTCCCACTCCGTGTTCAGCGCTTTTGGTCAATCGTTGGTTTGATTTCGTTTGTTTTCGCAGCAACGTCTGTTGCTGGACTACAAATCGTTAACTTCTTCACGACATTTTAGATAGGGGTCATCATGGCTGAAGATTTAGAAAGCGTTACGCCAGTTTTCATGGCGGTCGCCCCGGAACACACGAGCATTGGCCACCCCCTGCTAGGACCAGGGTTGCTTCTCGAAAGTCTTAGGAATCCGGGTCGCGCGGTTATGAGGAGGGAAGCTGGCTCTGAATCCCCTAGCGACGAGTGACGCTCGCTCGAGCTTTCCTCTGCCGATTTATGCACCGGACTATCCAGATCGACCAAATCAGGCTGCAGGCATGACGACCGCGGATATGCGCGGCGGGAGAACTGGCCTTCCGCTCATACGTCGATTCTCGGAGTGGCACCTTGGCGACTCTTCGCGTGATTCCGTCTGGTACGTCAGCGTACGCCGCCCCCGGCAAATCGTCCCGGTCTGAGACTCTCAACGGAATTTTCATCTTAAAGTAGGTGGGGCGTCTCCCCTTGCACCGATCAGGGACGCGCGGGGGAGCATCCGCTCTGAATTTGCGAGGCACTTTCACCTGCGGGCATCCAGTTCTACAGTGGTGGTAGGCAATCTCTATAGCGCGCTGCCGCTCGTTGCGACGGCATGACTTTCAGTCCTTCAGGTTCTTGTTGCCGAACAGCTGAAAGGCCGCGCCATGTTCGAACTTGTATTGGCCGCCACGGACCGCAGCTACTTCTTCTTGCGCCGGTTCATGCCGACCGCCATCGTGATCGACGCGATCAACACGCGGCGGGGGCTGAAGTGGGGCGTGCCGGCGATGCTGCTCGCCGGACCCTATGCGTTTTCTGCTCTCTTCTGCCGAGCGCAGGTCGACGCCGGCGGGCCCGGTTGGCTAAACCTGCTCGTGATTCTGTGTCTCTGGAACACTCTGAAGCTTCTTCTGGTCGGGCCGATCAGCCTTGTGAAGTTGATGGCGGTACGCGTTCGTGAAGCCGTGGCACGCCGTCGCACGATCAGGACGCTGCTCGCCGACGGCGTCGAGCATTTCAACGAGCCCATACTCCTTTCGAGGCACGGCTAACGGCACGTCTGGGCCGGCGTACCTCTTGATAACGGCATGATTGGCTCACACACGTCTGCCTCAGGAGGCTTCACTATGACGATTCCGCAGGAGCAGTTCGATGACCTGCTCAGCCGCACCGCGCTCGCCGCGCTGTTTTACTATCCGGAGGTCGCCATCGACGATGACGGACCCAACCTGCAGAACGACATCGCATACTGCCTGGAGCCCGTCGCCGGGATCGCCGACGAGGACGCCGGCCGCCTCCACGTCGCGATCGGGCGTGTGATCACGAATCCGACGGCGCATCGCTCGGAACTCCTTGCGCTGGTCATCGAGCTGGCTCCGGCGCCTGCTGCGTAGCCGCGATTATGAACGACCCATCCGAGGAAGGTGCCGCGGCGCAGAAGTCGCGGACGGAGCATCCGTTTGTTGATGAGGCGGAGAAGCGGCAGCAGTATGTCGCGGCGAACCGCGATCGGATCCGCGATATGAATCGGCTCTGGCGTTCGCAACACCTCGACCGGGCCCGTGAGCTCAATCGGGATTCGATGCGTCGCGCCGCGGCTCGCCGACATCGTGAGGCCGAGGTGCGGTCGCGGGGGAGGGAGCGGGCGAAGCGGTGGCGGGTGGAGCATCCGGAGCGTCGGCGGGAGTATCAGCAGCGGTGGGTGGCGGAGAATCGTGAGAAGGTGCGCGAGTACTACAACCGCTACTACGAGGCTCATCGCGCTGAGGTGAATGCCCGGGCCGCGGCCAGGCGGGATGTGGACCCGGAGCGCACGAAGCAGATCACTCGGCAGTGGGCCGAGCGCAACAAGGAGCGCCGGGCCGAGCTGCAGCGCAACCGTCGCAGTGATCCGGAGATCTACCGGTCGGAGCTGGAGGCCAACGCTGCGGCAAGACGCCTCAAGCGCAGCCTGAGTCGGGCCGGGCTCCCGCCGAAGCGCACTCACGTCGCGACCGCGGCTGAGCGTCGGGCGAACGAGCGTGAGGCTTACTCCTATTTCAATGATCCGTCGCGGCCCGAGCACCTGCGGCAGTTCACGGTGTTCGCCGAGTCGCTCACCGAGCAGATGCTCAAGAACGGTGCTCGCATGCGCGAGTTCGCCGAGGCCTACGTGTCGTCACGCGAGCGCGTCGGGCTGCCGCCGGTGTCGGTGGAGGACATCGTCTATGCCCGAGCTGTCGAGATCGTCGCCGAGCGGATGCGTCGGGTCGACTTCCTGACCAGCCGCGACGTCGCTGCGGCCGTGCGAGCTACGAAAGCCGGGGTCCGACGCGAGGAGCGGCAGCGGCAGTTCGACGGACTCGTAAAGGGCGTCATAGCGGAGGTGCACCGCTATAGGGGCCGATACGTCGTCGCCTCGACGATGGAGAACCAGGCGAGGGTGCAACGCGGTAAACCGCGTGCGTCAGTCGAGAAGCTGGTGGTTCAGCTTGCAATGCAGGAAGTCGTCGAGCGCGTGCCCACGGGCCTGCTGACGATCGAAGATGCCCATAGTGCTGCCCGCGTCGCGACGCTTCGGTCTGGTGTGGTTTTCAGGTCCGGCCAAGGCAGAGCAGTAGATCGCACTCACCTACCGCCACTGGGATAGCACTTCACCATTAGGTCCAGCCAATAAGTGGGTTTAGCCTCCCGATCGTCTCGAACGGGAGATGAGCTGGCGGCCTCGAAGATTCAGGTTTGCACTGCGCGGCACGCCAAATGGAGCGCCAGCCGCGCCTCGGGGTCTGCCATGTCCACACCGAGCAACTCCTGAACCCTTTGAACGCGAGTCGATACGGTGTTGCGATGGAGACCCAGCGCCGTGGCTGTCGCGGCGATCTTGGACTCGTTGTCAAGGTAGGCCGACAGCGTGGACAGCAGTTCGTCGCTGCTCTCCCGCAGCGGCGCGAGGAGTGATTCTGCCGCGGGCACGAATGTGTCGTTGCGTGTCCAGGCGAGGAGTAGCTGTTCAAGCCCGAGTCCATCCACGCGCACGAACCACCCCGTCGCGGATCGGTTGACCGCAATGCGGGCGGCATCGGCTGCTTCGCTCAACGAAGCTGCGAGACCATGTGGTCCGTTTTCCATCGAGCCGACACCGGTCGCAACGTTGAACAGGCGACGAGCACCAACGTGCAATTCACGGAGTGCGGCGATGTGGGTCTCGACCTGCTGCGGCGTCGGCATTTCCGTGAAAGTATGCCAGCCGCTGACACCGCGGCCGCTCGTGGTGGCATGTGCATGAGAAGCAACTGTGCCGAGGTTTCGAGTGACGAAGCGTAGCAGCTGGAGAGTGTCGAGCCGGGTCCGCCCGATGATGCGAAACGCGAGGTGATAGCCGGTTGTGCTCCAACCGCGTTCCAACATGCGGCGCTCGGCATCGCGGTCGGGGGTTCCGCTGAGGTCGAGAAAGTCACTTAGCAAGGCCGAAGAGACCGAAGTGTCGCTCAGTTCGGCTACTTCATCGATGAGGATGCGCGCCGCGACGGCTGGCATGGCTACCTCGGCGGCGACAGCAAGGGCACGGAGCTGAGGGTCGCTGAGGCCATCACCGAAGAAGGCGATGCGTAGACCCTCGCGACTGGGACTGTCTACGCGCACGGATGCCGCGGTGCCGCCACCCTGCACGCGCGTTAGGTCCAGCCACGGGACAAAATCGATGGCAGTGTGCACCGACGGGTCGAGGTTTCCGCCGGCCTCGAGCAGCACCGTCTCAGAGTCGATGAGTGCGATACCGTGGCCCACGCTTGACGACAGGTGTCGCAGGAGGTCGGGCAGGGCCTCGACATGGTGTTCGATGGACTGCGCGACCTTGCGTACATAGCTGAGGGTGAGGGCGTCGTGAGCCTCAAGCAGGTGCCAACACGCCTTGGCGAGCACCATTGGCCTGTCAACCTGAAGCAGGGTGAGGCTGAGGCGCGCAGCGAGGGCGCGAGTACCGGTACCGAACCCGTTGGCTTGCTGCACGGCGAGGGCACGAAAGCCACGGTCGGACGTTCGCCGGATCAAGGCATCCTGCTGCCACGGAGTGCCCGGAGGTGGGGTCGTCAGAACGGCCAGTTGCCCCTCACCCTCTACCGGCAGCTCGGACTCTGTCGCTTCGATGACGACATCGGTCAGCTCCGTGTCGTCCGGGCCCGCGACGATTCTGAGGCCGCCATTCGAAGGATGCGCGAGAAGGGCGCTGAGCCATAGTTGTCCGTTCATACGCCACCGTTCAGTTCAGCCAGTCCGTAGGCCGATGGCATCACGTGTCGCATCCGCTCCGCAGTGCCGGACCACCACTCGGGCCCGGGTAGCCCAATGATGGAGATATTTCGGGCGATACTGAGGTCGGTCACCTGCAGGATGTCGCGTGAGATCGCGTCGAGCACCACGATGATCGTCGGCGTGGATGCTTGAAGCAGACCGTCGGTCATGAATGCGAGCGACTCGGAGCGGGTGATGATGCGGTGTATCTCGCCAGCCTCTCCATCGACCAGAACCGCGCTCACGTGCGGATCGTTGGCATCCAAGTCGATCGCCATGATTCGACCCTGCCCAAGCACCCGACCACCGAGTACCTCGGCCAGCTCTGATAGGGGCGCGTCTGCAGCGGCTTCGAACGCTGTACCGAGGTGAAGGGCCCGGGCGATGCTGCCATGGATGGCATGCTCAGCGAGGTCACCGACAGTGAATCCCGCGAAAACGGCGCCACCGGCGCCACCTGCTTGAATAACGGCAGAGCGAATCACTCGCTCAAGATCGATTGGGCGATCAGTCTGCACGAGCAGCACCCCGCCCACGCCGGTGTCGCACGTCGCGAAGACACCCGGCACCCGGTCCACGAGAAGTGACATCTGGTCGAGATCAGGTACCGCGCGGCCGGTGAGGTCGGCGTCGACCACCCTGTGTTTACTGGCGAACAGGAGTGAGGTGAGGCCGTTGAGTCCACCGCCCTCGAGCGAACAAACAACGGGTATGCGTTCACCGAGCCACCGTTCGGCTGCGTAGATGAGTGGTGCAAAAGGGGCCTCACCTGGCAGGCGCTCGCCGAGGAGCATCGTCGAACCTACGAACGCGGCGCCGAGACACGGTAGCGCCGGGTCGAGATCGGCGAGGTCATAGAGGGTGATGGGCCAGGCAGAAGTATCCGCCAGGGCGAGTTCCAGGATCGTCGTGGTTCCGCCGCCGCCCGAACCGAGCAGTGAGAACCCGCGGGCAATCGCAGGCAACTGCGCACGCTCGAGAATTCTCACCATCCGCCAAGCTTAGGCGCGCGACTCCACCGGCACGAAAGGGTCGGTGAGGCCGAATGCCGTCGGTCCGAACGCGGCGAGTGCTTCTGGCGTGCGCATCATTTCGGGTGTGGAGATTCCGAGAACTCGAACTCGCTGGCCGTAGCGGAGCCCCTCGGTCGTGATTGGCTCGGCGGACTCATGGTCGACGACGCAGATGAGATCGGGGACGATCGCCACAACTTCACCACCGCGCCGCGCGATGAGATTCTCGTTCTGGAAAGAGATTTCAAGCGTCTCTGGATTTGCCTGATCAAGCGCCGAGATCACCGCCCGCCCCTTGGCAAAGCCGTCGGTGGTGCGACGATCGACGTCGGTGACTTTGCCTACGAAAAGCTCCCTCATGTTCGAGTACAGCGTCGGTGCTAGCGTCTCAGCGATAGCGTCGAAGGGCGAGCGGTGTTCCTCACGGGCCAAACGGATGGCGCGGCCAAGATTGAGCGCCATCGATAAAGTTCGTGGAACCGCGGTGCGCTTTACGTCGGCTCCGCTCATCGCATACTCGGCGATGTGGCCAACGCCACCGAGACGGATCGTGATGCCGCGAGCGAGCCATTCCATCTGTCGGTCGTCGTCGCCCGTGTCGATGATTACTCGTTCACCGCGCTCACCGGCGAGGGCCAGGGGTGAACCGTGAACACCGTATACGGCAAAAGTCTCCATCGAAAGTTCAGGGAACGCGCGGCCCATTCCGTCTGCGTCAACGACTGGAAGCCCTGTCTCGGCGGCGACGATGAGCGGGATCATCGAGTTGATTCCACCGCATTCGATTGGCATTGTCGCATCCGCTGTCCTGCCGATGTGTTCTTCCAAGGTGCGTAGAGCGAGCGTGGGTTCTGTTCCGGCCGGGATCTTCTCGATCATCACCGTCGGAGCGCCCATCTGGGCAGTCGGTATGACGAAGAGGTCGTCGGCGATTTCATCGGGGTCGAGGATTGTGATCGAGCGGTCACCGAGTACCTGTTTGACGAGCATTAGGCCGATGTAGGGATCGCCGCCTCCGCCCGTTCCGAGGAGTGTCGCGCCGCGCGCGAGGTCGGGAAGGTCTGCGGCCGTTAGTTGCCAGCTCATGCCATTGCCTCGACAGTCGTGATGGTGCCGTCGAAGCGGTGCGGGGGCACGTCATAGCCGAAGTAGCCGGGACCTACCATGGCGAGTGCCTCGGCCGAGTGCCAGCGTGGGTCGCTGGGGGCGCTGATCACTCGCACTCGCTGACCGTAACGCAAACCTTCCGTCGTGATCGGCTCACCTGAGTCATGCTCGACCACCATGATGAGGTCTGGTGTTGTGACCAGCGTGCGCCCGTCGATTTCGGCGATGAGGTGCTCGTTCTGAAACGACAGGGTGAGTGCGGTGTCGGTTCCTTCAATGCGGGCGCGACCACGAGCGAATCCGGAGGTGGTGTTGCGCTGAACATCGACGACCTTGCCGGCGAAGAGCTCGCGGCCACGGAGCAGACCGACGATTCGCGCGACCGGGTCTGTTTTCTCGTCGCGGGCGGCCGTGATTTCGCGACCGATTTCGACGCACTGCGTGAGTGAGCCGGGTACTAGCGATTCGCGAGCTTGGTCGCCGGACATCGGGAAGCCGGAGATCATGACCGAGCAGCCCATCTCCACGCAGGCGACGCGGGCAATGCGCTCGGTCCAGTTGTTGCTGACGGTCTGGAGCACGCCAACGTTTCCTTTCTCGTCGCTGAAGGCGAGCGGTGACGCGTTGATTCCGTACAGGGTCGGAAGGACCATCTGAAGTTCCGGAAAAGCCCGGCCCATACCGTCGGCGTCGAGAAGCGGGAGTCCGAGCGCCGCCGCCGCTGCGATCGGGATCGTGGAGTTCACGCCTCCGATCTCAGCGCAGGCGATGTGCGTGACCGGGCGGCCGAGGTGCGTGCCGAGAGCGAGTACGGGCGAGATGACCTCGTCGAGACTCGGAAGCTTTTCGACCATTACGGTTGGTGCTCCCATCATCGCAACGGTGAGCACGACTGCGTCGGAGGGTAGCTCATCGAGAGTGACGACGGTAACGTCGCCGAATTTTCGTAGGGCCGCGGTTGCGAGGAGTGCACCGATGTAGGGGTCGCCGCCACCGCCAGTGCCGAGCACTGCGGCGCCGCGGGCGAGGTCCGTGATCTCCGTTGGAGTGATCGCCCAGCTCATCGTGTGCTTCCCATATCAAGGTCGCCGACGGCCTTGGCTCGGATGCGCGTGGCGTTGCCGGGTAGATAGGGGATCGGCACTTCGTCGAAGTCGACGATTACAACTGTCTGTGGCGCAGCGCCGGCGGAAATGGCCTTGTCGACGGCTTCGGCGCGTACCTCGGCGAGAGTTTCCTCGCGCCGTCCAGGTTCGATCGTGTAGACCTTGTCGATTTCGCCGCCGACCTGTGCGATGGATGCGCCGATCGCGTTTGCGACGGCGTAGTTCTCGGGGAGGTGCACGGCACCGAATAGCGGTAATTCGTCTGGCAGCAGGATGGAACCGCCGCCCACTGCGACAACAGGGATGGGCTCGGGGGACGTGCGCATACGATCGACGGCCTCGGTGATGCGGTCCGTGATGCGGTTGAGCACTCGCTGCACGAGCGCTGGCTCGAGGTGAGCGACCTTGGAAGGGTCGCCGATATCGGCGCGTCCGGCTGCCACGGCGATGTCGGTGGCGGTGAGTGTTGAGCCACCGAATACGAGTGCTTCGGTGGTGAGTTTGTAACCGACCGACTCCGGCCCGACCTCGCCGGTTTCGGTATCGACGATGCTTCCACCGCCAATTGCGAGCGAGAGCACGTCAGGCATCCTGAAGTTGGTTCGGATACCCGCGACCTTGACTTCATTTGCAGTTTCGCGCGGGAAGCCATTGATAAGCAGACCGATATCTGTCGTGGTGCCTCCCACGTCAACGACGGCGCAGGATTCCAGCCCACTCGTGAGGGCGGCCCCTCGCATCGAGTTGGTTGGTCCCGAGGCGAACGTCGCCACTGGGTAAAGACGCACGTAGTCCTCGTCCATCAGGGTGCCATCGTTCTGGCTGAGGAAGATCGGCGCTTCGATGCCCTGCTTCCGCACCGCGGCAGAAAGGCCATCGATGATTTCTGCCGCCAACTCACGTAGCGCAGCATTGATGATCGTCGCATTCTCGCGTTCGAGCAGGCCAATACGGCCGATCTCGTGGGAGAGCGAAATAGCAACGTCTGGGCCCATTTCCTCTGCAATGATCGCAGCGGCCTGGACCTCAAGATCGTGGTTGACCGGGCTGAACACGGCAGAGATCGCAACCGAACGGATGCCGTGGGCCTTCATATCTGCTGCATGTTCCCTCAGCTCAGCAGGGTCAAGCGGCGAGATCGGCCGGCCATCGAATTCATAACCGCCGTGTGCGAGGTAGCTGCGGGCGTCGAGTGCGGCGATGAGCGCCTGAGGCCAGTCAACGAGGGGCGGTAGGGCCTTTGTTGCGGGTAGACCAAGTCGGAGTGCTGCGGTCGGTGCGAGTCCCTTGGCCTGAACGAGTGCGTTGATGAAATGTGTTGTGCCAATCATCACAGCGTCGATCTGGTTCCCCTCGAAGTGGTGACCAGCGCGGAGATTTTCGAGAGCCCGGACGATACCGTCCGTGACATCCGGAGTTGTGGAGTGCTTCACGCCAACGAGGGTGCGCGTGCCGTCCATGAGAACTGCGTCGGTGTTTGTTCCGCCAACGTCGATGCCGATGTGCATGTGAGTATGGTGTCGCTTTCGTTTGGAGTGATTAGCGCGTGAGCTCGGGGACAAGCTGTTGCGCCTGGATTGTCAGGACGGAGCCGACGCCACGAACCCAGCCGAGCTTGCCCGCGATGATGTAGAGCACCATGGATGTGAGCAGCGCGAGAATTGGCGGGATGCCCCACGTCACGAAGTAGCCGATCCCGGCGGAGAGGACCCAAATGATGATTGTCGCCGGTACGATTCGCGGCGCCGACGTCGGCAGCGTTCCCGCCTCGCGGGTTGCGTCGAGATCGCCGCGCCACTTCTTCACGACGAAGTACTCAGCCACCATGATGCCTGCGATCGGCGGGAACGCGACGCCCAGGATGATGAGGAAGCCTGTGAACTGCGACAGGATGCCCGCGGCGGCGAGGATCGATCCGACGACGCCCAATACGACGGTGATTGTGACCCGGTTCAGATTCTTGTTGAACGTTGTCGAAATAAAGTTAATCAGTCCGAGGCTCGATGAATAGAGGTTCCAGTCGTTGATCTTGAGCGTGCCGGTGATGACGATGATGAGGCCAACGAATCCGATCGAGGATGTGACGATCGCGACGATGTTGCCGGAGGCAGCCGCGTGAGCGAGCAGTACGCCCGCGAGCCCGATCACGAATTCTCCGAGGCTGACGCCCACAACCGTCTGCTTGATAACGTCGGCCCGTGACCGGTTGAACCGGGTCATGTCGGCTGTGATGATGGCGCCCACGATGAGGCCACCTGCGACGATGCCGGTACCGGTCCATACGCTCATTGTCGGCCCGGGGGCGGGTGACGTGACGAGGCTGATCAAGGAATGATTGCTGAGCTCGCTAATAACCGACCAGCCCACGAGGATAAGGAAGAGCGGCACGGTGATGTTGGCGAGCATTTGCATTCCCTTGAAACCGAATGCAACGATCGCCGTGACGGCGAGTCCGAAGATGAGGCTCCACCCCCAGGCCGGCATGACACCGGGCATAAGCACGTCCAGCGACTCCGCGGAGATGGCGCTCTGGATGCCAAACCAACCAATAAGGCTGATGCCGATCGCGAGCCCGACAAGGGACGCGCCGATCTCACCGAAGCCCGTCCAGCGCGCGAGAAGTGCCGTGTTCAATCCCTCCTTCTGCCCGATGATGCCGACGACACACATGATCACCTCGAGGATGATCGAGCCGAGGACGAGAGCAAGAGCCGCATTGGCGAACGTCATGCTGTAGCCGAGGGTGGCGCCCAAGAGGAACTGTGAGAGCGCGGAGACTTGACCGAATCGTTGAACTGCGATGCCGAACCAAGGTTTCTGAGCACTGGGGGTGACACGGGACAGGGCGAAATCGTCGGCATGTGCAGTGTGAGCCATGATTATCCTTCTGGAAGCCGGAGATGATGTGGGGATCACGCTAATCGCCTGGCCGTCCTCACTCCATGTGCGAAGTGCACGAGAAAGTGATCGAATCCAGCGGATTGCACACTCATATTGGTTGAGTTGACACAGAAAGCGACTTAGCAGCGACAGCGACCGTCTGTGCCTGCTTCGACTGCAATTCTTTGCCCGTTCCACACGGTGAATGACCAGCGTGGGTTCGAGGGGCCTCCGACCGAGGGTGCAAGTGCAGCAGGTTGCCCTGAGCCTCTGCTCTGGGTGAATCCCATCTGGTTATTGCCCAGTTATCCCAGACGGATTCGTTTTCGCTGGGTAACCGATGCTTGCCCATTGCTGCCGCGCGTGGCTACAGTGCTGTAAACGTTATCGTAAACGTTTTCTCAGGATTGTTCGCGTAGTCCAGCAGGCAACGTCATGTGAACACGGCCCCGATCGTTCTAATCGGGGTAGGTCGCATCGCCAAGGATCGCGAGGCAACCTGCGTTGGATCGGTGAAGGGGAACCACAATGGAGTGGAAAAATACAATGGGCCTGCTCGTGACTTCGGGTCTGATCACGGCATCAGTGATAGCGACGGGCGGAACCGCGCAGGGCGCGAATGGGCGGCTGCTTGCCGGTTCGCTGGTTAGTTCCTCCGTCGGGGGGACGATCGACTACACGGTCTATCTGCCCGCCGGATACGACGCCAACGGTACGACCCGGTACCCCTCGCTATATCTGTTACACGGGCGTGGTGATACACAGGCGGCCTGGCAACAAGAGATCGGGGATATAGATGAATTGACGGCGGCAGGAAGCATCCCGCCGATGGTCATCATCATGCCCGAGGCGCCGTGGAGCAACGGTGGAAGCTATTACGTTGACTCGCAGTACACCGGCGCCGCCGGGGGTTCGACTCCCGGAGTGGCCGTCGAAACGGCGTTCACCGGTGATCTCCTTGAACACATCGACTCGAAGTTTCTCACCATACCGGACAGGGCCGCCCGCGCAGTCTGCGGCTACTCCATGGGAGGTGCTGGCGCCTTACGATTTGCCACTGCCCATCAAGACCTGTTTTCGGCTGGAATCATCTTGAGCCCCGCGGTGTACGTCCCATCGACGCCGGTGGACTCCTCGACCAGGGAATTTGGAGCCTACGGCGTTGGCGCCTCCCTCTATGACGAGGACCGGTATCAATCGCTGAACTATCCGGCAACGTTGTCAGACTTCGATCCGGCGTTGCCAGTACACCTGTTCATTGCTGTTGGTGACGACGAGTACGCAAATCCTCTGCCGGAGGATGCTATCCATGACCTCGACCACGAGGCGGCCACACTGTACACCCAGGCAAAACGGGTCGCCGGCATCACTGCCGAGCTTCGCGTCTACAACGGTGGCCACGACTGGGGAGTGTGGAAAAGAGGTTTCCGAGAGGGCGTCGTCGACATCGCCACGCATTTACGCACCTAGGCACCGCCCGCATTCGACGGGCTGCAGTTCGGCTCGGTCGGCGACGACCGCGCCGGAGGCGTTCTGGGACGCCGCGATGGCAGCGTAATCCAAGCGCTCAACGCAGCAGACGCCATGCTCGGCCTGAACGCACAAGGTGGGTTGGACATTGTCGTGCAGAAACTGGATGCGAACGGAGACCAAGTGTGGCTCACCCCCATCGCGTCGGGCTTGAATGAACGCGCCTACGGCATCGTGGACGCTGAAGATGGCGCTGTGATCGTCGCTGGCTTCATGCGCCAAGGACACGATGCAGGCGAAAATGACGACGGTCTGCTGGTGAAGCTGGACGTCAACGGCCGAGAAATCTGGCGCACGACGCTCGGATCCGAGTCGGCACCGGACCGCCTCTACGCCGTCGCGTCCGATGGAGCTGGGGGAGCGTTTGTGACGGGATAAACCTCGGGCGTTCTGGATTCTCCGTCCAGCGGGAGTTTCGCCAATGCCGGCGACAAGGACGCCATCGTTGTTCGCGTTGACGCGAGCGGAAGCGTCGTCTGGGCCCAGCAGGTCGGGAGCTCCGGCGAAGACAAGGGCATCGCGGTGGCCGCTTCGGCAGACGGCGGCGTCTACGTCGGCGGCACAGCGGGAGCCGCCATGTCCGGAGCAGCGAGCGCCGGAGGATACGACGCCTGGGTCGCAAAATTCGATAGCGACGGGCGGCGAATGTGGCTCGACCAGTTTGGCACGGGGCAGAACGACCAGGTCTCAGGACTCGTCATGACTGCATTCGGTGTCGCTGCGACGGGCCTCACACAGGGGGCGTTGGAGGGCCCCTCGGCTGGGGAATCTGACGTTTTTTGTGACTGCGCTCGATACCGACGGTACCGTCGAATGGACAACGCAGGACGGCTCTTCAGGCGATGACCGTGGTGCCGCGATAACGATAGACGATGCGGGGCGGCTCCTGGTCGTCGGCCACACTAACGGGCGCCTCAGCAGCGGACCGGCGGCGGGGGGCACCGATGTGTTCATCATCACACTCGACCCAACGGCAGCATTGTTGACCGGACACAGCTGGGCTCCGTCCAGAGGGACGGCGCCGACGACTATGACGAAGCGAATCTCTTCATTGCGGGCGGGGGATCGATGTGGATTCAGGCCGTGACCTTCGGCAATGTGTCAGGCGCCGTCAACGCTGGGGCGGGAGATGTTTTTCTCACCTCGGTCGGCTTTGATGCGGTCGTAATACCGGCCGTTATCGCCCCGGCAGATGCGGCCGCGGCCGGGTCGGCGGTGGTTAGACCGGCATCAACGGTTGGCGCTCTGGTCGTTTCTGGGGTTGACGTGGCACGGTGGGCCGCCCTGTCGACTCTGCTCCTTGTTGTGGGCGTCGCGATGCGCTGGATGCGGGTTACGAGGCGTCAGTTCGCGGTATAGGAGACGAGATGCTTGCGTCGGTCGCGTCGTGGGTGATAGTGTCCCAGTAAACGTTCTTGTAAACGTTTACTGACTTGGCCACGTAAGCAACCACACGGTTCGAGCGCAAGAGAACACCTTTCAATGAAGATCGGGAAATCAAGTGAATTCTGGCAAATCAACTCTCGTGCGAGTGGCAGAACGCGCCGGGGTATCGATCGCTTCGGTGTCCAGGGTCTTGAACGGTTTGCCGGCCTCCGAGTCGATCGCCGAGCGCGTGCGTGCTGCGGCGGCTGAACTGGGTTACGTACCCAATTCCACGGCTCGTTCCCTCAAAGTTGGACGCACGGAGCAGATCGCCCTCGCCGTCGCTGACGTCGGTAACCCGGTCTACGTGTCCATGATGCACGCAGTGAACGAGGTGGTCGCCTCTGCCGGGTTTCGACTCGTGCTTTCCTCCACGGGGAGTGACCCGGTCGACCAGATCGACCTGCTCAAGAACCTGAACCGAGGGTTCGCCGACGGCCTCATCCTCAGCCCGCTGAGGGTCACCCCCGACCTGATCGAGGAGTTGCGGGCCAGCCGCTTGCCGCTGGTCATCATCGGTTCCCTCCCGGAAGGTGTTGCTGTGGACAACGTTCGGGCCAATTCACGCAAAGGTGTCGGCTTGGCGGTCCAACACCTTCACGAAAACGGTCGGCGCCAGATCGGGTTTCTCAATGGTCCTGTCGATACGGTCCCGGGGACGGCACGGCTCGCGGGGTATCTCAGGGCGATGGCCAAGCTTTCCCTGCCAATTACCAGCGACCTGCAGGTCGAAGCTGACGACTTCACCTACGAGGCCGGTCTCGTGGCAACCACTGCGCTCCTCAACCAGTCCAGTCCAGACGCGATCGTCTGTGCGAATGACCTGTTGGCCGTGGCCGCGATGAAGATCATCGTCGGGCGTGGTCTGCGGGTGCCGCAGGACATCGCGCTGGTCGGAATGGACAACACCAGCATCGCTGAACTCGCCAACCCGGCGCTGACCAGCGTCGACCTCGGGTCGACCAAACGTGCGCGCAAGGCAGCGAAACTCCTGCTGGCACGAATCGCGGATCCGAGCCTTCCGGTGCACAGCGTGGTCGTCGCCCCCGCCCTTGTCATCCGTGAGTCTTCCATCGTGCCCGCATGACCCTCATCAGGTCCCGTTCGTTCAGTAGACGGCCCAAGGGTTCACCGTCTCACCGGGGGAAGAACCGCGATGCCTGGCTACTCGTGTTGCCGGCGCTTATCCCCGTCGTCATCTTCAGCGTTTATCCACTCCTGCAGGGCATCCTGCTCGGGTTCACCGACGCTAAGGCCGGTCTCAACGCGACTACCTCGGTGAACGGTCTCGACAACTACGTTAAATTGCTCAGCTACGAACTCTTCTGGAAGTCGTTCCGCATAGGAATGATCTGGGCGGTCTCGGTCACCGTGCTGCAATTCTTGGCGTCCCTCGGCCTCGCTTCCCTGCTGAACCTCGACATCAAGATGCGCTGGCTCGCCCGCACACTCGTACTCGTGCCCTGGGCGATGCCACCGGTGATCATCGCCATTATGTGGCGTCTCATGCTCAACCCCACGTACGGGCCGATCAACGACATGCTCAGCTCGGTCGGACTCCCCGGTGAAATCAACTGGCTCGGCAACTTCGCCACAGCCCTGCCCGCAGTGATCGTGGTCGCGGTGTGGGCCGGCATGCCCCAGACCACAATAGTCCTCCTGGCCGGGCTTCAATCTATATCAGCGGAATTGCACGAGGCGGCATCCATTGACGGGGCCGGGTCGTGGAAACGATTCATCCATGTGACTCTTCCTGCCCTCAAACCCGTCATCATCGCCATCACCACGCTCGACCTGATCTGGAACTTCAATTCCTTTGCCCTGGTCTTCGTACTGACGGCCGGCGGGCCGGGCGGTGAAACCATGCTGCCTATGCTCTTCGCCTACAACGAAGCGTTCCGATATGGAAACTTCGGCCTCGCCTCAGCAATGGGCAACGTCATGGTGATCGTCATCGCCTTCTTCCTGTTCTTCTACCTTCGCTCACAAATGCGAGAGAGCAAATGAAATCCACCAGAACTCGCTGGCCCGCCCGAACCCTGCAGTACTTGGCCCTGACGGGGTACATCGTCTTTCTTGGCTTTCCACTGTTGTGGCTGCTCCTGGCCTCGTTCAAGACACCGCGGGAGCTCAGCTCACCAACGCAGTCCTTCCTACCGGATTCGTTCGCTCTGGACAACTTTGTCGCGGCCGTTCAGAAAGCCGACCTCTTCACTGCCGCCGGCAACAGCCTGTTCGTTGCCCTGTCGACCACTATCGTCGTCACACTCATGTCGCTTCCGGCGGCGTATGCGCTGGCACGGTTCCGCACCAAACTCCGCGGAGTTGCCACGGGCTGGATCCTGCTGAGCCAGGTATTTCCGTTCATCCTGATCATCATCCCGTTGTTCCTCGTGCTGCGGGAAATCAACCTGCTCAATTCCCATCTAGGCCTGATCATCGTTTACGCGGTGTGGTCGCTGCCTTTTGCGCTCTGGATGTTGCAGGGCTATGTGGCGGGAATCCCGGTGGAACTCGAAGAAGCGGGGGCGATGGATGGCGCGTCTAAATTGCGTGTCCTGCGGTCGATCGTGTTTCCTCTTCTTATGCCCGGGCTCGTCGCCACGAGCATGTTCACTTTCATCTCGTCCTGGAACGAGTTCTTTTTCGCCCTCGTTCTGATTCAGGACCCGGCCCTCCAGACCCTGCCCCTCACCCTCGCCCGGTTCGTCGGGGCGGAAGGCCAGGTGCAGCTCGGTCAACTTGCCGCCGCTTCACTCCTGGCGACCATTCCCAGCCTTGCGTTCTTCGCACTCATCCAGAAGCGCCTCACTTCTGGCCTGTTGAGCGGGGCCGTCAAGGGATAAAGAGCCTACCAATCGTCACCTGTTTCAATGCCGCGCACATTGGTGTGCGCAGCGGTACCTACACACAAGGAGCAAGTCCATGAAGAAAGCCATCACCGTCGGCGTCGGCCTCCTGGCCGTCACCGGCCTCTTGGCCGGTTGCAGCGGAGCCACCGCCGAGCCCGGAAGTCCGATCACCCTTACCTTCCAGAGTCTCGCCTGGCAGGAAACAACCATTGCCGCGACGGAAACTATTGTGGCCGACTGGAATGCCGCGAACCCGAATGTGCAGGTGAACATCACTCAGGGCAGCTGGGACAACGTGCAGGACCAGCTCGTGACCCAGTTCCAGGGCGGCACCGCACCCGACATCATCCACTATGAATCCGCGGCGATCGCGGGCTTCGCAGAGCAGGGCTATCTGGCTGACCTCAGCCCGTACCTGGGGGAAGACCTTAAGAGGGGCATCACCGACGACATTTGGAAGACAGTCACCGCCAGCGATGGCTCAATTGTGGGCCTGCCCACGCTGCTCCAGTCCTACGTTGTCTTCGCTAACGCCGATGCGTTCGCCGCAGCGGGTGTTGAACTCCCCACGGGCGATGAACTGAGCTGGGACGATCTCGCGGCGGTCTCGAGTGAACTGACAGTGGACGGCGGCTACGGTCTTGGCTGGGGATTGAAGTCACCGACCGCCACGGTCATGAATATGGGGCTTGGCTTCGATGGCACCTATTTTGCAACGGCAGATGGTGTTTCGACGATCTCCGTCGGTGACGCCGAACTTGAGGTTCCGGAGCGCATCCATGCGATGGCTTACGACGACAAGTCAATCGAGCCGGTCTCGCTGACTCTCAGCGGTACGGATGCTCTGCCTGGATTTTTCGGCGGCGACTATGCCATGTTCTTCGGCGGCAACTTCTACTCGCAGCAGATGACCGAGTCAGCCCCGGAAGGTTTCAACTGGGTCGTTCTTCCGCCGCTCGCTGGTTCTGCGGGAACCGCTCAGGCTGCTAATCCCCAGACCTTGTCGGTGGCAGCAGAGAGTGACCACATCGAAGAGGCTGCTGCATTCCTCGAATTTTTCGCCGGGGCTGAGAATTTGTCGGCCCTGGGTCAGGGCGACTGGCTTGTACCGACCTCCGCAGATGGTCGGGCAGCGCTTCTGAGCGCCACTGGAGGCGATGGTGGTTGGACGGAGATTCTCAAATCCGGTGAGACCCTCGCGATGGCTCCGTTCCAGTCCGCGGTTGGCTATGTGCAGTGGAAGGACCAGATTGCCACTCCCGCGCTTCAGCAGTACTTCGCGAACGCAATCACCACGGAAGAACTGCGGGCTCAGCTGCAGGACGGGTTCGCCGGAATCGGATGATTCTCGCCTGATTCGTAACAACGGTTCGGGACTTCGGTCCGAACCGAGCGGGACGGTGGCTCGTGTCACCCGTGGGACGAGCCACCGGCATTCACTGGATTGAAACTATTTCGTCACGAGCTTGGAGAATCAGATGGATCTGCTGCAGGACAAGGCCACCGGAGTGCTGGCTGGTGCGGCCGTGGGCGATGCCCTCGGTGGCGCCGCCGAAGGCAATACGCCGGAGGCGATCCAACAGCGATACGGGGGCTACATCGACGGCATCGTCGGTCCGTTCTTTGACGATTGGCGAAATGCACGCCCGATTGCTCCGTACCATAAGGGCGACGGTCACATCACGGATGACACGTTGATGACGACGGCTCTGGTCGACGTGTATGCCACGGTCCGTGATCACCTGGATGCCTTCTCCATCGCCGACCACCTCGTACCGCTTCTCATCGGGGAGAAACGCTGGGTCCCCGAACTGGAATCCGAAGCGTTGCTCCTGCACCGCATTTTCCTGGCCGAGAAATGGCTCGTCGCCCGCTTGCACTACGGTCACATCGATCCGCGCGAGGCCGGCGTCGGGAACATCGTTAACTGCGGCGCCACGATGTACGTCGCCCCGATCGGAATTGCCAACGCGGGCTCACCCGATACCGCCTACGCCGAAGGCATTGACGTCGCCGGCGCGCATCAGTCAAGCTATGGACGGGAAGCTGCCGGAGTATTTGCGGCGTCCGTCGCGGAGGCCATGCGGCCCGGTGCGTCCGTCAGCTCGGTAATCGCTACCGCCTTGCGCCTGGCCAAGGACGGCACCCGCGACGCAATCGAAGCGGTGGTGAACGCAGCGGACGGAATCACCGACTGGCGCGAGGCCATCGGCCCCCTACGGCGGGCGGTCACTCCCTACGACACCGTCGGTGCCGACTATCGCAAACCTGCACGTGATGCCCGCATCCCCAACCGCACCAAATCGATCGAAGAGCTGCCAATCGCCCTGGGCATGCTCGTTGTCGCAGCCGGTGATTACCCCGAAGCGGTGCTCGGCGCTGTCAATTACGGTCGCGATTCGGACTCCATTGCCACCATGGCCGGCGCCATCTGCGGAGCCCTGAACGGCGTCGACAACGTGCCCTTGGAGTGGCGGGAGGCCGTGTCCACGGCCAGCCGTGTCGACCTTGAGGCTCCAGCCGCCACCATGACTGCGGTCAGCCGCGAAATCTGGACCCGAGACCAGCAACGCTCCACACTTCGGGGATCTACGATGAGTGCACTCACCGCACCGGCACCAGCCAGCTTCCAGAGAAGTGCTTCGCGATGACGGTACCGCAAACAACGTCGATTCCCCGAGTTGAGGCCCAAACATCCCGTACTGGAGCCCTCCGGCTGAGTTGGACTCAGCCGGAAGATCTTGTTGCTCACGCCATCAACGCCGCGGGCGAGGAAGGCCGCGACCTCGGCGCCCTTGGCGAACGCTGGTCCGAAGCCGGCGGCTCACTCATTCCGGCGGTAACCGGGGCCACTCCACTGCAGGCCGAGCCGAAGCTTCGCAGTCTGGCTCGGGAGTTAATGTACGAACTCGACTTGGTCGCGCTTCCTGAGGTCATCGCTGCAACAGAACCGGACGATCTCGAGGACATCCGTGCCCTCCTCACCGTCTCGGATGAGGGAGTGATCCCGCCCACGGATGCTATGAACGTCGATCCCACGACAATTCAGGACCGAATACACGGCGCTTGGCTCGGCCGCGCCGCCGGTTGCCTGCTCGGAAAACCGGTTGAGAAAATCCCGCGTGACGGTATTCGCCTGATTGCACAGTCCACTGCAAACTGGCCCATCGCGTCCTATTTCACCGAAGTCGGCTTGGACCCGGCGATTGCCGATCGATTCCCATGGAATCGCCGCAGCCGTTCGACAAGTCTGATCGAGAACATCGACGGGATGCCCGAAGACGACGACCTGAACTTCCCCCTCATCGCCCTCGACCTGCTCGAGCGAGTCGGCAGGAACTTCACGACTCGCGATGTGGCGGAGAGCTGGCTGGCCAATCTGCCGGGCGGCCGAGTATTCACAGCCGAACGCATTACCTACCGAAACTTGCTCAACGGTTACGAGCCAGAAGAAGCGGGGGCAATTCAGAATCCCTTCCGCGAATGGATTGGGGCTCAGATTCGAGCGGATGTTTATGGTTGGGTCAATCCGGGCCGTCCCGGAACAGCGGCAGAACTGGCCTGGCGCGACGCCCGGCTGAGCCACCGCCGAAACGGAGTGTATGGCGCCATGTTCGTTGCGGCGGCCTCCGCTTCGGCGATCGTGTCAGATTCCGTCGACGAGGTTCTCAGTGCCGCGCTCGAAATCATTCCTCCGGACAGCCGGTACGCCACTGCGATCCGCTTCGGAATGGATCTCGGCCGCTCGACGCACGCCACGGAGCGGGCTTTGGATCTGCTGTACGCAGAATATGGACACCTGCACTGGGTTCACGTGCTGAACAACGCGGCACTGCTGGCCTTTTCCCTGGTGCGTGGTGCCGGTGATTTTGAGACCACGATCACCCTTGCCGTCACCGGCGGGTGGGATACCGACTCCACTGGTGCCACTGCCGGTTCCATCACGGGCGCACTGACCGGTGCCCGCGGACTGCCGGGGCGTTGGGTTGATCCGTTGAAAAACCGGCTGGCTACGAGTCTGCCTGCATATGACCAGATCGGCTTCGACGAACTCGCAGCACGAACCGCGACACTTGCCGGCGAAACCACGTCAATTCATTCCCAGGAGATTCGAGGATGACTGCCGTGTTCGACGTCGACGAGGCGAACACCAACGAGTTCAACCCCCTCGTGCCCCGCGGAATCGATCTGCCGACCCTGCTCGACGCCGACGGGATTGACGATGCGGCCGGCGACGTGGTGAAGATCTTCTCCGCACCGACAGACCCAGCTGAGTGGCCCGAGTGGCGGGAACATCTTGCCCACTGGCGGGAATCGGCCCGTACCCGCCTTGCCTACAGCGGCACCGCCTACGACTCACGCGATGCCCTCTGGACACGGTCCTGCTTCAGCGTGGCCCTGGTCTGGCTCTGGGACGAACGACTCTACGACCATGAGACTGGTCACTTCACGATTGCGGCTTTTCTTGCTGGCACGGCTGATCACGGCGGCTTCGACGGCATCGTGTTGTGGCATGCCTATCCGGTCATCGGTATCGATGACCGGAACCAGTTCGACTTCTACCGCGACGTTGAGGGGATCACCGCCCTGGTCTCGGAATTTCATCGACACGGCCTCAAAGTGTTCATCAACTACAACCCGTGGGACACGGGGACTCGACGCGCGTCCGACGACGACCCCGCGGAGCTGGCTCGCTTGGTCAACGAGATGCGCGTGGACGGTGTCTTCTTGGACACCATGAAGGAAGGGGGAACCGACCTGATTGCCGCCCTAGTTTCGGCCGACCCGCCGCAGGTGCTGGAAGGCGAATCACGCATACAGCTGTCCCGGATTGAAGATCACCATCTGAGTTGGGCGCAATGGTTTGCCGACAGTGAAGCACCTGGTGTGCTGAGGGCGCACTGGTACGAGCGACGCCACATGATGCACCACACTCGCCGGTGGAACCGCGACCACAGCTCTGAGCTGCAGTCGAGTTTCATGAACGGCACCGGCATGCTCATCTGGGACACAGTCTTTGGCGTCTGGGTCGGTTGGAACGAGCGCGACAAAGCCACCTTGCGCCGCATGCTCCGTGTGCAGCGTACCCTCACCGACGTTCTCGTCGACGGCGATTGGACGCCCCTGGTTGATGCCGCGTCCCAGGCCCTTGCCGCACGGGTCTATGTCAGCAAGTTCCAAACCCCGACAACAACTCTGTGGACCATCATCAACCGTGAGAAATCTGACTACAACGGGCCAGTGCTGAATGGAGCAGCTCTCGACTCGGCCGCCGAATCCCGGCTGATTGACCTCGGCAGCGGCACAGTCCTAACTGCAGCGAACTCAGCGGTCATCGTGCCCGCGCGGGGCGTTACGGCCATCGTTACGGTCACCGGACCCGATCCCGCATGGCTGACCGTCCTACTCCAGAAGGAATTAGCCGATGCTGCGGATCGCGCGGCCCCGTCCGCTGTCTTCCCCGCTCGCGTGGCCGTGCGGGTCCCCGTGACAGCCTCAACAGGTCCCGTCGTCACGCCCGGCTCCACCGTCCAGGTACCCGCTGGCGAGTGGACACTGAGCGTCCAGTATCGGCGCCGAGAGACGGGCCTCTATCAGGGCGCTCCCTACGTCGATGAATGGAAACCGCTTCCGCCACGACTTCACGACGACCGCCTCGAAGCACTGACCGTGGTGCTGGGCAGAGTCGCTGTGGCGACCACAGAGGTAACGCGGACAGAGTTCGACGCCTTCGTCGCGGCCACCGGCTATCGACCAGTCATACCGAACCGCTTTCTGGAGGTTCCAAGTTCCTCGGTAGGAACCGGCCTCGGCGACGCGCGTCCCGTCACCATGGTCAATCTGGCCGACGCACGCGCCTATGCCGTCTGGTTCGGCGCCCGTCTTCCAACCGAATTTGAATGGCAGGTTGCAGCCGCAGATCCGGCATTTGCGCGGTTACGGCCGCTGGTCTGGAATTGGACCGAAAGCGAGCACAGCGACGGCGTTACCCGCTTCGTGATGCTCAAAGGCGGGAGCTCATACAACCCGGTGGGGTCCGACTGGTATTTTGACGGCGGCCCACGGGCATCTGAGTTCACGGCCAAATATCTGCTGCCCGGCTTGGGGCTGGAACGGTCGGAGAACATTGGCTTTCGACTTTGCTGGGATGTTTCTGGAGAGAACGAATCATGAATGCCCCCCTGACCGGTATCCGCGTTCTGGATATCTCTACTCTGTTCGCGGGCCCCCTCGCCGCTACGTTCCTCGGTGATTTCGGCGCAGATGTGATCAAAATCGAACATCCGACGAAACCGGACGCGGCTCGCGGCCATGGCCCCGCGAAAAACGGCATCAACCTGTGGTGGAAGACCTTGGGGCGCAATAAACGCACGGTGACCCTCAACCTCGGCCGGCCCGATGGCGCCGACCTGCTTCTGCGGCTGGTGGCTGAGGCCGACGTCCTCGTCGAGAATTTTCGGCCTGGCACCCTCGAACGTTGGGGCTTGGGCCCTGAGCGCTTGCTTGCCGCCAACCCGAGACTCGTCATCGCCCGAGTAACCGCATTCGGGCAGGTTGGACCCTACGCGGCCCGGCCCGGGTTCGGATCATTGGCGGAAGCTATGAGCGGGTTCGCTGCCCTAACCGGTGAACCCGATGGCCCGCCAACGTTGCCGCCGTTTGGACTGGCCGATGGCGTCGCTGCGCTTGCAACGAGCTACGCGATCATGGTCGCCCTCCGAGGCGTCGAGATTTCAGGTGCTGGACAAGTCATCGATATGGCGATCATAGAACCGATTCTCATGCTGCTGGGCGCACAGATCACAGCGTTCGATCAGCTGGGAACCGTGCAAGAGCGGACCGGGAATCGTTCCGTGAACAACTCCCCGCGCAATGTCTACCGAACGCAGGACAATACGTGGCTGGCAGTCAGCACAAGCTCTCAGTCAATTGCCGAACGAGTGCTTACGCTCGTGGGAAGACCCGATCTGGTGACCCAACCATGGTTTGTATCGGGTCACGAACGTGCCCAGCATGCCGACGAACTCGACCTGGCTGTGTCCACGTGGATCGCCGCGCGATCAGCCGAGGACGTTATCGCAGCGTTCGAACTCTCGGAGGCGGCAATCGCCCCGGTCTACGACGTGCGCGGTGTCATTGCCGATCCGCAATACCAAGCAATCGGCACAATACAGTCTGTCGAAGACGACGAACTTGGCCAGATAAAGATGCAGAATGTCCTGTTTCGCCTGTCCGAGACTCCAGGGCGCATCCGTTGGCCTGGGCGTGCCCATGGCCGAAACACCGACGAAGTCCTCGCCGAGATCGGGGTCAGCACGGAACAACTCGAACAACTCCGTGTCCGGGGGGTAGTGTGAGCGCCGCGACCACGGATGGCCCGCTCATCCTGACGGGGCTCTACGTGCCGGGCAACCGGCCCGAACGGTTCGCTAAGGCTGTGGCAAGCGGCGCGGACCTCGTCATTCTCGACCTTGAAGACTCCGTGCCGAGCGCAGAGAAGGTCGAAGCCCGACTCAATGTCGTGGAGTGGCTGCGGACGAAAGACAATGATGCCGCCACGGACCGGTCCGGTCCACGCATCCAGGTTCGCGTCACGGCAGGTAGTGACGAGGACTTGGACGCGCTCTTACCGGTCGCCGACCGCTTTGCGCTGCGCTTGCCCAAGGCCGAGAACGCTGCCCAACTGGATTCTGTCGCTGGCTTCTCTCAAGTCACCGCACTGATCGAGACGGCACTTGGTATCGAACGCGCATTCGCCTTGGCTGAACATCCAGTCACGGCCGGCCTTGCACTCGGCGATTCGGATCTTGCGAGCGACCTGGGCGCCTCGTCCCAGCAGGTGATTGACTTTGCGCGCATCCGCCTTGTGGTCGCCTCGCGGGCCGCTGCACTGCCGCCGCCCATGGTGTCGGCATGGCCGGGCATTACAGATCTCGACGGGCTGCTGAGCGACACACGCCGTGGTGCTTCCATGGGATTGATCGGCCGGGTTGCCATTCATCCGGTGCAGCTGCCTGTTATTCGGTCGGCCTTCTTGCCGAACTCGGCCGACATATCATGGGCCAGCGAGGTCATAGAAGCGCTGCTCGCCGGTGGTGTTACCACGCTGCGGTCGGGCGCCATGGTTGATGCTGCGATGCGAGGACGCGCCGAGCGCATCCTCCGGCTCGCCGAGGCAACGCACCCGTAAATATGAGAGGTACGCAGCGATCCTAGTCTTAGTCGGACGGTGGCTCGCAAGCGCCGGGCAAAAATGGCGCCATTTTCATTGGCGGTAACAATGCTTGCTCACTTAAAGGACTGGACGCCCATTCGCGTGGCGCGTGGCGCTGAGGCCTTGACGACATTCGTGCCACCGTTTACGATTTTGCTCATGCTCAATGTAGGGATGGTTGCCGGCGGCATCGGGCAGTGTTCTGGAGATTTGATGCGCGCACGCTTATTCAACGTTTATGGCCTCGAGACACACCAAGATGGGCCGAGGTATTGAGTCAATTACATTGACATTTCACACAAGAAGCTCCTGATCAGACCGAGATAAGTCGAGACAAACCGAGATGTCAGTCCGCAGCTGATTGGTCCAAAAGAGCCCCGGCGCAAACCGTCGGTCCCGGGTTCAAGTCCCGGCCGCCCTACTGTAATTTAGACCTGATCAGGGTTTCTTGTCTTTACCGAAAGGGCAAGACTTGGTGCACTGGTCGTTTATTCACCGTTTATTGCGCAAATCTCCTGGAAACGCGACCTTCGACGTCTGGAATTCCGCGGTACTTAGGTCCGCGGGGGAGCGATTGCAGGCGGTAGGTTTCGGGTTCAATTCCCATTTCCGCGCGCTTAAATTGGTTTGATCAGGACTTGAATTCCCGCGGAAACGCCAGGACTTGATGCACTCAACGTTTATCCAACGTTTATTCCGCGGCGGTTGATTGCTCCCGTCGGCCGTTACTGTGGTGCTCGATCCACTTCGATTCACTTGGGCTGGCCTCGAACATCTGAGAATCATGGACTTTGGATGACTCTTCGGGCTCGGTCTCGCGCACCTGCTACGACGAGCGCTTGCTCAAGTACGGCACCCGCATACGTGAGTTCGCCGAGGCCTCCATGGCGACCAGGGCACGCGTAGGGCTCCCGCCTGCGCCGGTGGAAATACACCGTCCTCGACCTCGTGCGTATGACGCCCGGTCATCGGGCTTAATGTCGGGACAGTTAAACGGACACCGTCGCAATTCCGCCCGGTCGGAACCGCCAGCTTCCCGGGGGAATGCCCGGGGGCCGTCCCCCTTGCGGGCACGGCGATCCATGGTCCGCGCCAGCAATCCGCGCCAAGCAGGCTCGAATGAGGGCTACGGTGTCAGGAAAAGTGTGACGACTCTCAGAGCCCGTATTACCGGCACGGCGATGACCAAACTTCGATCTCGGTCGTGTTTTCAGCACTGACCTAGGGTGGACGTATGGATGCCGACATCAACTTCTACTTCGACCCCGTCTGCCCTTTCGCCTGGATGACCAGCAAGTGGGTGCGACAGGTGCAGGCGCAGCGCGACTACACCGTGGACTGGCGGTTCATCTCGTTACGCCTGATCAACGCCCACGTCGACTATGACGCGCACTTCCCTCCCGAGTACGAAGCAGGACATACCGCCGGGCTCCGGCTTTTGCGGGTAGCCGCCCGCGCGCGCGCCGAGCACGGCCGCGAGGCGATGGCGCCGCTGTACGCAGCCTTCGGGGCCCACATCTTCGACACCGCCCCCGGTCCAGACGATCATCGGAGCGAGGGCGAGGTGCGTGAGCTCCGCGGGACGCGTGCGTTTGCGGAGCCGATCCTCGCCGAGGCGGGCCTACCGCTCGAGCTGGTGGAAGCTCTCGACGACGAATCATGGGACATCGAGATCCAGCAGGAGACGGACGAGGCACTCTCGCTGACGGGAAAAGACGTGGGCACGCCCATCATCCACTTCGAGCCACCCACCGGTGCGGCCTTCTTCGGACCGGTGATCAGCCGCCTGCCGCACGAGGACTCAGCAGTCGAGTTGTGGGACCACGTCGTCGCTCTGGCACGCTTCCCAGGATTTGCCGAACTCAAACGCAGCCTGCGCGAGCAGCCACAGCTGGCCGCGTTCGGAGTCGACGCGAGCACGGTCGGACAGCAAGAAGACTGGCACGGCGGCAGCCGGCGGCAGAAGAAATGACCGCTCCGTTAGGGTATATGCATGAGTGAGACAAGCATCCGCAGCCACCAGGAATCCGTCATCGTCGAGGCGTCGGCCGCGTTTCTCTACGACCTGCTCTCCGACATCACCCGCACCGGCGAGTGGAGCCCCGTCTGCACGTCGTGTTGGTGGGACGACGAGGCCGAGGCTGGTCGAGTCGGTGCCTGGTTCACCGGGCACAACGAGCTCCCGCATCGGACCTGGGAGACCCGGTCTGAGGTTGTGACGGCAGAGCACTGTCGCGAGTTCGCCTGGGTGGTGGGCGGCAGCTTCGTCCGCTGGGGCTTCAGCTTCGCCGCCGCGGAGACCGGGACGATACTCACCGAGTCTTGGGAGTTCCTGCCGGACGGGATCGCCATGTTCGAGGACAAGTTCGGCGAAGACGCCCATGCTCAAATCCTCGACCGCACCCAGCAAGCCCTCGATGGCATCCCGAAAACCCTCGCCGCGATCAAACGGATCGCCGAGGTCTCCAGCGACGCGGGGGCACAGCCCCAGTCATGACCGGACCGCCCGGGGAGGGCTGTCTCTGCAACGGTGTTTCCAACACTTCTACGACCCGCCTAAACTCCCACTGGCCTCATCGACCTTGACAAGTTCCGTCCCGGCACCGCCAGTAACCGAGTAGACGACGACCATTCTAAGGTGTCCCGGTCGCCGTCCGGCTAATGGGACCGAGGAGCTGGACGTTTGCGAAGGGTGAGCGATGTCTTCAGCGAAGCCTGCGGTCAGTAGGATTTACCCATGCAACTGGGTGTGGGCACGAGAGCCTCCGTGACGTTGGAGCCTGTTCGATATGAGTTCGCGAACTCTGCCGGCGATGAGTGGGATGACAACTGGCTGGTCATCAGCGGGGACGTATCGGCACCGGACACGGAGTGGCAATTTTCTGTTCCGTGTTTGACGACCTTCGAAGCGAAACAGATTTCGGCCTGGCTGCGGAGCGTGGCCGATGGAAGCATCCCCGTCAGCATCATTGGAGACGCGGGAGTTGTGCCGTCGCTCGAATTCACGGAACCGAATCTTGCGTTCAGCGTTGAAAGTTATAAGTACGAGTCGACGTCGGTTAGGGTGCACTTTGCACTTGAAACCAGGCCTGTTGGCCAGAGCAGTGACGACCGGGCCCAATTCTGGGTCGTGGTCGCAGTGACGGCCGTCGACCTTGACTCGGCGGCCGACGAATGGGACAAGGCACTGTCAGTCTTTCCGGACCGCTAGGCGTTCCGCCTCTGGTAAGCGCGCTAACGGCAATGATAACGAGGGAGGATCCTACTTTGACGGTTGTCTCGGCTGATCACCCCGTGTGGACGATTTCCCACAAATCTCCGAGAGTCACGTTGAGCTGCTCTTCACTCGGGCAGTCGTCGCACAACGATTGAAACTTGCTGCGCTCAGCTTCACTCGCGCCGTGCTGATCGAGGTAGCGCTGCCGTAGCGGGCCATCAGTGACGCCGACGGGACGACGGTCCATCAATCTGCGCGGTGCGTGATCGTGGAGGATCAACTGTTCTTCGAGCTCCGGCCGCAGCGCCAGCGCGAGCTCAAGCTGACTCGTTGTCGCCGCCCAATGCCTGACTGTGGACTCCCGTACTGCCTCTTCGGGGTCATCGATCAAGGCCAGGAATACGTCAGCCGGCAACACAAATGGGTAGGCGCCAAGCTGCCACCTCACAAAGACGTCGTCGGACCCCGCGGCCGCGCGAAGCACATCATCAGGAAGCGGAACCGGAGGCACGAACGTCCTGCGGTACTCAGCATCTTGCGCCTCAATCAGCGCCAGCTCAATGTCATCATCGTCTGCCATTCGTCAATGATGCTTCCTGACGTTCATTAGCACCAGCCCCGGACGCGCACCACGGGCGGACGTAGCGCAGAGGGTTCCCGTTGCCGGACTAGATAGTCCGGCAACGGGAATTCAATCGGTGCCCTTCTCAAAGGCTAGATTCGAACTGACGTTGGATAGTGCGGTAAACGGTCGATCGCGCGACGTTGAAGAGTTCCGCAAGTTCCGCGCTGGAGTGAAGGCCAGCGTTGTGGACTTCGATCAAGTGTTTCTGCTGTGGTACCGACAGTTTGGGCTGTTTACCGCGAAGATGCCCTTTCGCTTTGGCTACCTGCATTCCTTCGCGCGTTCTGGCGCGGATCAGGTCCGACTCGAATTCGGCGACCATCGCCAGGACGTTGAAGAGGAGGCGCCCGACCGGGTCGTTCGGGTCATGCACCGATCCACCGATACTCAGCTTCACATCTTTGGCCGTCAGCTCGTCAATGATGTCTTTCGCATCCCTAAGTGAGCGTGCGAGTCTGTCGAGTTTGGCGACGACGAGGGTATCTCCAGCACGGCAGGCGGCCAACGCTTCGCGAAGCCCGGGTCGAGCTCGGTTCGTTCCGGTCAGACCATGATCGGTGTAGATCAGCGACGATCTAACGCCCAGTCGTTCCAGGGCGTTTTGTTGGGCGGTGAGATCCTGTTCCTCTGTGGAAACGCGTGCGTATCCAATTAGTAATCCATCCATGGCGAAACTGTTCCGCTTTGCGGTGAGCGGGTCAATAATCGTCGCACTCGGGGTCCCGCTTACGGTCACTTCTTACCGCTATTTATCCACCCAGCTGTGGACCCATGCCGTCGTGACGAATCTTCTTTAAAAAATTTGCAAATAGGTTATCTGTGCCGGCCGCGGCAACTAGACACTGGCCTTGGAAGGCTGATTTGCCTGAGCAGGGCGAACCGCGTTCAGCCTGCCGAGACAGACCCCCGGGCTTGGATGCGTCGCCGCCCGACGGCTATCAGTTCGTCCCTGCTGCTTCACCGATTTGCTTAGCCACGACGTAGCCTTATCGCTAGCGGGGATTCGAAAAACTTTTATCAGGTAAGGCTGTCTTCCGAAAACTAAACGGTGGAATCAGGGGTATTGTCTGGCACCAGCCCGAGCCACCGCACCGAGTTGGCCTTCTCGACTAGTCCGTCTGCCCAGCCCTCCTGTCGTAACACGGTGGGTCCTTCCGGCTCTAATATCTCGCTCGTGTAAGCGGCGCGGGCCAGTTTCGCTGCGTCCTCAGTACCGAAAAGCACGGCGTAGCTGTCCAGGTTCCAGATTCTTCCTAGCAGCGCACCTCCGTCTTTCGCCGTGTAGAGAACGACCGCACGACCGTCAGCGGCCTGTCCGCCAGCCACCCAATCTTTCTCCGGAGCTATTCGTGGTGTCTGCTGCAACTGCTGCCGGATGGTGTGCAGGAACAGCTCAACGTCAACGGTCATGTTGTGCGTCGATCCCCTTGGGTGCGTACGACCAAGTTGTCGTCACTGTTGAAGTTTCAGAGGTTCGAGACGCCGAAGCCGGCTTTTCCGCGCCAATAGCCCGATCCACCCAGGCTGGGCAGGAAAGCGCGCCGTCGGGATTGACGCAGTAGGCCGTAGTGATTCCCACGACGGCATTCAGGGTGACCCCGTAATAGCTGGCGTAAATGGCCTCCTTATTAATCACCCGCACCTCCCGCTCATCCGTCACAACGCAGGTGTCGGTGCACGTGATCTCTTGGGCGTAAGCGACGTATAGACGGTCTTCGCCCTGCTGCACTCCGCCATT
Source organism: Cryobacterium sp. Hh11 (assembly GCF_004404045.1). Lineage (NCBI taxonomy): Bacteria > Bacillati > Actinomycetota > Actinomycetes > Micrococcales > Microbacteriaceae > Cryobacterium > Cryobacterium sp. Hh11. The sequence continues at coordinate 459 of NZ_SOHF01000005.1, read as the reverse complement.
GGGAGCTTTGAGAACGAACCCGATGGTGTGTTTGCTATGGATGTTGTGCCGTTGCTGAATCTTTGTCCAACCGAACCCGACACTGCCGTTGTACGTTCCTTCACGTAAAACGACGGTCCGTCCCGCGGCGTCAGTCTCAGTACCAACGACTTCCGCTCCTTGGGATTCTGCGGACGCGCTCTGCGCACCAAAAGGAAATGACGCAAGTGTGCCCGCGATAATAGCAACAGCAACAGCAACAGCGATCCCCGTCCGTCCCGTGATTCGACGTTTCCCGTTTATATTCACTTAGTCCCCCATTACTCGAAAACCTCACGGTACACCCCGAACAGAGGCGGAATGAACCGTCCCTGATTTCCTGCCGCTTTCTTTCTGGTGAAAGGATTCGGATATGCCCAAGAAACACCCAACAGAGGTTCGCGAACGAGCGGTCCGTATGACTCTTGATCGTTTGAAGGA
>NZ_SOHF01000039.1:0-132396 GCF_004404045.1 Cryobacterium sp. Hh11 | reverse complement strand
TCCTTCAAACGATCAAGCGTCATACGGACCGCTCGTTCGCGAACCTCTGTTGGGTGTTTCTTGGGCATAACCGAATCCTTTCACCAGAAAGAAAGCGGCAGGAAATCAGGGACGGTTCAATGACACCGGTTCACCAGCACCCGACAGGGCGCCCAACGCCCACCGCACGGCGTCCATATCGGCGAGCCGAACAACGTCCAACCACGCCAAAAGTGCCTCGTCGCGCTCCGTCACCTGCACCATCACTCAGCCTCCGAACTGACAACGTTTCAGCTTTCCAACACGATTCTGCACCCAGCCACCGACACAGCCCCGCATGCCACACCGCACATCGTCCACTTCAACTCATCGACCTCACCGCTTCTGCTCGTCGTTTTTCTTACCCAATTGCTTCCTACTTCCTGCCGTCGGCTCCCACATTTTCTGCCGGCTTTCCCTAGCTTTTCTCGTCACTTTTTTCACTTCTTCTCTGTCTTCTCTTCTTGTTCTCCCTCTTTTTTTCTTTTCAGTTTTCTTCTTTTGTGTTTTGTACCTCTGTTTTTTTCTTCTACTCTTTTCTTCTCTTTCCCTGTCCCACCACCACCCCTTTACTTCCCAACCTCCTACACACTGAGGAACGATGGGTGTGGGAGGTTGGGAAGTAAGCGCAGCGAGGGGGCGGCGGTGGGGCAGGGAAAGAGACCCCATACCTATTCGTTTACCTATTCGCTGCCAGTGAATAGGCAAACGAATACCTGCCAGCCACTATTAGGTTTGACTCCGTACGGTCTCAACGCCGTCCACCAAGTGCCTCATGAACGTCGCTACCTCGACTCGGCTCACTCCGCCTGGATCAACGGCAGACGTTACGGCCCGAGGGTTGACGTCATTGACTGGCGTATACGCTCATCCTGTGGACCTAGATCTTTCAATAGCCCTACTTGCCGGAGGATTCGCCTTGGCTGGCGGTGTCGGTGGCGCCCTCCTCACTGGCTTGCTCGGCCGCGGAGCAGAAAGGCGGAGGTTGACCGCCGAAGATGAAAGACGGTGGCTGGCGGATCGACGAACTGCGTACGCAAAATTTCTTGCAATGTCAGAATCTCTGCACATGGAGATCGACACGATTGGGATATTTCTGCCCACTGAATCGAGGCCGATCAGCGCAGATGACGAGTTGATCCTCGCCGACTTATACGAGTACACGAGGATGTGGGAGACCTCCTTGCAGCCGCTGCTCGGTGAAGTCGAACTACTTGCCTCGCCCGAAGTAGTGGATCTCGCGGATCGTGTCTCTGGTGCACTCCTCGCCGTGACCGCACCGATCGAGTTGAGACTGAACTTCGATGACTATTACCCCGTATGGTTTCAGACACGCGACCTCATTCACGTTCTTCGAGATGCCATGCGCACGGAACTCGGCCTCCCCAAAATCCTCAAGGTCTTAGCGCCCTTCCCACGTGAAGACGACTGGCCTTGGCTCGATTCACGCCCGCCTGTTGACTCCTACATCCAAGGGAAACGTCCCAAGGCGCAATAGTCGGGGAACCTACTTTGGCCTACGCGACCAAGCTATCGGTGTGCACACCCTCTCAGGGGCAAGGTCGGTGATCCGATACGGAAACCCTTCCTCGACGCCATGACATCCGACTAAACGCCGTCGAACCAGCGGACGACGCTGTTGGCGTTGTGAGCTTGCAGGAGGGCGTCCTCGACGATGCCGGCGAATTGAGCGGCGTCGCGGAGGCCGAGTTCCGCACGGGCGACTCCGGGTGCGCAGCCGGCGCCGCAGCCGTCTTCACCGTTGCACTGGACGCCGTCGATGACGTTGCCGTGCCAGTTGGCGAGCTGGTCGTAGACCTGGCCCAGCGAGCGCTGCGTGGCGGTCAGGCATCCGAGCAGCAGGTACGAGTCGTAGGGCCGGTCGATCGCCCGAGTCGCGTGCGCCAAGCTGCGTGCGATGTCGGCGAGCTCGTTCGCCCGGCTGATCAATTCGCTGTCGTGGTCGTTCATGGTGGTGCTCCTTTCACGAGGTTGTGTGGGTGGGCCGCGCGTGCGGCCCACCCGGGATGGCTATTCGGTGTCAGGCTTGGAGTTACGGCGAACGGTGGCGACGGCCCGGTTGAGGTCGGGGCCGACGTTGTCGGCGTCAATGACGCGGCCGTATTGGCGTGCTTGCTCGTCGCCCCAGCTGTCGGTGTGCTCGCGGCCAACGACGATCACGGGGTCGCCCTTGTGCAGGGTGGCGGCGACGTTCTGGCCGAGCTCGAACTTGGCTTCCACGAAATGTGTTGTGGCGGCGTCGTGGGCGAGCCATTTGCCGCCCCGGTATTCGCCGGTGTTTTCGATGACGCGCAGCTTGGTGATCTGGATGCTGCCGGCAGTGACGACTTCGGGGTCGAGAGCCAGGTTGCCGATGATGGTGCGTGTGGTCATGAGTGCTTCTCCTTCGATGAGTGCTGCGTTGACGTGCGGTGGGTGTCGTTGGCCTTGGGTTCTTCGACCAACTGTTTCTGGTGCCTTCCGGCGAGAAAATTCGATAGCGAGCGGGAGCTCCGCGAGTGCACAGAATCTCAGACGAAGTGAGGGAGCCTGCGACCGCGTCTGAGAATCTGGAAACGGTAGGCGCACAGCGATCTATTGTGGTCGGTCGGACAGGTCACAAATTGTGTTCACGCGGTGGCGATGCGCGCCGATTGTGGCCGCGATCGGGCGGCATTCGGCGGCCGTTTTGGCAAGTTATCCACAGGCGTTTTTCGCGCGCGCGTACTGTTAATGTTTTGTTTGTCCTGTTAGTACTGTTAGGGGGGCCGATCACCGGCCCCCTATAGGGCCAGATCTGGCCCCCTATCGGTACGCTAAACGGCCCCCTACGGGGGCCGTTCACCGGCCCCCAAACCTCCGCGCCGAAGCATCGGAATGACGTTGGTTTCGTATCGTCGGTGACCGCCCGGTTTCGCGCTGTCGACGAGCAGATTGAACTCGGCATTGTGGCCTCGACTGCCGGAGCTGACTCTCTCGATCGCGCCGCTGGCGACGAGTTCTGCAATCGCCCGCTTGACCGAATGATGTGCCGATTCTGATCCGTTGTCAGGAGCCAGATAGCCCAGGGCGATCGCCGATGATTCGCGGGATGCGAAGTATCGGCGCGGCGGTTGATTGCCGGGGTTGTCGGTGTCGTCCCAGCTTTCCAGTGCCATGTGCAGCAGCAACCGGGTCGCCGCGTGCCCGAGACCCAAACGCGCAGCCACAAGAACGGCGCCCTTGGCCGCGTATAGGCCCACGCTGCTCTCACCCACCGGGTCGGGTGCGAGGCGTTGCGAGATGGCAGAATTTTAGTATTCTGGTCATAGATCAGATCCTTTGAGGGTGTTCGATCTTTGCCCCGGGGTGCAACCCGGGGCTTTTTCTTTGGCCTGCCGCCGGCCCGCCGTTTCGGCGCTGGCAGCAGGAGGAGCGGCCTCACCGTGTCACGAGGGCGGGTTCGCCGGTTTGCACTTGGGCGCTCGCCTCGATCCAGGCGATGATTTCGGACCTCTTGTAAAGAACCTTCTTCGGGGTTGGCTTGTAGAACCGGGGCCCGCGTCCGTTATAACGCAGCTGAGCCAGACCGCCGACTGTTAGGCCCGTCAGTTCCGCCGCGACAATCGGGAGAACGAATTCTTCACTCATCACTACTTCCCTTCGTTGACACGAGACACTCGTTATCTCGTGTTGCGATCACAATAAAACGTTTTTGACTGTTTGACAAGTGTCAATCCCTGTACGGTGTCGACATGACAAGTTTTGTGAGGCAGTCCGGAATTGGCGAGCGGATCCAGGCCATCCGGAAACGGCACGGCATCCGCTCCGCCAAGGACCTCGCCGACCTCATGCCCGGCGGCAACGTCACCGAGGCGATCCTGCAAAACCTCGAAGCCGGCCGCAAACAGGACCTCTCGGTCAGCCAACTCCTGAACATCTCCCACGCACTTCGCGTTCCACCGGTTTTTCTCCTGGCACCAATCGGGCGCCCGCATGACCCGCTCGACCTGGTCAACCTCAGCGATACCTTCAAGGGAATGACCGTCGCTGAATTCGATGCCTGGATCTCCGGGGAAACGAATGGCACCTACCGGTGGCGCGACCTCACCGAACGCACGGAACGCTCGCAGCTCGAGGCCACGCGCCAGCTCATTGCCAGCCTGAGCGAACGCCGCCGTCTCACCACCAACTTGGCCATCGAGGCAGAACTTACGCCGCCGGGTGAGGTCAGCACGGACCCCGCGATCTGGGATACCACGCAGGAACGACTTGCCGAGGCAAACCGGCGCATCGAACAACTCAGCAGCTATCTCACCGACGCGGGCTGGGACCTCGAAGGATGGGCCAAGTAGACCGCTGAGCCCGGGCCGAATAACTGTCGTCCGCGTGTGAGCCGTCGAGGTGTCGGCCTCGAGTTGTACTCTGTGCGCGTGACGAACTATCTGGCGCAGGTTGGGATCGGCGAACGCATTCAAGCGATTCGCAAGCAGCATGGCATCCGTTGGGCGAGAGCTCTGGCAGAACTCATCCCGGGTAACAATGTCACCGAATCGATCGTGCAGAATATCGAAGCCGGCCGCAAAAGACGACCTTCTCGTCAGCCAACTGCTCACCATCGCCCAGGCCTTCCGCGTTACGCCGATTTTCCTGCTCGCCCCGATCGCCACATCATCGGTCCGGCTCGACATCGCCAACGTCAGCTCGAGCTTCGATGACATGACTGTGGTCCAGTTCGATGCCTGGATCTCGGGTGAGCCCAACGGCGCCTACGACTGGAACACCCTCGCCGACCGCGCCGAACGCACCCAGCTGCACGACCATGCGCGAACTCCACGAACAGATCCGTGAACGCGGGCGTCTGGCAGCTAAACTCAATGCTGCGATTGACTCAAGCGGAGGCGACCACGCCGGGGACACGACCAAGGATCGCCTCGAGGGTGCCGTCCAGCGCATCGCCCAGCTCACGTCCTACCTTGCCTCGGCCGGCTGGGACCTTGAAGGCTGGGCGGACTAGCCGCCGCAACGGAGTGTCGGTGGCTGGATGCAACATTGGATCAGCAACGATAAGTTCCGACCAGTCGGGCGCAGTCTCGGCGGAGAATCCGAGGTGAACTCATGGCAACAATTTCCGCGTACCAGTCGGCGAACGGACGTCGATATCGGGTGCGGTATCGAACGCCGGACCGTCGACAGACGGACAAGCGTGGCTTCACCAGCAAGCGTGAAGCTGAGCGGTATCTGGCTAGTGTTTCCGTCGCGAAGGACAAAGGCGAATGGATCGATCCAACCTTGGCGCGCATCTCCGTCAACGCCTGGTCGCAGGTCTGGCTGAGCGCCCACTCAAATCTCAAGCCGACTACTCGCGGCGCGTATGCGTGGATTCTCAAGAAGCACATTCTTCCCCGATGGGGCCGGGTCGCCCTCATCGATGTGACCCACACCGCAGTGCAGGCTTGGGTCACCGAGCTCAGCGATTCCCTGGCCCCCTCGAGCGTGCGCAAGATTCACGTCGTGCTGTCCGGCGTCATGAAATACGCCGTCCGGGATCGCCGCATCCCACGCAATCCGTGTGACGGAGTGCGCCTCCCCCGCGTCGCTGAAGGCGACCGGGGCTATCTGACACCCGAACAAGTCGATGAGCTGGCCGCGCTCTGCGCGCCCTCTTCGACAGTGATCTACCTGCTGGCTTATACGGGCCTCCGATGGGGCGAGATGGCGGCCTTGAAGATCAAAAGGCTCGACTTGGGACGCCGACGCCTGGACGTAGCTGAAGCCGTTACAGAGCCAACGGGAGCCATCCTCTGGGGCACCCCGAAGAACCACGAGCGACGGTCAGTACCGTTTCCGGCGTTCTTGACCGAAATGCTCCAGGTCCAGTGCGCAGGCAAGTCTCGGGAAGAACTGGTGTTCACCTCCCCGGATGGCGACGTACTCCGAAGTGGCAACTTTCGGCGTCGTACCTTCACTGCGGCCGTCACCGAGCTCAGGCGTCGTCATCCAAACCTGCCCGCGATCACCCCGCACTCGCTGCGGCATACCGCGGCGTCGTTGGCAATTTCGTCAGGCGCGAGCGTTTTGTCGGTGCAGCGAATGCTCGGACATGCCTCAGCAGCGATGACTTTGGATGTCTACAGCGACCTCTTCGAAGACGATTTAGACGCCGTTGCAGACGCCCTCAATAACCGCGCACTTAAAACAAATGTGGGCAAATTGTGGGCAAATCCAGCAAATTCGGCGAAACATACCGCTGAGCTGGTTTCAGAAACCCTATCTGACCAGCATATTTAGTGGAGCCGCCTGTCAGAATCGAACTGACGACCTTCTCATTACGAGTGAGAGAACAACCGTTTCGTGGGTGTTCGTGGGGGCAAGACTTCCGCGTAAAATCAACGATCTGCCCCCTCGGGAGTTCGCTGGTGTTCGCTGGAATTAGCTCCATAGGGTGCACGATAGGGTGCACGCGGGGCGTCCATCTGATCGACCAAAGCATCCTCTCGTTCGTCCAGTGGATGCACGTAGGTGCGATAGGTGAAAGCGGAGTCCTTGTGACCGAGGATCTTTGCCACGACTGCCACATCTCCACCAGATTCGACCAGCATGTGCGTTGCGGACGTGTGCCGCGATTGGTACCGCTTCACCGTTCCAAGGCCCGCAGATGTGAGCAGCGCGCGCCATAGTCGAGTGTCCTGCGTGGCACCGACTCCCTTGCCGTTTTCCTGTGGGAACATCAGCGCGACCGGCTTGCCACCGCTCTCGAATCCGATCCAGTCCTCGCCCATATCGGCCATGAGCTGCAACTGCTCAGCGCGGTGTGCATCGAGCATCGTGATCAGCGACCGCGGCAAACGAATTTCGCGCTCCCCCGCCGCCGTCTTCGCTGCCGGCTGCAAGAACAGTCCCTTCACGCCGGTTGCGCGCAGTAGCTGGTTGCGGATCGTGAGCCTACCGGTGCGCGCGTCGTAGTCTGGCCACGCCAGCCCCAGGCATTCAGACGGCCGGATTCCCATTCTCAGCGCCAGGTGCCAGCGGGCAGCATTGCGGCCGGTCGCAGCATCGAGAATGGCGTCACGGTCCTCACGTGAGAACGAAGTCGTATCAGCCTTGCCGACCGGGCCGAGCTCAACGCGCAATGCCGGATTGAAGCCGATCATCCCGCGCGTCTCGGCTACTGCCAGCGCTGCTTTCAACGGGGCTAGGTAGCGGCGCTGCGAGGTGGGCGCGACCTTCAGCCATTTCACCCACTGCTCAAGGCGCTCAACGGTGAGCGCGCTGATCCTGATCGATCCGAGTTCCGGCGTGATCTTCTTGTCGAGCACCCACCGATTCATGGCGTACGTCGTCGCGCGTGGTCCCGCGATGTTCTCTAGCCAATGGTCGACCCATTGCGTGACCGTGGGCGCGGTGCCAGCGACGAGCTTGCCGTCGTCGCGCCTGGTGAGCAGTTCGCGCTTCTCCTGCGCGCATGCCGCTTTCGTGGCGTGGAATTTGGTGTACTTGCGCTTCCCGCCGACAGTGACGTAGCCGCGCCATCCCCGATCGGTTTTCTTCGGGACCGATCCTTCACCCTTGGCAGCTCTCATGCGGCCCTGCTTTCAGCGTTGAGGTAGGCAAGCAGAATGTCGCCTGTGACTTGGAGGTCGATGGCCCATTCGCGTGGATCGTGCGACCACTCGGATACTTGTTTGAGCCTGCGGGCGGAAATGAGGCGGCGGGCGGCGGACAGGTCGGCACGCCGTTCCTGCCGGATGGACCACAAGCCGTCGGTGTGGTGATCATCGGCAAGGAAGTGCGCCACCTCGTGAGCGAGCACGCTGCGCTCGGTCGCGGTCTTGAGGCCACGGCGCAAGATGATGATTTTTCGGCCCGGAACGTAGAGCCCGAAGTTTGACCGCAGGCTCTGGTACGCAACGGTCAGCCCGAGGTGATCGGCATGTTCGTGTGGATCGTACCGATCAGTCGTCAAATTCATCAATTTCTATCACCGTGTCCCCCGGTTTGGCTACAGCACGCAGTTCGTCGGCCTCTGTGTTTTGTCGAGCCTTACGCATAGGTCTGACATTGTCTCGTTCGACCATCGCTGGGTGTTCTCCATCAAAGGGCGTCTCGAGTATTTCCGAACCACCTGCTTCGACTCGGCGAAGAATTTCGCGCGCAAGCTCCAGGTCAGTGAAGTCACGAATTTGCAGGGAGCGGTGAACCGATCCAAGAGACAGAGCTTCGGACTCGTCGAGGTAACCGGCAGCGATCAGCGCCTGCACGGGGTCGGCTTGATAAGCACCGGCGATCTGAACTACCTGCTTTGGTCGCGGCTCGACCTTGCCCGCGAGCCAGCGACTGATCGTCGATTCGGGCGTGTTAGTGCGCTCGGAGATCCGGGCGCCCGTCTCGTCTCCAGCGATCATGCGAAGGAACTCTGGCCACGTAATGTGCTTGATCATTCCAGCAATGATAAGCCATTTATTGCACGTATGCAATAACTTTGCATTCGGAAAACCCCGTATTTACGCGGATTCAAGCCCCGTTTAAGGATTTCGCTTATGGAATTAACTTGCAGATGAGCATGCTTGGCGTAATGTTGCAAGCATGCAAGCAGCTACCAATACAGCCAGAGCTAAAGATGCTCTCGTGCTCAACCGGCCCAGGCTTGACGAGCTTCGACGTGCGAACGGCATCAACACGGAGGCGGCACTCGCCAGAATCATCGGGGTGTCCCCCGCGACTCTTTGGCGCGTCTCCAATGGTGAAGTTAGCCCGTCGAACGGATTCATGGCCCGAGTCATGCTGGCGTTTCCCCACGCCTCAATGTCCTCTCTTTTCGAGGTCGTTCGTGGCGAGCAGGTCGCGTAATGCCCGTCGTTGAGTCAGTTCGTCTGTACTCCGTCGCGACCGTGGCCCAGCGCATCGAGATGTCGAAGGTATGGGTGTATGAGCAGATCAAGGCTGGCCGGCTCCCTGTTGTGGAATTTGGCGACACCCGACCGCATCAGCGCGTTCGTGCTGACGATCTCCAGAAGTTCATAGACGCCCGCACCTTCGGCGCCTAGCCCCTTCATTCTTTCCCCTCGCTCTGAGGGGAATCCGCCGGCGTGCCCGCACGCCCCGAGATCGCTCAAAGCCAGACCTGCCATCTATGTGCGCCAGCTCCAACGGTTCACATAAGGCGGCAGACACCTCGATTGAAGTCGGGGAACTCCGTGAGGAGGAGTCGGGATGGGGGCGATTAGCAGCTTGATAACTACATACAACGAACACGAGAAGGATATTTCTCCTGCGATACGGGGCACCCGAACGATGGTGCACGCAGGAGCTGCGAACGGTGCGAGGGAACGGCCAATCCGACGGTCATCGCCCCACCAAGGAAAGTACTCGGTTCATGTGTACATGCGGGGCAGCTAGGTGCCTGCCAGCGCATGGTGCTCCACAAACGCGGCCTCCCTGGCGCGCCACCTTGTTTTACCTGATCGGGCATCCGCCATTCCATTCATCACCTTCGGGTGTAGCTGGGCGGGTGCCGATAACGCTGTGCGCATTACGACGAAGGAACGTCGGCAGCTAGTCAGTTCGCCGGTTGGAGTCGAGCCCTAACCGGTAAAGGGGACTGGCCCTTATAACCCACGTCAAGCGGCGCGTCCGTCATAGGAGTGTCCGGGTGTGCAGTCCCGGCGTCGCCCTCAATCACCATCCGACATCACCTACAGAGAAGAGAACGTCATGAGCACTGCAGCACGCAAGGCACGCAAGATCGCCGGAATCAAGTTTGAGAAGCCCGCGAAGGTGGCGACTCCGGTCGCTGAGCGCTCGTGGTTCGCGCTCCCGATCTTCAACGCACGGACTGCCGAGTACCGCCCGCTCAGCGCCAAGAAGGTCGCCCGGGCGATGGCCGCTCGCACCGTCTAGCCGTGGCGACTCTGTACGTCGTTTGCAACCGGCGACTCAACGCCGAGACCAACGAGCACTGCGAGTACGACGGCGAGCAGCAGATCACGAACGGCCGCTGGGTATGCCCCGGATGCCGCGCCGCACACTCGGCCCCGCGCGACTGACCACAAAAAAAGCCCACCCGCACGAACGGATGGGCCGTCAAGAGAGGAACTATCTATGTCAGCCAGCCAGAGCGATTCGGAGGTCATGGCTAATCTTGTCCGCGGCGTCCTTCGGGGCATGGTCGACGCGCGCTGCAAGTTCGAGGAGAGCCGACCAGATGCCGTCCGCCTGAAGTTCGCTGAATTTACCACTGAACTCATCGTCGCTGATGCTGTCGCGGCGCTCGAGCAGCTCGACTATCGATGCCTTATTGGTGTCCATGATTTTCGTGATTGCTTGCACGGTTGTGCTCATGAAATTTCTCCTTCGGTTGGTGCGGTATCTGACACCGCAAGCCCAACTGTAGGAGACGCCCCCGGCCGCAAGGATTCTCCTTCGGGCGAGCCGGGGCACCCTCCACCGTTTGAACACCATCAAGGGGCACCAATCGGCGACCCCAGAAACGAAAAAAGCCCCCGAGGTTCAGTCGGGGGCCACAACACAGAAATGAGATCCAATGCAGCCCAAGACTACCGGCAAGCGTATTGCCGAACCCACCGAGGCCAGTATCCAGTGCGAACGCAGCTATGAACTCCACGAGCAGGCACTCGCCGCTGACGGGTGGAGAGGTCGCCACTCGTGAGTGCGGAGATCGTACCGTTCGAGTTTGAGGGCGCCGAGGTGCGAACACTCACCATCGACGGCGAGCCGTGGTTCGTCGCCCGAGACGTCACCCTGGCCCTCGGCCTCGCCAATGGCCGGGACGCGGTCGGTCGGCTCGATCCTGATGGGGTCGGCATTGCCGACATCATCGATTCGCTCGGGCGTAACCAGTCGGCAGCAACGGTGAGCGAGGCCGGGCTGTACGAGCTGATCTTCCAGTCGCGAGTGGCTGGCGCCGTGATGTTCAAGCGGTGGGTCACCCGCGAAGTACTCCCCGCGATCCGCAAGACCGGCCAGTACATTGCCCCGGCTACCGACCTTGACCAGATCAAGGCGCTGCACGCCGCGGTGGGAACGCTGCTCGAGCACAACGAGCGCATCGTTGGTGAGCTCGCGGCCGCGAAGCCACGCGCCGAGGCATGGGACGAGCTGGCATCCGCTCAGGGTGACTACGACGTGGCGGAGTCGGCGAAGATCCTGGCTCGCGCTGGCATCGTCACTGGCCCGCAGCGCCTGTTCGACCAGATGTACGACCTCGGCTGGATCTTTCGCGCACCGGGCACCCGCAAATGGGAACCATACGCCACCCGCGTCGACATCGGCCATCTCGCCATGAAACCCCAGTCGCACTATCACCCGAAGTCGGGCGAGATTGTGCTTGATCCTCCACAGGTTCGCGTGACCCTCAAGGGCATCGAGCGTTTGCGGGTAATCCTCACCGAACCGAAAGCAGTTGCAGCATGAGCAGTTACCGCAAGGTCCCCAATCCGCACTGGATGGACGACGACCTCAGCCGCCTCGACCTGTTCGACGGCCGCCGCCCCTCATCCCCGTACCCGCCAGAACCTACGCACGGTTCGCAGATCATCGAGAGCGACCGGCGCCGGCGGGTGAATGGCCGGGCTCGCCGCAGGCTGATCATGGAATGGCTGCTGGTCGCGGCGATCCTGGCGTTGCTCGCCGCCGGTGTCCGTCTGATTGCGATCTGGTCATGACCGCCATCGAAGACCTCACGGTCGCAATCCGCACGCTCACCGACCTGACCGATACCAGGGCACGCGGGGCAATCGCCGAACTTCGGGATGCCGCCGAACTCAAGGCGGCGCTGCGCCGCACGGTGCCGGGGCTGCTGGCAATTCTGGCGGCTGGTGAATTCTGGGTGCATGACAACCTCGGGATTCACGCCGTTCAGCTAGCTCGCCTGATCAACGCTCAGCCGGATCCGCACCCGGAGCAGCCTTGCTGAGGTCGCCAGGCTACACGCCGCCAGCAGTTGCGGTCGACGGCGACAAGGTCATGGTCGTGCGAAAGCACAGCGACGGTGACGGCCGCACCGGCTACCAACTGCCCGCGCCGCCCGGCATCGTCCGGATCGCTGCGGAGGCTGCCGACGACAACCGGACCGACCCGCCAGACGACTGGTGGCGGGCCGAGTACCGCGCCGATGAGGTGCGGGTCGTCCTGCTGCAGCGCCGCACCTGGGCGTTCGTGTGACCGCCGCGCGCTGGCTCTGGCTGCTCGCCGTCATCGGCGCCCTGCTCATCTTCGCGGGCGCCTGGTTCCTACTCACCCCGCTTCGGCTCTTCGGCGTGGCCCTCATGGTCCCGCTGCTCTTAGTACTCGCTTTCACCTACGCAAGGAAAATGCAATGACATCGCAGAAAATCGAAAAGATCACCGTTACCGACTTCATGGGGATCGAGGGAACGATCGAGATGTTCCCCACTGGTTACCTGCAGGTGATCGCCGGACCGAACGGGTCTGGCAAGTCCAGCTTCATGAGCGCCGTCGAGGAATGCTTCGACCCGGCCGGCACGAGGCTGATCCCGAACCCGGTGAACAACAAGGCCAAGCGCGCCCGGGTGGAGATACTGCTTACGGACGGCCGTATTGTCCGCGAATACCCGAAGGACGGACCCGGGACGCTCACGGCATACGCGCTGGACGGCGCCAAGTATCCCAGCGGGAAAGAGTTCGTTGCCGGTATCACTGGCGGCGTGCTGTTCGACCCGGTCGATTTCGTGAAACTCTCCGACAAGGAGCAGCGCCAAACGCTGCTGTCTAAGGTGACGCTGCCCTTCAATCTCGCCGAGATCGAAGCGAAACGCAAGGGCTTCTTCGATGGGCGCACCGATAAGACTCGCGAGGTGAAACGGCTGGCCGCGCAACTGGCTGGATGCGCCCAGGCAGATGCGAGCGTGCCGAATGCAGAGGTGTCGGCCGCTTCGCTGCATGCCGAGATCAATGCGATCTACGAGCACAACACGGAGGTGAATCGGCGCAACAACGCCGCCGAGGCCGCTGTGCTCGCCCGCGTCGCTGCCGATCAGCGCGGCAAGGCGCTGGCCGCAGAGATGGACGAGCATCGTGCCCAGCGCGGCGCCCTGCTGGCCGCAGAGCGTGCTGCGATCGGCGTGGCTACCTCGATCGCTCCACAGTCGCCGGATGCCGTCGCCGCGCAGCTGGCCAGCATCGACGAGACCAATGTGAAGGTGCGCGCACAGCTCACCCGGGCCGCCATCGCCGCCGAGCTTGACGATCGCACCGCCGAAGAGGCCGCGCTGACCGCGAGTATCGCCGACATTGACAAGGTGAAGGCTGACGGTCTCTCCGCCGCCGACTTCCCTGCAGGCCTCAGCGTGAGCGACGACGCGATCATGTTCGGCGACATCACGTTCAAGCAGTTGAACACGGCCCGTCAGGATTCGATTGCTTTCGACCTGGCCACGAGTGGCAACCCGGATTTGAAGATCGTGGTGATGAAGTCGGGCAACGACCTCGATGACGTGAGTCTCGCGGCCGTGCAGAAGCTCGCCAATGAGCGCGGCTACTTCGTGCTCATGGAGCGGTACCGCGGCGACGCCGATGGTGTCGGATTCCGCATCCAGACCCCGGCGGTGTCCGCGTGAGCACCGTGGTGAAGCGCACTCAGGACGAATTGATCGCCGAGATGGGGCGACGGTTCGGACCTGATCACAAGAAGTGGGCATTCATCTGCCCTGCCTGCAAGGACATCGCTACCGCTCAAGACGTGAAGGATGCGCTCGTCGCATCTGGCAGCGGCGACGACCCGTTCAAGCATGTTGGTCAGGCTTGCATTGGCCGACTGCTCGGCGCTCTGAAACGGGACCAGCCGAAGGGTGGATACAAGGGGCGCGGGTGTGACTGGGTGGCATTTGGCCTATTCCGCGGGCCGGAGTTCGTCATCATGCCAGACGGCCATGAAGCTGCTTCGTTCGCGATTGCCCCGGCGGTGACGGTGTGACTGCGCCCACTGTCGACCATCTCCTGCACCAATCCGCCGACCGCCTCGACACTGCCAAGCACGCGAACAGCGACCATGCCGCACAGGCTCAGGCCGCCATCGCGCAGGTGCTCGCCACTCAGGCGCTCGTCGCCGCCACCCAGGCGCTCGTCGCCGCCACCCAGGCGCAGACGGAGCAAATGGAACGTCTCGGCAACCTCTTCGCGGGCATCATGGGCGACTGCACTATCCGAGTCGAGCGTGTCTCGTGATCGTCGGCACACGAGTCGTATTCACCGACTCATTCGGTGGCAACTCACACGACGGCCAGCAAGGAACGGTGCTCGAAGTCCGGGCGCAATCGGCGACGGTCCGGTTCGATGACGGAGTGGCTGACTGGGTTCGGAAAGACGAACTAGAGGTCGTGCAGTGACCCCCACAAAAGCACTTACTGGCCCTGCTGAGAATGACGTACAGCGGGGCTTACTCGTGCCGCCGTGGCATTCGCGCATCCTCGACGACGGAACGGACCGTGAGCGCTGGCTCGCCGCCCGCGCAAACGCTGTCATCGGCGCGAGCGACGCCGCCGGCTACGTGAAGGCATCATCCATCGAGGCCTACACAGCCGCGAAGTTGAAGCCGTCAAGCTTCCACGGAAACGCATTCACCGAGGCTGGTCACGAGTGGGAGCCGCGCCTGCTCGCATCTTGTGGCCTGCAGCAGAGCACGGTGCTCATTCATGCGCCTGGCGAAATGGGTTTCGGCGCCACACCCGACGCCATGAAGTCCACGCCCGGAGGAATCATCCTCGGCGAGGCGAAGGTCAAGCACAACAAGATCGTGCACGGCCCGACGCCACGCGAGTTTCGGCAGGTCGCCTGGCAGATGTTCTGTGCAGATTGGGACCGTGTCCTCTACACGGAGTTCGTGTGGGGCGAGATCGTCAACGGCGAGCTACGAAACGGCGCGATCGAGCCGAAGCATCTGCGCATCTTTCCGAAGGACGTCGAGCACCTGCTGCAACCGATGATCGACATCGCAACCCCCGTGCTGGCGCGAGTTCGCTCCGCACTCAAATTCGCAAAGGAGCTTCAACTGTGAGTACAGACGTGACCGTCTACAGAAACGAATCGCTTGAGGCTCGCATGGGCTATGCCCGCACGATGGCCAGCGCGGGCGACCTGATCCCCAAGGGCCTCTGGTCCAGCCCGGGCGGCGGTGTTCTCCCGGCGCCCTCACCCGGCAAAGTGCTGCTCGTCATGGAGACGGGCGCGATGCTCGGCATTCACCCGGTGGCCGCGCTGTCGGGCGTCAACATCATCGAGGGCAAACCGTCGATCAGCCCGGCGCTCATGTCAGCGCTCGTGCGCGGAGCCGGCCACACGCTGCGCGTCGTGACAGACGGGACAGTGGAGGGCGGCGACTTCACCGCCACCGCAACGCTCACCCGCTCCGACGACCTTGAGTTCACCTACAAGTCGACGTGGACCCCGCACCGGGCGATGCGCGCGGAACTCTGCACGTACACGAAGGTCGGCGGCGTGTGGAAGGTATCTGCCACCGGGAAAGGCGGCGGCGTGAAGCCATGGCAGGCCTATACCGAGAACATGTGCAAGTGGCGCGCTGTCGGCGAGGTGTGCGGTGAAGGCGCACAGGACGTGATCATGGGCATGCACACCCCCGATGAGATCGGCGGGCTCGTCACCGACGCCGGCGAAATGATCTCGACGCCCGATATTAAATCCGAACCGACAGAGGACTGGCTCGCGCTCATCGAGGCGACGGACGATAAGTACGACCTCTCAGTGCTGAGCCAGCGCATCCAAGGGTTCGAGGCAAAAGACGGCACACGAGTGCGCGACTCCGAGATGACTGAGGCGCTCCGCACGGCCATCATGACGCACGCCTCGACGCTCACGAAGGACTCGCGGGACATTCCCCCGCCGGCGGCCGAGCCAGCCGTCGTGCCCGAGCCGGATGAGAACGTCGTCGACGCGGAGGTCGTGCCCGACGACGAACCCGCCGCCGAGGCACCTGCAGCCCCAGCGCCCACCGAGGTCGACGACGAAGAGTCCGAGCTGGACAAGTACGAGCGCGAGAGCGCCGACGAGTACGCAGCAGAGATGAAGCTCACCGGTGCCTGATATCTCGCCGCAACTGCTCGACGTCCTCCGCGACATCGGCATGGACCACCCCGACCCGGAGGTGCCGCTGCACGCCAAGCTCATCGCGACGCTTCGCCGGCTCGGGCCCGGCGCCACCTTCGGGCAGCGCCTGGCCGCGATCCGGTTCGACTTCAACTGGGAGTTGAACGACGCCGGCAAGGTGTTCGCCAAGGCCAAGGCTGACCACGAGCACTACCTCGACGCGGAGACTGTTCGTCTCCGAGCTGGGTCAGAGAAGATGTCGCGCGTCGAGGGCGAGCAGATCGTCCGCGCACGGGATAAGGCCTACGAGCTTCGGCTGCAGTTCCTCCTGGCCGAGCAGCGCGAGCGGGCCATGCGGAACTTCTTGCTGACGATTCAGTCGGCGCTCGACAACCACCGTACCGACCGCGCCGACTGGCGCGCAGCGGACACGGAACACCGCGTGAGCGGAACGTGACCCACAAGATCTCCCTGCTGCCGCCGGCGCAGGGTCATGCAAGATCCAACGCAGTAAGGAATCACATGTCAGTGAATAACAAGTCCGAGATCGGCGGAAGTTTCGCCGCTATTCTCGCGTCGATCCGACCGAAGACCGACGTCGAGCTCGCGGAGGCGATTCGTTCCGTCCTCGCCGCGGTGAAGGACACCGGAAAGCCCGGGTCACTCACTGTTCGGTTCGACGTGAAGCTCGTCAACCCCGGCGGTTCTGAGGTGATCTTCTCCGACAAGATCACCAGCAACCTGCCCGAACGAAACCGTGAAGGCTCCATTGCCTACACGGATCAGCTCAACAACCTCTCCCGCCGGGACCCCTCGTCGATGCCTCTCTTTGAGGATGACGCGAAGGACATGCCCGTTTACAACCCCGCCACTGGCGAGGTAAAGGACCTCGACAATGACTGATTTCACCACCGAAGCACAGGCAGTATCCGCGCTCGCAGGCCAGGCGCTCGCGCCGCAGGGCGTCGACATCAGCGAGGTGTACACGGTCGCTGACCAAGATGGCGGCGTGCGCATCATCGACACGGACCAGTACGGACCCGGCCCGCGCCGAGCTACTGGCCGCCGCATCGTCACCGACGCCTATTCGTTCGTGACGTACCTCGACCGGCACGCGACCGACCAGACCGAGGTCTTCGCCGACAAGGTCGCGAGCACGGTGATCGCGGTGCTCGACTCGAACACCGGATTTGACAAGCCGAACGGCTGGCAAGGCCACACGGTGAAGCTCGAGCTCGTGAAGACGATCCCGTGGCTCGCATGGCTGGCTCGCGACCTCACAACGGTCGGTACTCCAGCCTGGTTCAATCAGGCGCAATTCGCCGAGTTCATCCAGGAGCGCGCGACGGACTGCGTCACCCCGGACAGCGCCACGCTGCTGGAACTCGCCACGTCGTTCCAGGCGAACAACAAGGTCGATTTCAAGTCTGCCGTGAACACGGGGTCGGGCCAGATCAACCTCGGGTTCGATGAGACGATCACGGCGAAGGCCGGGCAGAAGGGGAACATCCCGATCCCGACCGAGTTGAAGCTTCGGCTGCGCCCGTACATCGGTGGCCCGATCTACAACGTGACGGCTCAGTTCCGCTTCCGGCTCAATGGCGGCGACCTCCGGCTCGGGTTCGCGATCGTGCGTCCTCAGGACATCCTCGACGCGGCGTTCACGGACATCGTCGACGAGATCCGCGACGGCAAGAACGAGACAGTCGTCGTGCCCGGCATCGACGGCGCCGAGGCCACCACGGAGAAGCGGATCGTGCACACCGGCACGGATGCCCCGATCTTCTTCGGGAAGCCGCAGTAACCCTCCGCGCGGCATGACCGCGCACCCGTAACACCCCTCGCCGAAGGCCGCCCGCGCAACCACGCATGGCGGCCTTCGGCGCACCACCGCCGGGAGGCACCAATGCTCAACACGAAATCAGCCAGACCATGATCGGAACCGACACAGGCATGATGCCTTCCAGCTTTCAGACCCTCACGCCCCGCCGCGTGATCGGCATCGACCTCTCCATGACGTCGACCGGGCTCGCCGTCATCGCAAACGGAATTATCGAAACGCACACCGTCAAGTCGAAGCCGGACGCCGGCACGCTCCGCAGCTTCCTCGCGCGGTCCGACGCCATCGCGGTGGACATCGACAACGCCGTTCGAATTCACCGCACAGACCTACTCATCATCGAGGGCATGGCGTTCGGCGCCAAGTCCTCATCCCTCGACAAGATCCACGCGCACTGGTGGCTCGTGGTCAAGTTCCTCTGCGAGTTCGTCGATCAGGAACCCGTAGTCATAACCTCGGGCCAGCGCTGCAAGTACGCAACTGGCAAGGGCAACGCTCCGAAAGACGTCGTGCTCGCGGCCGTCATCAAGCGCTACACGCAGGCTGATCCCAAGGGCAACGACGAGGCCGACGCGGTGATCTTCGCGGCCATGGGCGCCCGCCACCTCGGGCACCCGGTCGAAGAATCCCTCCCGCTCGTGAACCTCGAGGCGATGGAAGCCGTGAAGTGGGAAGCATGATCCTGCCGAAGGTCGCGAAACCGACCAAGGCCGAAGAGAACGACGCCTACGAGCTGGCGACCCTGCGCGACAAGGACACCTGCCAGCGCTGTCGCCGAGATTGTGGGCCGACCGCTCGCGACCACCGTGTGAACCGATCGCAGGGTGGGCGCACGGTCGTGAGCAACCTGCACGTGCTCGGCCTCGACTGCCACAAGTGGGCGACTGAGCACCCCGCCGACGCGCAAGCCGAGGGATGGGCCGCACCTAGTTATGCCGAGCCGAGCGAGTGGCCGGCACGCCGGTGGATGCCCGTCTACGGCGGCCGGCTGCACCTGTCTTGGGTGCTGTATTCCAACGACGGCGAGATCACAGTGATCACCGAAGACGATGCCGCGCTGCGAATGTATGGCGCCGCGTGATCGACCGGGCCGCGCTGATCAAGCACATCAAGAAGCGCGCCAACGCTCAGGCAGCACTCACGGCCGCCGCGGTGTTGGACGCGCTGGCCACCGCCATCGAGAGAGGCGACTTTGACATGAAGAAAGGAGGTAAGACGTAGTGGTCTGGTTCAACGTTGACGATGGGTTCCCCACGAGCCCGAAGGTTTTGAGCATCCCCAGGGGTGAGCGAATGGCCGCCGTGGGTCTATGGACTATCGCCGGGGCATCCTGCGCGAAGCACCTCACGGACGGCCACATTCAGGCGTTCATGCTCGACGAATGGGGTGCAAATCCGGCCTCTGCAGACGCTCTCGTGACCTCTGGCCTATGGGAACGAACCCCCTCAGGATTCGTCTTTCACGATTGGGAGGGTTGGCAGCGTACGAGAGAGGATGTCGAGGCCTCACGCGAGAAAGAGAGGCTGCGCAAGAACGCTTGGCGTAAGAAAATTGCTGGTGAGAAGGCAGAACCCCCTGAGGAAGTGTCCCGCGAGTGTCCCACCGTCCGTCCCGCCCTTGTCCCACGGGTGTCCCAGCACCCAAGCCCTACCAAGCCAAGCCCTACCAAGCCAAGCCAGTTAAGTACTAAAGAGCTTCTTGTCGAAGATTCTCCAGAACCCATCTCGGAGCTTCGCCCCGAGGTCAAACGGTTGTGCATCCTGCTCCGAGATCTTGTCGTGGCAAACGGCTCGAAGGCACCGATCATCGGCCCGGGCTGGCACACCGCGGCCCGCCTCATGCTCGTCGCCGACGGCCGCGAGCCCGAAGCCGCGGAACGGCTCATGCGGTGGTCCCAGGCCGACCCGTTCTGGAAAGCCAACGTGCTCTCCATGCCGAAGTTCCGGAAGGGCTACGACCAGATCCGCCTGCATGCCGAGAGGCAGCGGATCGAACGGCAAGAGCACGCCGGCAAGGTCCCGAAGGATCAACAGATCCTCGACGTGCTCGAAACAGGCCGGCGAATGCAAGCCGAACACGACCGAAAGGCGCTGGAAGCATGAACTACGACGACATTGGCAAGCTCATCGCCCGGGTGAAAATCGGCGACAACCGCGACGTGGGCAAGGCCGGGCTGCTGCACGAGGAATGGTTTCAGTCCCTCGGGCATCTGCCGCTCGACGAGTGCTTGGCCGCGGTAGTCATGCACCGGCAGGAGCGGCCCGGCGTGTACCTCGAGGCCGGGCACATCATCGCCAACGTGCGGCTGATCCGTTCCCGGCAGGAGCGCGCGGAGCGGATCGTGACGGCCATCCAGCGCGGCGCGATCTCGGCACCGGTGATCACGCTCGACCGGGCCAAGTTCGAGGCTGAGACTCAGGCCTCGATCCGGAAGCACCGCATTGCCCGCGGCGTCGACCCGGAAACGGGTAAGCCGGTGGCGCAGTGAACACGTTCGATAAATTCCTCGCCCAGGTTGACCCGCTCACGATCGCTCGGGAGGCTTTCACCGGTGAGGCACACCGGCAGATGGTTCGCGAGCACGCGGTGAAGGTCGCGGCGTTCGGTGATCGCAACTCTGCTCGTGATCAGAGCCTGTCTGTGGCTGGCGACGAGTACGGCGATATTCGGCTCGACGCGGCGGTCGCTGAGCGGCTCGCGTTCAACAAGCGCAAGCCGAGTAAGCCGCCGAAGCCGAAACAGGAATACAAACCCGGTGGCCCGAAGTCTGCGGCCTATCAGGAGCTGCAGCGCACCCGGGTCTAAGTGCCCGTTCACCCACCATGCACCGCCACTCGTCGCCTCACGTGGCTACAGGCGAAATGCAGGCGAACGCACAGCCAAGCCGTCAAATCGACGCACAGAGGCGCACAGCGCGCCAACCGATCCAAGAAATGAGCACCCGATATGGCACGTAGAACACCCCAGCAGGAACTGGAACACCAAATGCAGAAGATGAAAAACATGGGCGTGACCATCAGCGTCAGCCCGGCTCTCGGCATACCGCGTCCTGAGTTTGACGTGGCCGCAACTATCGCCGCCGCCGCGAAATCGGCCGGCATCTACGAAGAATCGAGCAACTGACCATGGCTGGCGAGACTGTAATTACTGTCGTAGGCAACATCACGGCTGACGTCGAGTTGCGTTACACCCAGAACGGCCTGGCGGTGGCGAACTTCACCATCGCGAGCACGCCGCGCACCTTCGACCGGGCCAAGAGCGAATGGGTCGACGGCGACGCGCTGTTCCTCCGCGCATCCGTCTGGCGCGAGTTCGCCGAGCACGTGGCCGGCAGCCTCACGAAGGGCGCTCGCGTCATCGCCTCGGGCCGCCTCAAGCAGCGGTCGTATGAGACGAAGGAGGGCGAGAAGCGCACGTCGATGGAGTTGGAGATCGACGAGATCGGCCCGTCGCTGCGGTACGCCACCGCGAGCCTGACCCGCACGCAGTCGAACAACCGCGGCGCTCCCGCATCGGGTGGCCAAGGCAACGACGAGCCATGGGCACCGACCGGGCCCGCCGCGCCGGCCGCTGCAGGCCCGGCATCCGGCGGCGATGTTTGGAACAAGCCGGGCAACTTCTCGGACGAGACACCGTTCTAAGCGCATGACCCGGGGGCGGCGCTCGTCGCCCCCGCCAACAATTTCACAGAGGGCAGGTCGCATGAAGAAGCTACTCGAGGCGAATGTCACCTACGGCCGCCGTCGGATCGCGCAAGTCTTCGGTGACTTCTGCGAGCTGGCCGCCCTGGCGATCCGCAACACCGTTGACCCTAATGGGCACGCCGAGCGGGAAGAACGATACATGCGCATCATCGGCGAGTACTCCCCCGAGGAGGCTGCCCGGTTCGGCGAGATCCTCGCGAAGCTCACCGAGCAGCTGGGCGGCGACCTGTCCGACGTGCTCGGCCAGCTGTACATGAGCTTGGAGCTGGGCAGTGACGACATGGGCCAGTACTTCACCCCGTTCGATATCAGCCGGATGATCGCGCAGATGACGTGCACTGGATTCGAGGAGGTGCTCACTGAGCAGGCGTTCATCACAGTCTCGGAGCCGACGTGCGGGAGCGGCGGGATGATCGTTGCCCTGGCCGATGCCATGCGGGCGGCGGGGTTCAACTACCAGACGCAGCTGCATGTGACGGCGCAGGACCTCGAGCGCACGTCGGTGCACATGACGTACATCGCCCTGTCGCTGCTGCACATTCCGGCGGTCGTGATCCACGGCAACACACTCACGGTCGAAGTTTTGGACAGCTGGTACACACCGGCGCATATCCTCGGCGGTTGGTCGCGGCGGTTGCGGAATCGGGAAGCGCTGCGCGACGTCGCAGCTCTGACGGTCACGAGAGTCGAGCTGGTCGCGCCGCCTGTCACCGAGCCGCCTGCGATCGCCGTCGACCTCGGCGCGAACATCCCGCTGTTCGATTTCGATTTCGCGTAAATTCGCCCACCTATTCACAAGGCATCCACCATTTGGTCGATGCCTTTACTCGTACCCCAGAGAGGGGAATCATGACGGAGCAGTTCGCAGCGTGCGGGGATCACTCGGCGCTGAACAGTATGGAGTTTGAGCGGGCGCTGGTCATTGCTCGCGAGTGCGATGAGTGCCTGGTCGAGGTGAGGACGTGACCGTGTTCGCGATCGGGGATCTCGTCTACGAGCAGCTCTACGACCCGAGCCACCCACGCTGGGATGCCTCAATCGACGAACGGGTGGCCGAGGGGCACTTCTACGGTCAGCGCAAGCTCATGCTGCTATCGGGGATCATCCCGAACTACAACGGCTCGGAGTACGCGCAGAGCATGGGCCGCGACCTGCCTAACCGCATCGTGACCCGATACTGGCTGGTCGATCCTGACCGGCCGAACGACGAGTCGCACATGTCGTGGGTCGAATCCGACTGGTGCGTGCTCGAATCTGCGGCAGCCGACGAGGGGATGCTCTGGTGAGCCGTCCGAGGGCCCTCATCATCTGGGCCTCACGGTATCTCGTTGCTGAACGCGGCGGACTCGTGATCGACCCGGAAGAGACCGAGATGGCCGAGGCCGCGTACGCGCACGCATTCGATGAGCAGATGAAGGGCTGTCGCGGCGTGAAGCTGCTGTTCCCGAACGCTGAGCGGGTGGCGGAATGACCCAACTCGCCTGGGACTTCGACCTAGCCCCTCCCGAGATGGTCGACCTGCTGACCTCGCCATTCCACATGCTCACACTAATTACCGCTGCTCACAATGGCCGCGACGCGACGGCGGATTGCGCATGTGGGGTTCGGGTGCACGCGCCGACCAATCAGCGGGCTCAGTCGATTCTGCTGAAGCACCTATGGATGATCCGGGTTCATGGATTCGCGAGCACCCCGAAGTGGCCGACGATCACCACAGCCGCTGCGTCTCTCCGCACCGTGGGCGGTGTCTACGACTACGTGGCCGCCGCCCTCGAATACGACCATCGGGGCTTAGCCCCAACGACTAACGAGAGGAACGCATGACCCTCAAGGGCACATTCAACGCCCCACAACCAACACCGGGCCGGTCGTGGGATTCACCGCCGGCCCACATCTGCTCGAACTGCCGAACCCCGACAGGCAAGAGCGCTATCCGCTGCAAAAACGAACCAGAGGAACCTCAATGATCGACTACGAAACCATCTACGAAGCAGGCTGTGACGCCGTGCCCATCGATGAACGCAACGGCAGCGACATGATCAGGGCCGCCGGTATCGCCGCTGTAGTGGCAGCAGTGAAACGGGACGCGCTGGAAGAGGCGGCGAAGGTCGCGCAGGAGCACGGTGAGGCGTACGGAGCGACCGCCGACCGACTCTTTGCAGAGGGGGAATGGGCGGACAGCAGCCGGTACTCCAACTATGCGTCCGGGCTCAGAATGGCCTCCGCTGCTATCCGCAAGGCCACCCAGTGACCCGCCGCAACCCAGACCCGTTCGCAACCCTGCACTATGCGTGGGTGCGGCTGGTCGTAGTGGCGTTCTACAGGCCCGTGGCGAAACCGATATTTGCATGGCTCGACAAGCGGGCAGAGATGAAGCGGGGCAACTCGTGAAGATCCACCGGCTGGTCATCGACTCGTGGCCGACACCGGACGGTAAGCCATTCAAGGATCAGCCCGAGGAGGTTTGGCAGGCCGCGGTCGATCATTACCTGGTCAACGAGGGCGGCGAGTGGCCGTCATGGCTGCCGGAGTCGCTCGACATCACGGAGTGGATGCCAGACGAGGGCGAGTACGGGAACCAGCAATGGCCGGTGAAGCGGGGTGATCCGATCGGCGCGTACGGCGAGCTGATCATGACCGTGCCGCGCACACTATTCCGCAAGCACTACTTCAACAAGTCGGCGGCCCAGAAGGTGATGGCTGAACTGGTCGAGTGGGGCGTCGTCGGGCACATCGAATCATCCGAACCGGTCGAGTGGCCGACAGAGCAAGGAGATAAACAATGAGCACTGAGCGAGTCACACGCCAGACGTACACCGAGCAGATCCGGCTGGAGGTCACCCTCTCGAACGGGCACAAGATCACGCTCCGGGACGAGCCTCATCGCCCCGATTACCACACGGTACGCAGTCGTCGCGAGTGGGTCGATCGCCAGCAGTGGGACCAGCAAAACAAGGCCAGGGAGTTTGGCCTAACGGTCGCGACCCTCGAAGTGTTCACCGACAGGACCGAGGTCGAAACGATCGAGCGCACGTACACGAAATCAGAACTGACCGAAACGAGGAGCTGATATGGGAGCCACCGATGACCGCGAAATGCTGGAAGTCGCCAAAGAAGAATGCGGGCGGCTGGAACGGGAAGTCGCGGCACTCAAGCTGACAGCGGCCGAGGATCTGCGGTACGTGCGACGGATCGAAGGCGAGAACGTGGATCTGCTGCTGACGTTGACCGAGCCGAAGCCCGCCGATGTACTGGTCGAGGGCAACTACTTCGCAGTGCTCGACCTGCCCGCAATTCTCGGGAATTTCATACGACTGAATGACGAGAACTCAGCGGCCATAAAGCGCGGGTGGTTGCACACCGAGCGCATCAAGGTCGAGCGAGACAAGGCCCTCGCTGAGCGTGACGCAAGCCGAGAGGTCAACGCGGAGTTCTTGGCAGCGCGGGCTGAGTCCCCGACCACTGTTGAGTGGGGAGTGCGACGAGACGAGGATACGGCCCAGCATTCACGAGCGGCGGCTGAGCGGACCATTGCTATTCAGCGCAAGCGCAAGATGAAAACCGTCTTGATCGAGCGCAATGTAGGCCCGTGGGAAGTGGTGCAGTCATGACCACCCCACAGGACGAGCTGGCACGCGCGATCGAGTCCGGCCAGCCACTAGCACCCGTACCACGCCTGAAGATCACGTCCCTGGTCGGCGGCGGCCACGAGGTGCGCGTGAGCTACGACAACATGACCGGCTTCACCTCGCTCAGCCTCACGGCAGCGCTGACCAGCCTCACCATCGGCGGCGAGCGCATTCGGCGGGAGAACGTCGGGCAGCCCATCGACAGACCGCACCAGCGCCGCTGGATCATCCCCATCACGAAAGGCTCAGAATGAGCTACCTGCCCTGCATCACCAACGAAATCGACGACGTGCGCTCGTGCATCGTCAACGGCGAGCATGCCAGCAACTGCGACGGCCAAGAGTGGCAGTACGACCGTGAGGCCGAATGCTCCTACCCGACGGCGAACGAGTGCAAGGGGTGTCTGCCGGCCCCCGCCGAGCACGGCGTACTCTGCTACACCTGCTATGAAAAGACGCGGGATGCGCTCAAGCTCGCGCTCGACATGATCACCCACCTGCGTTCGGTGGAGCGGGCGCAGCAACTCGACAAGAACGGGGTGCGCGCGGCGGCCACGTGGATCCTCCCGGTTCCGAATACCTGGCGAATGGCGGATGAACTGATCATGCTGCTCGGCCACCCCGCGCCCGGGTTCCCCTCGGATGCCACGGTGTTCGAGATTGACGCGATCACCGAGCGCTACCTCGACCTGATCGACGTGGACTCGTGGGTCTCGCGTGGGGCCGACGCTGAGGATGCCGTGCACTTCTTCCGCACGATGCAGCACGCCCTCGCGCAGCATCCGTTCGCAGACGTCGATCACCCGGTGCAGAACGTGCGCTGCTGGGAATGCCGCCAGCTGAGTCTGGTCTGGAAACCGCCGCTGGAATTCGACGGGCCGATCCACATCGTCTGTTCAACACCGGAGTGCGGGTTCGTCGTCGACCCGACGCTCTACGCGATCCTCGCAGCCTCGCAGCTCGACAAGGTCACATCGGCCATTCGCGAGACGAAAGCTGCTGAGCTCGCCGAGGCTCGCGCGGCGCGGGCAATCGTGAAGCGGCGCATCAAGGCCGAGACTAAGGCGCGAGAGAAAGCGGCGAAGGAAGCAGCAGCGGTCGCCGCTCTGGGCGCGGCGTGACGACCTCGGCCGACTGGATGAGCGTCAAGGAAGCGATCGCCGTCACGAAGACCGGACGCACGACGATCGTGCGCTGGGTGACGCTCAGGTACGTACGCCGCATGAAGGCCAGCGGCCGAGTGCTCGTGCGACGGTCCGATGTCCTCGAAACGGAACGGGCGCTGTTCGACGGTCAGAAGCCCGAGGCGCGCACCTGATCGAAACCCGCCAAACGAGTTCGCTTGTGAATAGGTGGAAATGTTTCATCTCGTGGTACATTTGAACGCAGCAGCAGAGCTGTCGCAGCTACTCAGCAAGCCCCCGTCTTTCCCGCCACCAGCGGACGTGACCGGGGCTTTACTTGTCCCGCTGGGACACCCGGGCATGTCCCGTTGGTGTCCCACCGGGACAACCCCTCACACTTCCCAGTCGAGCACCGCCGACACCTAGCAGCCCCGTCATAGGCCAACACGGTCGAGTGCTCCGGCTGGGATCACCCTTGCCACCCAAACCCTCCCGGAATGGGCCACACACCGCGGTGCCCAGCGGCGGCAACAGAGCGGGCAGCATCGAGCGCAGAGCGGGGCCGGGCGGTATATCCACCGGCCTCGCGACCCGCACCCTCACAAACTTGCGTGGCCTTCGACGGCACGCGGCCCCTTGCCAAGTGCACGCTACGAGGGTGAACAGCTGGCACGAAGGCCCGGCAGGGCTGCCAGTCACCGCCGACCATTCTCCCGGTGCCAGCGTCAACACTGTCCGCATGCAGTGAAGGACTACCTGAAGGCTCTATCTCTGTACGAGCTGTAGTACCTGCGCGAAGCACCGGGAATCCTCTAACGAGCCGCCGAGCTTGGTACAAAGGCTCAGGAATCGCGGGCTGAGACCCCGCTGGCAGCGTCCCGAATCGGACCGAACCCCGCAAAGACGCGGAAGTCGCTCGATGTTTGTACCAAGGAGGCGCGCATGGCCAGGACAAACACGCGCCGCATGAACCTCCTGCGCGATGAGTTCTTCGCCGAGGGCCGCAAGCAATCAGAGTCCGACGATCCCGAAGTCAAGGTCCTGTCGAGATGCTGGCTGTGCAAGGAACCCATCGACTACCTCGCCGACCCGCACAGCACGCCCGACTCGCACAACCTCGACCACTTCAAGACCGTCCGTGACTTCCCCGAGTTGCAAGAGGACCCGAGCAATTTTCTACATTCGCACCGAGCATGTAATCAGGGGCGCGGCGCGAACACGCCCAGCCTCGGACTCGGTGAAGCCGTCGCCGACTGGTGGTAACCACGATGACAGGAGCACCCATGAACAAGTACACGGCTATCGGCCTACTCGGCGCAGCAGCCGAGGGCAAGCGCATCATCGTGCTATCGCCTCACGACCAGGCTGCCCGAGATGCGGTCGACGAGGTGCGCGCCTTGGTGCCCGACATCGAATGGAGACTCACCTCCGGCGACCAGCGAGTCACCCTCCCGGCCGGCGGATCGATTCGGTTCCTCTCGGACAACCAGCACCTGCGCAATCGCCTACGTGGCACCAGCGCCGACATCGTCCTGATCGAAGACGAGCGCTACGTCACGAACGAGCTCATCAACGACCTGCGCGCGGTCACCCATACCAGCCCTCACGGCGAGATCATCCGCCACTAACGAAGGACAGAGACCATGGCCGCACTGCTACCTATCACCGGAACCGTGAGCGTCGGATTCGACGGTATGGAGACTCAGGCGCTGGGATCGTTCAGCATCCCAGTGCACATGACGATGGATGGGGAGACCGGCACAGTCCACCTCGAAGCCGCGACCAACGCCTCGGTCATCTCGGCCATGGTCGCCGCACTCATGGGAGCTGCAGACGAACTGCTCGCCACCATCCCGGCTGCCACCGTCGAGACCATCGCCGTCTGCCCGACCTGTAGCGCTGAACTCGGAGTCGCTGACCCGACAACCACCATCGAGCATGCCCAGGGCGGCGCCCACATCGTCAACCCTCGATACTGACCACGAATTGACCCCTCAATGGGGGAATCGTCAAAAAATCCAGCCTTCGGGTTGGGGGGTGGACAGAGCCAAGGGGAGCTTTCCTCCCTCCCCGACCCTCTGACCGGGGGTCGCAGGTGCGCGTGCGCGAGTAGAAGGGTCCGATATGGGTGCAGTCGTTGAGGGAACCGTCGTTTCCGTCGCTGCCGCTTCTCACCTTGACCGCGAAGGCAAAGACGCCGGCGCGATCGCGGCCCTGCTCGCCCTGGCGCACAAGATTGACGACCTCGATACGATCATCGACCACATTCTCGAGCAGATCGAGAATGACCCTGAGTCGAAGGTCCGCCCGCCGGCGTCGGACAACGTATCGCTGCCGACATACCTGAAGTACTGCGAGTCCCTCGGCTTGACCCCTGGCGGCCGTGGCGAGCTGGTCGCTGGCAAGAAGTCGGCCCCTGTGCCCAAAGATGAGCTCTCTGCCTTCCAGGAGGAGCACGGTATCGGTTAGTTTTCGTGGAGGTGCTCGTGGCTGCGAAGCTTCTCGGCCGCACTGAGCCTCGCATTTTCACGAAGCCTCTTCGCGAATTGACCCCGGAAACGTCGCGCGGGTTCGAGGTAATCAAATTCGCGCTGGTCATTCTCGGTGTAAATCTTTACCCGTGGCAGAAGTTTTTGCTGATCGGCGCGCTCGAGATCATGCCCGATGGGCAGTATCGGTTCAAGCGCGTCATCGTGCTCGTGGCGAGACAGCAAGGCAAGACCACTCTCGCCTCTGTTCTCGCTGCGTGGTGGCTGTTCGTGGACTCGAAGCGTCACCCTGACATGGTGCCGCCGGTGAAGTTCAAGGTGGTCGGCGTCGCGCAGAACCTCGACATCGCTCGCGAGCCGTGGGCCGCGGTGAAGATGTGGTGCGACCCTGAGCCGAACACGGACGAGGAGCGGGAGCTGGCGCTGCCGGCGCTGCAGAACGCGACCGCGAAGGTGTCGGACACGAACGGCAAGGAGGGCATCTACGCCCGGTCGCGTGCTCACTACGAGATCCGCGCCGCCGCGAACGCCCGTGGCAAGCCTGCCGCTCGCGTACTCATGGACGAGATGCGCGAGCAGAAGAACTGGACCGCCTGGAACGCTGTCTCTCAGACGCTCAAGTCGTTCTGGTCTGGCCAGATGTGGGGCATCTCAAACGCTGGCGACTCGTCGGCGGTAGTCCTCCGCACGCAGCGCACCGCGGGCCTTGAGTCCATCGCCGAGTGGGAAGAGTACGTCGAGGCTGGCATCATGTCGGCGGAGGAATTCGCCAACGGTCACGACGTCACCCTCGGACTGTTCGAATGGTCGGCGCCCGATGGCTGCGCGCTCGACGACGTCGACGCGATCCTGCAGGCGAACCCCTCTATCGGTCACGGTGCGATGACGGTCCAGTCGGCGCTCTCGGATGTCCGGGGCATGACTGAGGCTGGATATCGCACGGAGGTGTTGTGCCAGTGGGTCATCGCCGACGTGGATTCTTTTATCGATGTCAAGGAGTACCGTCTTCGGGTTCTGCCCGGCGATGAGATCGTGATCCCGAAGGGCTCCCGCACGGTGTGGGGTGTCGACGTATCGCACGACCGCAAGACGACATGGCTATCCGCTGCAGTGTTCACCGAGGACGGCGACCCGTTCGTGACGGTGCGCCTCTCGCGCGCCGGCATGATGTGGCTGCCCGACTACCTTGCCGAACTGGCCGAGGCGTCCGGGCAACGCGAGGTCGCCGTGAATGCCAAGGGCTGCCCGGCGATGGAGTTCATCGAGCCGCTCAAGAAGCTCGGCTTCACCGTGCACGAGTTCGACGGCCCGAAGTACGCGATCGCCACCGGTCGATACCGGGATGCGGTGCGCGACGAGAAGCTCGTCGTCATCGCCCAGCCTGACATCGACCTTGCTGTGCAGGGCGGCGTCGTCGTCCCGTACGCCGACAACATGGCGTGGTCGCGGCCGAAGTCACTGCCCATCGACATTGCTGGCCTGATCGCGGAGACGATCGCGCTCTACGCGCTAGAGCTGCTCAAGCCTGAGCCGGTCGAAGCAACCCCGCCACCCCCACCCCAGGCCGAGATGGTCACCCGCGACGACGTAACGCCGTCCGACGTGAACCTCGCCACCGCCAATTTCTGAAAGTAGGTGCCGCATGGCCGAGCAGGGCTATCAGGTAAGCGGCCTCTCGTCGTGGGCGAGCATGGCCGCTGAGTCGCACGAGACCAACCCGGATCTCATGTGGCCGCTGTCGACCGAGGTGTTCGACAAAATGCGCCGCGAGGATTCGCAGATCGGGTCGGTGCTGCGCGCTGTCACACTCCCGATTCGCGGGGCTGAGTGGATGATCGATCCCGCCGGCGCCAGCCCTGAGGTCGTGGCCCTCGTCGCTGCTGACCTCGGACTGCCGGTGAAGGGTCAGGCTCCGGTCAACCCTCTGCGCACCAAGGGCCGTTTCCAATGGGGCGAACATCTCCGCCTGGCGCTGCTCGAGCTGGTCTACGGCCACTCGTACTTCGAGCAGGTCTACGCGCCGGAAGAGGGCAAGCTGCGGCTCAAGAAGCTCGCATGGCGTCCGCCGCGCAGTATCTCGAATGTGACGGTCGCACGCGACGGCGGCCTTGTCTCGATTGAGCAGCACGGCGTCAGTAGCCCGATTCCGGTCGACCGGCTCGTCGCGTACATCAACGACCGCGAGGGCGGCAACTGGATCGGCCAGAGCTTGCTGCGCACGGCGTACAAGAACTGGTTGCTCAAGGACCGCATGTTGCGCGCTCAGGCTCTGACGGTTGAGCGCAACGGCCTCGGCGTCCCGGTGTACACGGGTGCAGAGGTTCCTGAAAAGGCCGATGCGGCCGAGCGTGCGGCGTGGCAGCAGTCCGAGAAGGCATCGGGTCTTGCTCTCGCTAAGGGCTTCCGTGCCGGTGAAGCTGCGGGTGCATCCATACCGAACGGTTCCAATCTCACACTGATGGGCGTCACCGGCAAGCTGCCCGACACTGATCAGCCGATCCGGTACCACGACGAGCAAATCGCTCGCGCGGTGCTCGCGCACTTCCTGAACCTCGGCACCGAGACGGGCTCGTGGGCGCTTGGCTCCACGTTCGCGAACTTCTTCACCGACTCTCTGAACGCCGTCGCGGCTCACATCGCGGACGTCACCCAGGCGCACGTTGTGGAAGACCTCGTCGACTGGAACTGGGGCGAGAGCGAGCCGGCACCGCGGCTGGTGTTCAAGCCGATCGGCGCGGGATCACTCTCGGCCGAGGCGCTGAAGAGTCTCGTCGACGCCGGCGTGATCCACCCGGACGAAACACTCGAAGCATTCATGCGGGCGGCATTCAGTCTGCCCGTGAAAGACGCAACCGCACCCGCTCCGGTGGATGACGAACAGCCTGAGGAGGCGGCATGACGACCAAACAGAAGGCCCGAGACTGGTTCCGCATCGAACCCCGGGCCGCGGTGGACGAGATGACCTCGGCCGACGTGTTCATCTACGACGAGATCGGCGAGAGCTTCTGGGGCGGAGGTGTTTCCGCGTCGAGCATGGCGACTGAACTCGCCGCGCTCGACGTGGACAATCTCGCCGTCTACATCAACTCTCCCGGCGGCGCGGCGTGGGACGGCATCGCGATCATGAACGCGATCCGCCGGCACCGCGCGTTCGTCACCGTGCACATCGACGGTCTCGCTGCCTCGGCCGCGTCGATCATCGCCATGGCGGGCGACAAGATCGTCATGAATCGCGGCTCGCAGCTGATGATCCATGACGCATCTGGTGGCGTCTACGGCAATGCGACGGACATGGAAGAGACTGCGTCGATTCTCCAGAAGCTGTCCGACTCCCTCGCTGATGTTTACGCGGGCCGCACCGGAACCGACCGGGCGACTTGGCGCGATGCCATGAAGGCTGAGACCTGGTACACGGCCGAGGAAGCCGTCGCCGTTGGGCTCGCCGACGAGTGGGTCGACACTCCCGCTTCTCAGCCGGTGGACCGTGCGCGGTTCTCTGCACGAGCGCGAACGGCGATTCCGTCGCTCGCCTCCCTCAATCTCCCGAGCTCGTCCGAGCCGGGAACACCCAACCGAAAGGACCCACTCGACATGAGTGACATTCTCAAGGCTGGCCTCCTCGAGCGGCTCGGCGTTACCGATTCCGCAATCACCGACGAGCTGCTCCTTGCAGCTGTCGACGTGGTACTCGATGAGGCCACCGCCCCGGCCGCCGCTGCAGTTCCGGCCGGCACCGTTCTGATCGACTCCGCCGTGCTCAGCGACCTGCAGGCATCCGCCGCGCTGGGTCGCAAGGCCAGCGAAGCGCAGGACACCAGCCGCCGCGAGGCGATCGTGGACAGCGCTGTGAGTGACGGCCGCATTGCGCCCGCCTCGCGTGGCACCTGGCTCGAATCGCTGAGCGCGAACGAAAAGGGCACCACCGCTCTGATCGCCTCGCTGGCGAAGAACACCGTCCCGGTCGCCGAGATCGGTACCGCCGACGAACCGACCGCCGCTGACGCCCTCTACGCACTCGCGTTCGGCGACGACTCGAAGGAGGCCTAATCATGGCTGATTACCTGCCCAAGTTCGATAGCGGCAAGCCGTTCACTCGAGCATCATCTGCTGCCATCGCCGGCGGTCAGCTCGTCGGAGTCTCCGGCTCTGGCACCGTCGCCCCGACCACCGCCTCCCAGGCCTCATGGCTCGGTGTCGCGGCGTTCGACGTTGCGTCCGGCGACCAGGTCACCGTCTACACCGGCGGAGTTCAGCGTCTTACCGCTTCTGGCACCGTAACGGCCGGTGACCTCGTAGTCGCTGCCGCGGCTGGACAGGTCGCCACTGTCGCAGCAGTCACCACGCCCACCGCGGCTGATGTGACCTCCTCCCGCGCGATTGTGGGCGTTGCGCTCACCACCGCCACCACCGGCACCCTCGTCGAGGTATCTCTCCTCCGCTAGGGGGTGAGACAGAAAGGATCACCACAATGGCCTCTTACACCTACCCGGTAGCACGCCCCACGGGCACGCTCACCACGGCGCAGATTCATCTGCTCCTGTCCAACCCGACTGTTATCGCCAAGCGCGCGGCAACTCTCGCCGATCAGAAGTTCATCGCGGACTTCCTGCTGCGCGGACGCTTCAACGCCGTCGGCGGCGGCATCTTCTACGAGACCGGCGAGGAACTTTTCGCCGCTGACTCGCCCGAGGTCATCGCGCCCGGTTCGGCGTACCCGAAGACGGTCCTCACCAGTGGCGAAATCGCCGCTGCGAAGACCGACAAGCGCGGCATGGGCACGGACATCACCGACGAGAAGATCTCCCGCGAGGGAATCAGCTACGTGAACAAGGGCCTCGTCCGGCTCGCGAACACCGTCATTCAGGATGTCGACCTGCGGGCGATGGCTGTCATCGCGTCGAAGGTCACGACCTCGGCGGCCGCTTCGGCTGCGTGGACGACGCCCGGTGCGGTGCTCGAGACTCTCGTGACCCAAAACGGACTCCGCGGCGACGGCACCGGCATCGACCTTCAGGTCATTGTTCTGAAGCCGGCGAAGTTCGCGAAGCTCGTCGGCATCCTCGTGGACGCTGGCGCGTTCCCGCGGGAGCAGGCGAACATCGTCCTGTCCGGGAACTTGCCGTTCACTGCTCTCGGGTACACGTGGGTCACGTCGCCGAACTACCTCAGCGACAACCCCCTGTTCCTTGACGCGGATCAGCTCGGCGGCATGGCCGACGAGGCTCTGCAGTCGCCGGAGTTCGTGCGTTCCGCGGGTTCTCAGGTTGAGGTGTCCAGCATTCGTGCCGGCTCCCTCGACAAGTACGAGCTGCGCGTTCGTCGCGTCACGGTGCCCGTCGTCACGGAGCCGCTCGCCGGTATCACCATCACGGGAACGCTCCTCTGATGGCTGCCGCGAAGCCGAAGGCGTACCGAGTCAAGGGCGCCGTCGCGGTCATCCGCAAGGACGGCCACGAGCGCTACATCGACCGCGGCGGCGTGTTCCCTGCCGACGCTCTCGACGAGGCGAACGCGGAGCACCTTCTCGCGGCGGGGCTCATCGAGGTCTTCGAGCTGCCCGAAGTGGTAGACGAGGCCAAGTCCGAGGCCTACAAGGCCGCGGCTAACGCTGCAGCCGCAGAGAAGGCCGCAGCCGACAAAGCCGCAGCCGACGCCAAGAAGTAACGAGAAGGGGGCGATGGAGTGATTCTCCCAGAGGACATCAGCACTGACACGGATCTGGCGCGACGCATCCTGGTACGCGCGCGTTCCATCGCCCCTTGCCTGAATTCCCTTCTTGATGGCGACGACCGGAAGCTCGATGCGATCGCGATCCTCAAGGGCGTCATCGCTGAGGTGCCGGCGCCCGGTGCTCGCCGGGTGAAGTCGCGCGGTCGCAATGGCACGTCGATCAGCTACAACGACCCCGGTGGGGCGTTCAGCGACGACGACATCATGAGCCTCCGCTCGCTGTGTGACGTGGCAGCCGTTGGCCTCCCGGTCGGCAGCTTTCCGAAGGCGCGAGCTTTCGGGAATGAGTGGCGAGAGGGTGAGTACTCGTGAGTTGGGATGAGTTCTTCTACCCGCACTCGGTGAGCATCCGTAACGCTCAGCCCGCGGGCGGTATGGGTACTGGATACGGCACCGCACGAACGGTCATGGCGGAGGTGAAGGACGAGCAGCGACTCGTCCGCAACTCCGCCGGGTCCGAGGTCGTGTCGTCATCCTCGGTGACCGTGCCGATCAGCGAACACGTCCCGGTCGGGTCGCTCGTCACCGTGTGGCCTGGCACCGCCCGGCAGCGCGAGGCCGAAGTGCTCGCGGTCGGTGCCAATGAGAACGGCGTCGATGATCTCGACTCGTTCCTTGTCCTGTCTCTGAAGTAGGAGGTCGCTATGCAAATGCACGTATCTGCAGCTTCGGAGGTAGAGAAGGCTGTGCAAGCGGGGCTGAAAGAGGCGGGCAAGGCGATCCTGAAGCGGGCCCGCGAACTCAGCCCGACCGACGAGGGCGGCTCGGATAAGTCCGGGTTCTCCCTGGTGGACGACCTCACGCTGCAGGTGGGCTTCAAGTCCCATATCTCCCGCATGCAGCACGAGAACCTTGACTACCAGCACAAGCCGGGCGAGCAAGCCAAGTTCCTCGAGGCTGCCCTCGACGAGGTCGATACCGGCGCGATCCTCGCGAAGCATGTGAGGGCCGCTCTTGGATGATCGCACCCTGACAATGCTGATCTGCTCCATTCTCGGCGGGATCCCCAGCTGGGACTGGAACCCGGACGGACTGGGCCCCGTGATCGCGGACCCCGTGACCATCTTCTATGGCGCGCTCGATACCACACCTGACACGGCGTGCGGCGTTCGCGTGTACGGCTCAACCGACGAGCGGCACCTCGGGTGGCGGCGCGTGCAGCTTCGGCTGCGTGGCGACCCTGGTCGACCCGATGGTGCCGACGTGCTCGCCACCCCGGCATTCGATGCCCTTCAAGGACTCTCCCGCGTGGGAGGGATCAGCAGTATCAGTCGCCAATCCATGGCACCAGCCGGTGCCGACGACAACCGTCGCGAAGAGCGCACGGAGAACTACCTCATCATTCTCGATAATTTGGAGGCTCTCACATGAGCAGCAAAGTCCCCCTTCCCGCCGGTACGACGCTCGGTAAGAGCTTTGAGTACGGGATCGACGTCAACCTCGGCACGTACGATGTGCCGTCCTGGCAGCCGGTGCGCCGCATCAGCGGGTTCCAGCCCTCGCCAACCCCGCAGACGCAGGATGCGCAGACCTACGACGACCTCGGCGCGCCGAACAGCGACGTCACCGGGTGGAGCATCAACCATGCTTTTAACGCCCAGGTGAACCGCAGCATCACCACGGGTCTTTACCTGCCCGAGATCGAGGCCGTACTCGCCCGCACCGATCCCGACGCGAAGGGCGAGTATGCCGTGCTCGATGCGCGCTGGTACCACAAGCCGGAGTCGGGCGCAGCGAACCCGAAGGACGCGGGCCGGGGTTTCTTCACCGTTGCCACCACCCGTCAGAACTCGGGGCCGAACGGTGAGATCGAAGTGCTCTCGATCACCCTCACCGGCAAGGGTCCCTACGACAAGATCACAAACCCGTTCGCGGGCTGGACTGTCACTGCGCCGAGTATCTCGAGCGTGTCTGCTTCGTCGCCCGGGACGAACCCGGCAGGCACCGGCAAGCAGGTCACCATCACGGGTCTGAACCTCACTGGTGCGACCGCTGTCACGTTCAAGGCGATCGCGGCCAGTTCGTTCGCCGTTGTCAGTTCGACCACGATCGTCGCGGTGCTCCCGTCCGATGTAGCTGGCACTGTCGCTGTCGTTGTCACCACGCCGGCCGGCGTGTCGGCTGCGGTCAACTACACGCGGGCAGCGTAACCTATGGGCGCTATCGACTTCGCTGAGTGGGTAGCGCCTGACCTCGAGATCAAGCTGGGCGGGCGCACCTACACGGTGCCCCCGCCCACGGTCGAGGCCGCCAAGATGATCCTCGCTGCGGCTGTCCGTGGCGAGGTTCATCTCGGTCTCGTCACGGGTGAGATCCCGCCCGAGGTTCAGGCGATGCTCGACACGATCGGCGACGAGCACCCCGCCTTGGGCGAGGCTTTCGCGGCGATGGTGGCCGACAAGGTTCCTGCCGCGACCATTGACCGCGTGGCCTACTACGCGGTCTTCTACTGGGCGCGCGGCAAGGAATACGCCGACACCCTCGCGAAGCTGCTGTGGCTGCCACGAGAGGGCCAGGGCACCCCTGATGATGTCGGCCCAAAAGGCTCGTAACGGCTGAGGACTGGTCTCCATACGGCATGGGCACCCCCGACGCCGAGGGGTGGTTCCCGGATTACAAGCCGGTGCCCCAACACCTGAAACCAGAAGCACCCAACGCTCTGCCGGGCAAGACGACATCGGCCGATATTGACGGGTCACTGCTGGCCTTGATCACGAACTGGCGGCTGGTCGTCGCCGAGCTCGCTGAGCGAGGGATCGACCTGTACGACCCCGCTGTTCTTGCACGTCCATGGCCCGGTGTTCGGGCGGTGATTTTCTCGCTCATTGATAGCCCGACGCGGTTACGCGCGGTACTCACCCGGAGGTGATCCATGGCTACTCTCAGGGCGGCACAGCTGGAAGTACTTTTTACCGCTGATACCAAGCAGATCCAGCAGGCCGATAAGGACGTCAAGTCCATCGGCGAGCGGATCGAGAAGAAGCCCATAAAGCAGAAGCTGACCGCCGATGCCACCGAAGTCCTGTCCAGTGCGGATCGGATTGAGGCCGCGTACAAGGTCGCGTTCGCGAACAGCACCGAGGCATCAGCCCGGCAGAAGCGCGCGCTGATATCCAACTACCTTGAGTCGGACCGCGCGGCAGGAAAGTCTGCTGCCCAGATCCAGTCCGTACTCACGCGCTCATACGGCATTGCTGAATCCGCCGCGCGTGAACTTGCGCAGGTGGCGAGCGGAGAAATCCCGATCAAGGTCGACGTGGCCCCCGCTCTCAAGAGCATGGACCGCGTAGAGGACGCCGCGAAGAAGCTCGTTTCGCAGAGCACATCCCTCAAGCTCGACGCCGACGTCACCCGGGCCGAGAAGAGCCTCGACCGGGCAAAGCAGCGCCTTGCTGACCTCGAGGTGCGTGCGCTCGGCGGGCTCGACGTGACGGCGGACATTCGTCGCGCTGAGGCCAATCTGTCGAAGGTCGAGCGGAGCCTAGCCGGGTTGCAGAACGCTCGTACTCAGATCGAGATCGACACGTCCACGATCAAGGCCGAGACTGAACTCGACCAGCTGGTGCCGAAGGCGGGCGCGGCCGGCGACAAGAGCGGGAAGTCGTTTGTCGGCGGGCTCGACTCTGCCACTCGTGGCGCCGGCGCTAAGGTCGGCGATGTCGTCGGCGGCGATATTGAGGGCACTCTCATCAAGGCCCTGACCGCAATCCCAATCGCGGGTGGAATCATCCTGGCCGGGGTCGCGATCGGCAAGGCTGTCAGCGGCGCAATTCAGGACGGGCTGCAGGTCGAGGTCGGCAACGACCGCCTGCAGGCCTTAACCGGGGTCAGCGAGGCTGACGCGCTCCGTCTCGGACGCGCCGCTGGTGAGGCCTACGCGAACGTCTTCGGCGACTCCGTCGAAGCGAACATGGACACTACCCGCCTCGCGCTGCAGTTCGATCTGATCGACGCCGACACCTCCACGCGGAGCGCGCAGAAGGTTGTCGAGAGTCTCTCTGGCATCGCCGACGTGCTCGGCGAGGACGTGCGCCCGATTGCGGCCGCCGTCACCACGATGCTGAACTCAGGTCTGGCCAAGTCAGCGGAGAACGCCTTCGACATCCTCGCTACCGGTGCCCGTGAAGGCGTAAATCGCAGCGAAGACCTGATCGACACCTTCACCGAGTATCCGGCCACGTTCTCTCGGCTCGGGCTGTCCGCTGAGGAAGCTCTCGGACTACTAAATCAGGGGCTGGGCGCCGGAGCCCGAAACAGCGACCTCGCTGCGGATGCTCTCAAAGAGTTTCAGATTCGCGCGACCGATGCAAGCGAGTCGTCAGCCGAAGGTTTCGAGACTCTCGGCCTGAACGCCGAAGAGATGACGGCGAAGATCGCGCGCGGCGGGCAAGAGGCCAACGACGGGCTGGAGCTCGTGCTGGCAAAGCTCCGCGAGACTGAGGACCCGGTGCTGCGCAACGCCGCAGCCGTAGCGCTGTTCGGCACGCAGGCGGAGGACCTCGGCACGGCGCTATTCGCCATGGACCTTTCGACCGCAGTTGACGAGCTCAACGGCGTCACGGGTGCCGCACAGCAGATGTTCGACACCCTCGCCGACAACGACGCGACCAAAATGGAGCAGGCATCCCGCAATATCGAAGTAGCCGCGGACGGCATGAAGGGCGCTCTCGCTGCAGCGTTCTCGGATCCGCTCGGTGACGCTGCGGAATGGATTTCACAGAACCGTGGCCCGATGCTGGAGTTCTTCCTCGACCTCGCGAACGGGGCGCTCGATTTCGGCGATGCCTCGATTGATGCGGCGGCAGACGGGGCCGAGGCCTTCGGTGAATTTGTTGCTGGGCCTCTCGCGGACCTGGTCGACGGCATTGCGGGCGCCATCGACGTCATGAACGGCTTCGCCGGCCGACCGAAAGAACTCGACGACCTCGCTGCCAGCATGCGAGGATTCGATGACACTTCGGCGGATGCCGCAGACACCATCCGCAGCCTGCATGATGGGCTCGACGACAGCCGCACCAAGCTCAACGAGTTCGGCGATGGAGCCGTCGCCATGGGGTATCTCAACGATGCTTCACTGCGTCTGATCGACACCATCGGCGAGGTCGGCGTCACCGCTGAGGGCGCCACCTACGGCCTAGACGGAATTGACCTTGCTCAAATTCGCGCGTCGGACTCGGGCAAGCTGCTCGAGGATCAGGTGCGCAATTCTCTGGCGGCCATGGGCGAAGAGGCGACCGCGGCAGCGACGGCTGGCGAAAGCCAGGACCAACTGGCCGCGCGATATCGGACTTCGACGGACGCCCTCGTGGGGCAACTCACGCAGATGGGCCTAACGGAGGAGCAGGCCCGCAAACTCATCGACACGGTTCTGAAGACTCCTCCTTCGGCGACGACTGAGTTCGGCTCCAACGCGGAGGCGCAGCAGACCAAGGTGCAGGGCCTCGCAGACCGCATCACGACTCTGCCTGATGGATCGGTCGTGATCAACGCGGACATCGCGACGGCCCAAGAGAAGCTCGCTCAGTTTTTGAGGGACTTGAATAATATTCCGGGTCGCCGCGACGTGGTTATCAACCAGGTGGTGCAGCAGACAGGCGCAGCACGCGGCGCTGTCGCTGCTGCCTACCAGGCACAGGGGAACATCGTCGAGTTCATGGCGCAGGGTGGCATGCGTGGTCTCACCCCGATGTCGCACACCGCACAGGTTGTGCCGCCGTCGACGTGGCGCGTTGTCGGCGATCGCGGCGATGTGCCCGAATCATTCATTCCTATTGACGGGTCCGCCCGGTCGATGTCGATACTTCTCGAGACTATGCGGCGCATGGGTGTGATGCCAATGGCCGCTGGCGGGATCAACGTCTCTACGCCTAGCAACGCCTCACGGACTGCGCCCGGGGTCACGAATAACTTCAACGGACCGATTGGCGCGAACGCTGAGGACGTCATTCGTAAGCAACAGATTGGCCAACGTCGCGCGCAGATGTTATTCAACACCCGAAGGGTAGGTATCGCATGAGCGAATACATCTTGACGGGGCCGGATGGGACCGAATTCGACATCAAGAGCGGTCCCATCCGCCTTAGCAGTGCCGGGATCATGGGCCTGTCAATGCCACCCTTTGAGGCATACACAAGGGAAACGGCAGCGCTCGACGGGCAGGTGCTGACGGGGTATAGGACGGGACCGCGAACGGTGTTCCTCCCTTTGCTCACGCCGATGGGTTTGGGCGTGGATGAGTGGCTGGCTTCGGAAAGCGCGTTCTGGAAGATCATGGATCCTGAGGTGACGTGCCGCCTCACTGTTTCGTCCTCGGCGGACGTCGTGCGCTTCTTGGATCTTCGCTTCGTAGGTGACGGCGACCTGGCATTCGATCTAGACCCGACCGACGTCACCGGTTACCCATTCGGTCTAGAGATGGTCGCAGACAAACCCTTCTGGCGTGGCCCTCTCACCTCGAAGGTTTTCCAGACTGCCGCCGACACGGGTAATTTCTACGCGCCGCCCGGTTCCAGTTTCGTCTTCACCATCGGCTCAGCGTCGACGGTGGCCGGCGCGACGGTATCGAATCCTGGGGACACTCCGGCGTGGCCAACACACACTGTTTACGGTCCGGCTGTGAGCTTCTCCATCAACGTGGGCGGGTCGGTCATTTCGGCCACGCTCGCCCTGGCTGCGGGGGAATGGCTGACGATCGACACCAATCCCACGGCTCAGATTGCCCGAAAGTGGGTGGCCGGCGTGGGGACGATCGTTCCGTTCTTCCAGTTCTCGTCGATTCAGTTTGCGCAGATCCCGCGGGGCGGTTCGGTCCCGGTTGACATTGTGCTGAACGGTGCCGGTTCCGTGCAGGTCGCTTTCTCCCCGCAATATAGAAGGGCTTTCTGATGGAGTCTCCATTCGTTGTGCAGATTTTCGACAAGGCGTTCAATCTGCTTGGCATCCTTGGCGATCCGCTCCGGCTGGACCTCACGCCCCTATTCAATAAGGTCGGTACGGGTGAAATTGAGGTGTCAGCATCCGATCCGATGCTGGACTTCATGCTCGCGCACGGCTCCCGCTGCCGCATCACATACAAGGGCGGGCATGAAATGTCCGGGCCGCTGCTGCACCCCACGGGCAAGGTGACGGCTTTCGGCACGGTCATTTTCCAGATCGAGGACGACTACCGGTATATGCCGAACACGCTTGGCTGGGTGATGCCGAACGAGTCGTCGCGGTCGTCGGGGAAGCTGGCCCCGCTGGATCTGTCGGACCATGCGCAGGCGTGGACGGATGCCGCGATGGAGCCGGGGCTCGCGTATGGCTACGGCTACTACGTCTTCCCGGATGGCAGCGGTGGCAGTTCAATTCTCAGTTCGGCAGAATCCGCTATCAAGAACCTAATCACAGTGAATATGGTGTCGCGGATGGGCCGACCGGTGACGGTCAGCCCGGACCTCGCGCGCGGCGGTGATGCCAGAGCGGCGGGGATGCTGCCATCGGTCCGCATGACTCCGCTCGATGAGGCGGTCGCGGCCCTCCTGAAATGGTCGGGTCTTGGCCTGCGATTCCAGCATGACGGCCTCACGCCGACGATCACGGCCGAGGTGTGGCAGCCAGCGACATGGCCGCTGGATCTGACCGTTGATTCGGGTGTTGTCCTCGACGGGGATTGGTCACAGCAGTATCCGACCGCAACCCGAATTGTCGGCGGCGGCCCTGGTGAGGATGTCGCGCGCGCATTCTGGGACGTGCGCGACACGACCGGTCTTGAGGCCGAGTACGGCGACATCATCGAGGTCTTTCGGGACGCAACCGGCGCAACCTTGAATTGGCCGGGCACGCTCGCAGATGCCTACCGGATCGCGAAGTATTACCTGCTCCGCACCGAGGTTGCGACCGCAGATAAAAATCAGTTCACCGGCTACATGAATGCGACGGGGGCAAAGGGTCTCGCGGAGGGTGCGCCGACTTCCGGCCTGTCGCTGACGCTCTCGGAGACCCCGAATTTCCAGTACAGCCCGACCGGATTTCGGCGCGGCGATCACATCTCCATCATGGCGAACGGCATCCCATTCACTGACCAGATTATGGCCGTGAATCTCAAATGGGACAAAACCAATGGTGCGAAGGTCACCCCGCAGGTCGGCAACCGCACTGACAATCCCGACGAGCTTTTCGCACGGGCTATTTCGCAGCTCGCCGCTGCACAACGACGACTTTCAACGAGCAGGTAGGACGACATGGCAATCACAGGTTACGGCTTCGACGGCACCCTTGATGAGGCAAAGCTGGCGAAGATGATGGCGCTGGCTGGCGTCCGCTATGCCGTGGGGAGCGCGGCTGATTACATGGCCACGCAAGTCGCGGGCGTGCGCTCGATCTCCATCTCGGCGGGTGATGCTTATGCGCCATTCGTCATGGCAACCGCTCCGACTGCGGAGGTGGTTGCTTTCTCGGCGCCCACCGCCGGACAGTGGCACCTGAGCGTGCTGCGCCGGACGTGGGCAGGCACAGGGGGCACGTGCGAGCTCGTCGCGGTTGCCGGTGCCACTACGACCAGCACCACCCCGACCGCACCGCCGACGGCATACCCCACGATCAACTCCACCCCCGGCGTGGTCGATGACCAGCCACTGTGGTGGGCGTGGGTGAACGCCACAACGACAGCCGTTGCGCTGTTCGACGCGCGC
Source organism: Cryobacterium sp. Hh11 (assembly GCF_004404045.1). NCBI lineage: Bacteria > Bacillati > Actinomycetota > Actinomycetes > Micrococcales > Microbacteriaceae > Cryobacterium > Cryobacterium sp. Hh11. The sequence goes on along the minus strand of NZ_SOHF01000039.1, from coordinate 89,133 downwards.
GCCACTTCAAACGATGGTGGTGCCGGGATTACAACTCAGTACCACTCCGAATTCACCACCTCGATTTCGGCAGCCTCAGGATCACAGCTGACCTTAGGAACCGTTACCCAGACGTTCAGTACATACGCAGGTATGGTGCAAGCCGGCACTGGCTCGTTCTTCATCCCGCAAGCCGGCATCTATGCAATCACCGTCGCAGTGAACATCGGTGCTGTTTCAACCGGGGAATCATTTGTTGGGATCACCGCGCCCAATGGGGCCATCGTGCGAGGCAACACAAATTCGCGCGACCGAATGTCGGTGTCCGTTCCTAATATCCGCATTCCGGCAGGAGGCGCAACTATCGGAACTGAGCTACTGCAAGTTACAGGGGCCACGCGCACAGTTACCGGCATGGTATCCATTAGCCGGGTGGGGTAGACGATGCTTACTGCGGCGGCGGGCCATTCATGACCAATACCATCGAGCAAGTAATCGCCTACGCGCGGGCGCACCCGACACGCGGCGGTGGCACGTGGCACAACTGGTGCGAGTCGTTCGTTTACCGGGCGGGCGGGTTCTCCCAGAGCTTTTCCACGGCGACACTCGCAGGCAACGCGGCTGGCTGGCTAAACCCCAGTCCACTCTCGGCACCACGCGGCGCCATCCACTACTGGGGCAACGGGCCGGGGCATGTCGCCTTTGAACTCGGCGGCGGGCTGATGCTCATGGCAAGCGACGGTGCAACCTCACTATGGGGAACCGCGCTCGGAACCGCAACCCTGGCCGAATACTCCAAGCGTAAGCCGTCTATGCGATACCGCGGATGGTCGCTCCGGCACGGCACGCAAACCTTGGCAGCATCGGCCGCGCCGGCTGCGACCCATTCAGCCCCAATACCTACCCGAAAGAAGAAGAGCATGTACCTCGCCTGGGACACCAACGGAACCGGATACCTCGTCACCGATCAGGGCTGGTTCGGCCTGCCCTCGATGCAGTATTACGACCTCTTCAAGCGGCTGCTGAACAGCACGGCAGACGCGCCGCAAACGTTCAACAAGCTCGAAACCGACATGATGAACAACGTACTGCGCGGCCTCTCGCTCAACAACAACACACAGGCAGCCGCACCGACCATCGACGCCGGAGCGATCGCCAAGGTTGTCGCGGAGGCAGTGCGTTCCCAGATCGGCGACGTGAACGTCACCATCGACGAAGCCGCAATTGCCAAGGCAGTAAACGACGACGCGGCCGCACGCCTCGCTAGCTAGTTCGCGACGCACCCCGTCGGGATGCCTGCATCGTTCAACCAGCCGGGCGCGAATCCCTCTTCACACGTGAAAGTCGGGCTCGCCAACCATGCAGCGAACGGATCAACAGTCTCGACCGGGGCAGGCTCAACAACGGGTTCCACGATCGGAGCTACCGGAATAGGCGCGACGGGGGCGGGTACGGGAGCTGCTGGAGCAGCCGGTGCCGTGCCTGCCGGTGCTGGTGGAGCCTTGACTGCGGGCGTTGTGGGCTTGACCGGGGTGACAGTTTCGACGGGCACCTCGATCGATTGAGGGGCCTCAATCGGCGCCACGGGCTCCGCGGTCGGTTCAGACATCGGCGCGGTCGTTGCTAGCACTTCCCGAATGCTCACCGGCTCCATCTCGGCACCCGCGCATCCGCTGAGGGCTGCTGTGACTATGGCGGCAATGGCAAGAGCGCATGTGATCTTCATGGCTCCAACCTACGGGTGTATGAACACCCGCGCAAGGTGTATGCACACCCTCGTTATGGTTCCGCCACGTACTCGGCTAAACCCCGACGCACCACATCCGAAAGCGTCTCGCCATTCGATGCTGCTTTCGCCTGAGCTGCCACCTTCAGATCCAGGGGAATGCGCACACCCGTGATCGGTGTCTTCGGTTGATTCGCCACGCCCTGATCCTCCCACACACAACAACACCGAAAGGGGCACCCATGGCGTGTCGCCACGATCCATCGAACACCTGCACGTGCGGTCCGACCAGCGACTCATGCCAGCATCCGACCAGCTGATGCCCGAGCTTTTCCCCGACTGGTTCATCGACTGGGCAAGCTCGGTCACGCTGCTCGAGCTGCTGATCTACGCCCTCGCCATTGCCGCTGGCCTCAAATGGGGCCGTCAATGGTGGGCCGCGGTCGTTGCCGGCGCGAAGGGCATTGTCGCATTCGCCGCGACCCTCGCCAGCATTCGCGGCCTCACCGCTTTCATTGCCCGGACAGATGCGACCCTCGCCGACCAGACGAAGACGATGGCGGCGCAGACCGACAAGATCGCGGGCATATTCCACGAGACGCACAACAACGACGGCTCAAGCATCAAGGACTCGGGCGAACGAACTGAACTCGCCGTCGACCGCCTTGAGCGCGGCATGCTCGCCATTTTCAAGCGCCTCGACGCCGCCGGCATCCGCGCCACCGACGACGAAGACCAGATCCGTCAAGAACTCGAAGACACCCACCCCAAGGAGAAACCATGACCACCACTGAACTCGCCATCGGCGACACCATCCGCACCCGCGCACTCGCCTACGTCCGCACCGGCGTGCCCGCACTCATCGGTGCGCTCCTCACCTGGCTCGCCAGCCGCATCCCCGCCGTCTTCGACTTCCTCGCCGCCGTCGATCCCGAATGGCGCACCCTGCTGTACTCGCTCGTGACAGCACTCGTGATCCTTGCCTACTATGCCCTCGCACGGTGGCTCGGCAAGCGCTGGCCCAAGATTGAAACACTCATGCTCGGCAGCTCCAAGACACCGGTCTACGCCACTGCGAAGCACGCCGAGTAGCAGCATGGACCTCACCACCCTCACCGACTCCGAATTCGAGCAGCACCGACTCGACGTCAACGCTGAGCAAAACAGGCAGTTCAGTCTGATCGTCATCCCGCAGCAAGTCGCCCAACTCTCCGCCCAATTCCTCACCGCCGGCGGCGACCAGGCGACACTCGACGCCGCGATCATCCCCGAACCTGTCGAGGAGGAACCGGCCACAGAAACCGAGACGCCAACCACGAAGGAAGCGTGACTCTAGGCCACCCCCACCCAGGTCTCGTTAGACAGTCGCGGCTATCGCAATGGGTCGGCATGTCAGCCACGTCAGGCCCGTGCGATCCGAGTAGACACCCTATTCGGGGGTAGCAGTTGTGACCGTCTGGTCATTTCTGACGAGGAACGGTCTGACATACTCAAACAATGAGTGAGACAATGCCACCGCAAGTACAGTTCCAAATTCAGGCCCAGTGGGTGCTGGATCCGTTGAGTGTCCCTGCGGTAGTAAATCAGATGCTCATTCAGGAGGGGCCTCCTGTTGAGAATGGCATGACCCCGGATGGCACCTACCTCACATTTGGGCACCTCAATCCGCCGATATCCATGGAGCCGCAGCCTGATCCCGGACCCGACGCCTTCGCGAACACGATTCTTCCGGTCGTGCCCGTTTCACGATTCTTCGTTTCGCGGGAGCGGCTGAAGAGTTTCCACGCGACGCTGGGGCGCTACCTGGAAGCAACTGATCCCAGCACTCGATGAGTCATAGTGTTGCATTCTCTGTTGGCGTTGCTGCTGCGTCTGCGGCGCTACTCATCTCAGGAGTTCCTGCAGCTAGCGCGCAGACAACATTCGTTACCCAGATGGTTGGCCGACCGTGGGCTGCGGATGCGAGCTATGAGAAGTTCACACCTCGCGCTACTCTGATCACACTTGCTTGGACGCCCGCTGTCGCGGTTGCTCCGGCATCTACTGTGACTTCGGGTGGCGATATGATGCACAGCACAACCGGTCGGGAGGCAGTCATGCAGCGACTCTCCAAGATCCGTACCTTGGAAGACGGTTGGCTCGGCGCCGGCAGCGTCGCGCCAGACGCCGACCTCTTGGATTGGATCGAGCGTCATGCGGATGCAGTCGCTTCGAGCAGTCATGTCATCTCTCTTATTCCTGTAGGCGATGGTGCTCTCGCGCTTCAGTGGAAAACGTCGGCGTGCGAGTACACCGCAGAGCTGCGCCCCGATAATCAGATGTACCTGTATGTCGATAACACCCAGACAGATGAGTTCGACGAGAAGACCACGGGTCTCGATGCGGCCTCGCTTGAAGCATTCATAGTCACTGGAGTTCTGGCATGACAGCTGATGCAGGTATCAGCCAAAGACTCGAACCGTTAGTCAATCAATCAGAGCTTCTCCTCAGGCAAGTGCACCCCGATCAGCTCTTGGCCGACGGCGCTCTCTCCTCGGTCGCGTTCCGCCCGTCCGCACTGGACGCGGGGCTCCTCTCGACTAGGAGAGAGCGGATCGGTGCGGCCCAGGCGTATGACGATTGGGTCGTCGAGCACGAGTCCGTTGGGACCTGGGCTCTGAGTATTGAGGATGTCGACAAGCGGTCGCTGCACGCGTACGACGATTCGATGGACGACGATCAGCCTGACGGCCATGCCTCTGTCGATTTCACCATGCATAGCCGCGGCGCATGTGAGAAAAAGGGGCGACACTTGCGTGACGCCGCGCAAGAGCGCGGCCCGCTCCATCCTCTCGTCGGGGACCCTATCGAAGACCCGAAATAGATCCGACTCCATCGGCCACGGTTGCCCGCCTCGAATTGAAGCCCCGCCCCTCTCACGAGGTGGCGGGGCTTTTCGTCGTATCGGGGACCTACATTCCTAATCGGAACACTCAGCACCGATTTCATCAAGCCCATCCTTGAGGGCCTGGTAGTCAACGGGCGCGAGTGGATCACCACCGCTGAGCCGCTCCTCGATTGCACCGAACTGAACATTCACACTCGCGAGGGCCCGTGCAAGGTTTCCGTCACTTACTTCTGACGCCCGTGAGAAGCGATCAACAATGCTCGTGAGGTCAGCAACTTCGGCGGACGCAGGCTCTGCCGCGTACTCAAGGAAGAAGTCGACGCCATCAGAGTACGCACCTCTGGCGAGGAACACACACGCGTCAGCTGGCGGGCTATCGGCTGCGCCCGTCTTTCCGGCCCCGGCGGCTGAGCACCCGGCCAGTAGTAGAACGGTTGCAGCGATGGCAATGGTGCGCAGCTTCATGGTTCCCCCTGTGTTGCCACGAGCCTAGCGCGGCGTGTCGGACATCCGTCGCCTTTGGCCAGCGCAATGCAGGGCAGAAATTGGCTACTTATTGGCTGCTTTCAGTGAATATCTGTATGTAGTTACGGATAGTCTTCCCTGGAAATTCGCTGAATACTACCCATAACTATGCGTCACCTTGGAACTTCAACTTCCCAAGCTGATAGCGCGGGTTCGATTCCCGCCATCCGCTCAGTGCTTCCTCCATGCCCGACCTCAGATGTTGTCACCGGGCACGCAGCGCCTCTGTCCCGCTACATCCAGGAGTATCAGGGGCCATGCAGGTTCCCGCGATCTGGTCGGCACGAACCGATTCGTGCCGACCGTCGTCCTAGGCCAGAAGTGTTTTTACGGCCGTTCGGATTTCAAGCGCGTGCAGGTAGATATCGTCCAGCGTCTCGATTGGATGACGAGTTTCATTCTTGTTGGCATCAAAGAGACCGATGTACTTCTGCTTCTTGCTATTGAAATGAAGGCGCGCAATAGGTTTGCGGTTGTTGTCGTCCAGCAAGATGGCGAAATAGGACTTCGCGTCCCGATGGGTGACATGGTGAGGTTTGACCTCACTACAGGCAATGGCTTTCACAATCTGATAGCCCTCGAGTTCTTCGAGGGTGGTCTCCAGCTCGGTGTCACGATTCAGGTCTGCCTGGGCCACCGGCAGGCTATCGAGCGCGTCGGCGGATTCGTCCGACACGGCGGGCGAAAAGTTGGACCCACCCAGTGCTGTCTTGAGTCGCGAATTAACCTGATCGTTCAGAAACTGCTTCGTGGCCTTGGCAACTAGCGATGTGAATTGCTCCCGTACCTTCTGCGTGAAAGCGCCGTCGTATACGCGAGTGGTGAAGAAACGGATCCACTCATCGTGCGGGTCGGTGAACTGCGCGGCAATCGTTCGCTTGATCTGGCCAATGTACTTCAGCTCTTCGGCTGAACTGATGATGGAGTCCAGGTCAAAGACGCCCTTGGTGAGCTTGCGAAGCTCCGGAAGCAGGCTGTCATCAATGTTTAGCAGGTCAAGCAAAAGGAACGGCTTGTCATCCATTCGGTTTGGCGAATCCAGGTCGGTGTAGAACTGGTACACCTGACCGTTGGTGAGAACTGCAATCCGTGCGTTAGTGACCGCGAAATAACGAAAGAGCTGCGAGGCGTGCTCAATCTTGAGCGGCTCGGTCGACTTCTTGCATTCGATGAGAATCTGAACTTCGCCCTCACGCATGATCGCGTAATCGACTTTCTCGCCACGCTTGACGCCAACATCTGCGGTGAATTCAGGCACGACCTCCAGCGGGTCAAATACGTCGTACCCAAGGATCGTCGAGATGAACGGCATGATGAAGGCGTTTTTCGTGGCCTCCTCGGTTTCGATTGCGTCTTTCTGGTTACGCACCTTCAGCGCCAATGCTGAAAGCAATTCTGAAAATTCCATGTCCCACCCCAAGATTATGTAGTTATTGATGACAATACCTGCCACAACCGACAGGCGAGGACGCGCGCGACGGTTGCACGCCCACGGTTCCGGTTCGCCCGCCAAGATGGTGCGCGGATGCGTCGTTGCGCGTCGAGCAGGGTGGTGGCACGCCGCTCATGAATTCTTTGCCTTGCGCAGCAGGAACCCGATGGGGCCGATCACATTTGGGCGAGTCGCACTCAGCGCTTTCCAGCCGCGATCAGCCAGTTCGTTTAGCTCTCGATTCGCATGATCCTCAACCGACTCACCTTTGAGCCGTTTGCCTGCCTGCGTCGGCAGTGAGATAAACCAATATTCAAACATCGTTCCCACTGTGTTACCGCGAGCCTATCGCGGCGTGGCGAACACTCAGAAACGAGCGAAAAATTCCATAGGGTGCCAGATAGGGTGCACTGACAAGAATGGGACCGAGGCCCGTAGGCTCCGATCCCTCTGTTCATGTGGAGCCGCCTGTCAGAATCGAACTGACGACCTTCTCATTACGAGTGAGATGCTCTACCAACTGAGCTAAGGCGGCGTTACCAGATCACCTCGAAAGGCAGTCGGTGACACAGCAGCCAAGCCTAGTCGTTTCTACGAGTGATTCTGTACACCTCGGCGAATGAGGCGTTCACGCACTCCGAAAGCGGGGCCACATCGTCGCCCTCCGCCCAGACCCGCCAGGCATGACGGATCGCCGCGACGGCTACGAGCGTGAACAACAGGGCCCGCTGATTCCGCTCGGCCGGGTCCTCGGCTCGCTCCGGGGCATCCGCTCTGAAACGGCGCTCGATAATCTGCTGCAGCTGGTCCTCGAAGTCGCGCAGGGTCGCCATGCGCATACCGAACAGGTAGGCGTTCTCCTTCATAATCGTGCGGCGCAGCTGGTGAATCTCCCGGTCGGCCTCGGTGCGCTGCAGACTCTTGGCGAGCAGCAGGGCCAGATCGGCGAGCACGTCGCTGCTCGGGCCAGCCGCGACAAAGATTTCTATATCTTCAGCGGATGCCATTCCGGGCGCGTCCCCAATTAGGGCGGCGTCTTTCGAAGGGAAATAGTTGAAAAAGGTGCGCGGCGAGATATTGGCGAGGCGGCTGATCTCCTCGACCGTGACGTGCTCAATGCCGCGCTCGCGGGACAGGGTCAGCACGGCGTGTTGGATGGCTCGCCGGGTGGCGAGGCGCTTGCGCTCACGCAGGCCCGGCTGTTCCGTTTCGATCGACATGCCCCAATTGTTCCACAGCGCTCGAACGCCCTTGAGTGGTTAGCACTGCGGGTCGGCGGCCGGCACGATTCCGTCGATGAGATAGGAGTCGACCGCATCATTCACGCAGGAATTCGACTTGTTGTAGGCGGTGTGACCTTCACCGGTGTAGGTCACCAGGGTGCCGCTGTCGAGCTGCTCGGCCAGCTGCTGCGCCCAAACGTAAGGGGTCGCCGGGTCGTTGGTGGTGCCGACGACCAGAATCGGTGCCGCGCCCGCCGCGTGGATCTCGTCGCGTTCGCCGGTGAACGTGTATGGCCAGTTGGCGCACCCGATGTCGCCGAAGCTCATGTACGGGCCGATCACCGGGGCAGCTTCGGCGAGTTCGGCGGCCTGGGCGCGCATCGACGCCGGGTCGGCGTTGTAGGCGTAGTCGATGCAGTTGATGGCCATGAATGACTCGGTCGAGTTGTCGGAATAGTTACCGTCGGCATCCCGGCCGTTGTAGGCGTCGGCGAACTGAAAGGCGCCGTCGGCGCTGCCGTGCATGACGGTGTCGAACATGACGCTGAGCTGCGGCCACGCCGTGGCCTGATAAAGCGGATAGATGATCGCCGTGAGCAGCGCGTTCGCGCCGAGCTGACGGCCATCCGTTGCCGTGATCGGGCTCGCGTCAACCGACGCCATGAGCGCCCCGATTGTCGTCAGAGCGTTGTCAACACTGCCCCGGAACGGGCAGTCCTCCCCCGTCACACAGTCGGCGAGGTAGGCGCGCAGCGCATTTTCAAAGCCCACCGCCTGCGTCTTGGTGACCTCGAAGTTGCTCGTCGACGGGTCGACGGCCCCGTCGAGCACGAAGCGCCCGACCTTCTCGGGAAAGAGCTCGGCATAGGTGGCGCCGAGAAAGGTGCCGTAGGAGTAGCCGAGAAAATTGAGCTCTGTGTCGCCGAGGGCGGCGCGCAGCAGATCGAGGTCACGGGCGGCGCTCTGGGTGTCGACGGTGCCGAGCAGCGGCCCGGTCTCGTCGGCGCAGGCCGCTGCGAAGGCGTCGGACGACGCTGCAAGCTCCGCGATCCAGGCATCCGTGCCGCGTTTCGCCTCGGTCAGCCCATACAGGTACTCGTCCATCTCGGCGGAGTCGTAGCAGGACACCGCCGAAGAACGGCCCACCCCGCGCGGGTCGAATCCGACGATATCGAAGCTCGCCTGCAGTTTTTTGTCGGTGGCGTAGTCGAGGGAATCCGCGACAAAATCGTAGCCGGAACCGCCGGGTCCGCCGGGGTTGACCAGCAGGGAACCGATGCGATCGTTCCCGGTGGCCACGTGGCGCACGAGGGCGAGCGAGATCTCCCCGGCGGCCGGATCGCCATAGGAGAGCGGGGCGGACGCCTCTGCACACTGCAGGCCGTCGCCGCAGCCGTCCCACTGCAGCACCTGGCTGTAGAACGGGGCGAGGTCGCTGTCAACCTGTTCGCCGGTAGGCGTGGACTCGGCCGGGCCGTCATCCGTCGCAAACCAGGCGGAGCATCCGCTCAAAATAAGCGTGAGCGCCAGTGCGGCGGCCGTGGCGCTCAGTGCGCGGATACTGCGGTTCAACGGATTTCCTCTTTCCTGAAGCGGATGCTACGGCTCACGCTACCGAAAGCGGCTGGGAGTCGCTGTTGTCGACGTCGCTGTGTTACTGGTTTCGACGTCGCTGTGTTACTGGTTTCGACGTCGCTGTGTTACTGGTTTCGACGTCACTGGTTTCGATGTCACTGATTTCGATATCACTGGGGACGACGGATCGCCGACACCAGCATCGCCTCGAGCGCGAGCGCGGGCGCGACGTTGCCCTGGATACGCTGGCGGGCCACGGCGATTGCGTCCATGGTGGCGACGGTGGCCGCCGGAGCGCTGGCCGCACTCGCGGTGCGCAGTTCGGCCAGCAGCTCGAGATTGATCACCGCTTGGTCCCGGCCCAGCTGCACCATCATCACGTCACGGTAGAGGGAGGCGAGGTCGACCAGGATGCGGTCGATGCCGTCGCGCAGGCTGCGAACGGCCCGACGCTTCTGGTCGTCTTCGAGGGCCTTGATCTGGCTGCGCAGCCCCGGCGGCACCGACTGGCCGGCCTCGACCCCGAGCGAGCGCAGCATGCCGTCGCGCTCGGCGGCATCCAGCTCGAGGGTGATGGCCTTGGCGTCGTCGCCGGCGATGGCAAGCAGCCGTGCGGCAGCGTTGACGGCCGACGACACCGAACGGATGCCGAGGGCCGTGCGCAGGGTTTCCTCGCGTCTGGCCCGGGCGTCGGCATTGGTGGCGAGCCGCTTGGCCATGCCGATGTGGCTCTGGGCGAGGCGGGCGCTGAGTTCGGCGATGACCGGGTCGACACCGTTGCGGCGCACCAGCAGGTCGGCCACGTCGGCGACGCTTGGCATGCGCAGGCGCACGGTGCGTACGCGTGAGCGGATGGTGGGGAGCAGGTCGGCCTCGCTGGGCGCGCACAGAATCCACACGGTGCGTTCGGGCGGCTCTTCGAGGGCTTTCAGCAGCACGTTGGAGGTGCGCTCGACCATGCGGTCAGCGTCTTCGACCACGACGACGCGGTAGCGGCCGACCGAGGGCGAGTACTGCGAGCGGGCGACGGCTTCCTTGACGGATTCCATTTTAATGATGACGCCCTCGGTGGCGAGCACGCTGAGGTCTGGATGGGTGCGGGCCTCGACCTGGCGCGCCGCGGCGAGGTCTTCGGCGGGGGTGCCCGGGCTGAGCAGGGCTGCGGCGAAGGCGAATGCGAGGTTCGAGCGGCCGGACCCGGGTGGCCCGGTGATGAGCCAGGCGTGCGTCATCGAGTTGGACTCGGCGGAGCTGCTGCTGTCACTGGCGGAGGGCACCCGCTGCGCCGCCGCCCGGAAGATGGCGATTGCGTCGGCCTGTCCCGTTAGGTTGTCCCACACTGCCATGAGTCAAGGGTAACCCGCCCCACCGACACCGCCCGCGTGCTCGGGCCCGGGCCCGGAAGGTGGGCGACTGGTAGATCATGGGCCCGGTTGCGGAAGCCACGAGGTCACGAGGTCACGAGGTCACGACCGACTCAAGATGAGAACCCTCTCATGCTGCTCTGCGTGAGAACCTTCGTCGAGGCCCCAGACTGGAACAATGCAGACTTTCTGGAAGGTGGCGTTCGGTGCCGCGATTGTGGCCGCCCTCGGCGCCGGATCGGCGGGTGCCGTCGCGATGACGTCCGCTCTCACTATCACCGACGAGCCCGGGCTGGTTCAGCGAATCGATCCCGTGAGCACCGACTCTGACTCGAGCACGACAGATGCGGATACCACGCCCAAAATCGCACCGACGCCCACGCCCACTTCGACCGCCACCGCTGATGTTCCGGTCGCCCCGCCCGTCGCTGTTCCCCCGGCCGGATCACAGAACATCGACGACGACGACGTTGACGAAATTGACGTCGTAGACAACGTAGACAACGTAGACAACGCAGACAACGACGTTGACGACGTTGACGAAGTTGACGACGTTGACGACGTTGACGTTGACGTTGACGACGACTGAACCCGGCGGGTCGCGGCCGCTGGAACAGGCGCCGGAGATTCTCGAGGCCGTCGCAGAGTCGCTCGGAATGACCCTGGTAGGGCTGCACCGGTTCAGCATCGAAACGACCGCTCGCGGCTTCACTGCCGGGTACACGATCGAGCTGGATCCCGGCACCCAGACGACCGAGTCCCACACCGTCTACCTCGAATCGAATCCGACCAAACGTGACCGGCCCGGCGTGCTCGCCTTCCGTGACGAGCAAACCGGCGAAACCGTGGCCGCCTGGCTGTACCCGAACGATCCCGAGCTACCGGCCCTGGCCGCGGCGGTCTACCCGGACGCCGCCCAGGTCCTGCTCGCCCGGCTCGGCCTGCACGCGAGCAGCCTCGTCGTCACCATCGCGGCTTATCGGCCAGGAAAACGCGCTGTCGTGCGTATGGTCGCTCCCGAGTTCACGGTGTATTTCAAAGTCGTTCGCCCGGCCGCCGCAGGGCCGCTTCATGCTCGCCACGTGTTCTGGGGAGCCGCCGGCGTTCCGGTACCGCGCAGCCGCGGCTGGAGCGCCGACGGATTCATCGCCCTGGAGTCCGTTCACGGTGTCGAAGCGAGCCAGGTGGTCGCGCAATTCTCGCCCGAACCTTTCCTCGACGAGCTCGATCGGCTCACAACAGAAATCGGCCTGATCGAAAGTTCCGGCCCGGCACGAGCATCGCTGTCAGCGCGCCTGCCCTGGTACGTGCAGCGGGCGGGTTCTCTGCTGCCGGCCGAATGGTCCAGGATCACCGCCCTCGGCGCTGCCATAGAACGGATGCGCGCGGCCGCGATTCCCGCCGCGCCCGTCACCGTGCACGGCGACCTGCACCTGGGGCAGATCTTTCTGGACCCCGACACTCTCGACTCCCCACGCATCTCCGGCGTGCTCGACATCGACACGGCCGGGCTCGGCGACCCGGCCGACGATGCCGCTGCGCTCTACGCGCACCTGGTCGTGAGCGCCCTGCACCACGACGACCATTCCAATCCCGAAGCCGCCGAAGGCTGCCGCGTCCTGGCTGCCCGCGCCCGCAGCCGGTGGCCTCGCCGCGGCGAGCAGTTTCTCAACCGGGCGCGGTACATCGCGGCAACCCACCTGCTCGGGCACGTGTTGACCCCGGGCGCACACAGCGCGACATTGCTCGCCGCGGCCACCGAACTCGTCGTCGACCCCGCCTCAGCCTGAGACCAGCGGATGCCTTCGGCCAAGATGAGAGTCCTCTCACGCCGGGCTCCGAGGCTTCTCATGCTGGGGCAGGAATCTTGAAGTAACAGCAGACGAGCACAGGCTCGACCCGCCAACTACAAGGAGACACCATGAACCCCAAGATGACAGCCAAGAAGCGTTGGATTGCTATGGGCGCCGGATCCGCACTCGGTATCGGACTTCTCGCTGGCGGTGCCGTGACCGCAGCGAACGCCTTCGAGATTGAGGACCGTTCGGGAAGCTCGATCGGTGTGCAGCCGGTGAGCTCCATCTCGACGAGCACGGCGATTCCGTTCAGCACGGCGAGTGTCTCGACATTCGACGACTCGGTGTCCTTCTCGAGCGATGATTCCTCCAACAACTCATCCGACAACTCATCCGACAACTCAAGCAACGACTCAAGCAACGACTCGTCGATCAGCTCGAGCAGCTCGAGCACGTCGAGCACCGTAAGTGTCGCGTCGGCGGTCTCAGCCGTTTCGGTGGTTTCAGCCGTCTCGGTCGTGACCCCGGTCTCCGCACCGTCCGTCGCGAGCCTGGTGTCTGCCGCCTCGGTCGCCTCGCCGGCCAGCCCGGCATCGGTCCAGAGCCCCGCATCCGTCGACTAAGCAGAGCGTCGCGGCTCAGGTCGAACAACGAGCGGCAGAAAGCCCGGGCCCGCGCCCGGGTTTTCTGCTTCCTCGAGCGGGATTACTTGAGCCGATATCCCATGCCGCGCACCGTCTCAATGCGTTCCGGCCCGAACTTCGCCCGAAGATATCGCACGTACACGTCAACGACGTTGGAACCTGGATCGAAGTCGTAACCCCATACCCGGCTCAACAGCTGCTCACGACTGAGTACCTGGTCGGGGTGCCGCAGAAACTCTTCAGCGAGGGCAAACTCCCGGGCCGACAGTTCCACGGTGCGCTCCCCCACCGTTGCACGGCGGGTGCGCAGGTCGAGGGCGAGTTCCCCATAGGCCAGCCCCGTCGGCGAGCTCTGCTCGGCATCTCGCAGTCTTAAGCGGATGCGCGCCAGCAGCTCATCAAATTTGAACGGTTTGGCGAGATAGTCATCGGCACCACCGTCGAGGCCGGCGACCATGTCGCTGGTCGTGGACCGAGCGGTCAACATGATGATCGGCAGCGGCAGCCGTTCGGCCCTGATCCGTTTCATCACCTCGAAGCCATCTATGCTCGGCAGTCCAACGTCAAGCAGCAGCAGGTCGAAGGTGCCGGACTGGGCGTAGCTCACGGCGTCGAGCCCGTCATCGACCACGGTCGAGGAATAGCCGGCGGCCCTCAGGCCCTTACTCACGAACAGAGCGATTCGAGCCTCGTCCTCCGCGATGAGGATGCTGGTCATGTCGCGGCCACCACATCAACGGCACGGCGCGGCACCAGTATGCCGAACCGGGATCCGTCGGGCGACGTCACCAGGTCGACATAGCCGCCGTGCGCCCGCGCGATAGCGTCGACGATCGGCAGCCCGAGGCCGGAACCTTCGACACCACGCCCGGAATCGACACGGCCGAACCGTTCAAAAATGCGGGCCTTGGCCTCCGTCGGAATGCCGGGGCCGTTGTCGCGGATCCAGAATTCCACCGCTTCCGCGTGTTCGGTGCTGCCTATCTCGATGGTCGTGCCGGAAGCTGAGTGTTTGGCGGCATTGTTCGCCAGCTGCAGGAACGCCTGAGTGAGCCGGGCCGGATCGACCGGCACGACAACGTGCGCGCGCTCGGCCAGGATCCAGACATGGCCGGGCAGCGCACTGACCTTGAGGTAGAACTGCTCGGTGAGGTCGCCGGCATCCGTTGGTACCCGCTGCAGATTGCCGCGCTGGGCGTTGGCGAGCGACTCGATGTCGTCGATGAGTCCGGTCATCCGGTCGAGTTCGTCAAGCGCAATTTCCCGAGCGGATGCGACATCGTCGGGATTGCGCGGATCCAGCAACTCAAGATGGCCGCGCACGATGGTGATCGGAGTCTTGAGCTCGTGGCGCACATCCTCGAGCAGCTGTCGCTGCGCGGTCAGCGACTCGTCAAGACGCTCGAGCATGTCATTGACCGTTCCGGTGAGCTCGGAGATGTCGTCATGGCCGATCACCGGGATACGCTCGTGCAGGTCGGTTGCGGTGATCCGCGACGCGGCGGCCTGCAGCTGGCGCACCGGTCGCAGCAGGCGGCCGGCGACGAACCATCCGACCAGCCCGATCGCCACGAGCGCCGCAGCCGCGACGGCCGCATAGATGCGAAAGGCGCTCGTCAACTCACCGAGCTCAGCGTCCAGATCAAAAGCGGTGACGAAAATTCCCGCTTCCCCGCTACCCTCCACGGTCACCGGCGCGGCGATATACCGCAGGTTGCCGAGTTCGGAGACGGCAGTGCCGCGCACGACATTGACACCGGCCACTTCATCGAGAATGCGCAGGACGAGCCCGGCATCATCCTCCAGGTGGAAAGACAACTCGGTGCCAGGGATCAGCGCCGGGATGCCGTCGATGATTCCGAGGGTGCTCTCGTTGGGGCTCGGAACGAGTCGGGCCATGACCGCTTGCAATGCCTCCCGGGTGGACAGGTAGCTCGCGCCGGACGCCTCCGGCAATGCCTCGACCTCATTGAGGTTGGTGGTCGGCACGCCGGTGACGATGAAGCGCACGCTCTCGACGCTCGTCGCGAGGCGAGCGTCGATGTCGTGCAGGGCGCGGTCGCGTTGCACGAGGTAGGCCGTGCCGCCCGCGACGGCCAGGCCGAGGCCGGCGACGACCAGAATGGCGGTGAGGATGCGCACCCGCACCGACCAGCCGGATCGCACAGCGGACGAGGGAGTCGAGGTCATAGCTTCAGTATCCCTTAGAGAGTTGCCACCCCGCCCACGTTCGGGGCCAGGGCGCCGACCGTGGGCCCAGTTATAAACCGGGCCCGGGTTGCGGGCCCGAAACGCTAGAGGAGGGTGGAAACTCGAGCTCGGATGATGGCGGCGACCTCGGCGGCGGGGGCCGCAGCATCCACTACCAGAAAACGGGCGGGCTCCGCGGCGGCCAGCTCGAGAAAAGCGGCGCGCACGCGGGCGTGAAAGTCGTTCTTCTCGGCCTCGAGCCGGTCGAAGACCTTGTCGTCGGCTTCGAGGCGGGCCCGGGCGGCGCGCGAGTCGAGGTCGAGCAGCACGGTCAGATCGGGCAGAAGCCCCTCGGCGGCCCAGAGCGACAGGTCCCGCACCTCGGTGGCGCCGAGCACCCGGCCCGCCCCCTGGTAGGCGACCGAGGAGTCGAGGTAGCGGTCCTGCACGATGACATCGCCGCGGGCGAGCGCCGGCCGCAGCTTCGTACCGACGTGCTGGGCCCGGTCTGCGGCGTAGAGCAGGGCTTCGGCGCGCGGATCCACCTCGCCGCGGTGGTGCAGTACGATCTCGCGAATCGCGACCCCGACATCCGTTCCGCCGGGCTCGCGGGTGCGCACGACGGTGCGCCCCCGCTCCTCAAGCCAGTTGGTGAGCAGGAGCGCCTGCGTGGTCTTGCCTGATCCATCGCCGCCTTCCAGGGTGATGAAGAGGCCGGTCACGGCGCAATCGTGGTGGTCGAGGCCGCGTCAGCGGCAGAGCTGGCCGGTTTCTTCACTGGCGCTTTCCTGGCGGCGGGCTTCTTGACCGCGGCCTTCTTGACCGGAGCCACTGGTGTGCCGGCCAACGCTGCTTTGGCCGCCGCGTTCGCGGCACGGGTCGCAGCAGCCTTCTTAGCGGTGGCAGCCTTCGCTGCTGCCGTCGGCGCCTTCTTCACGGCCGGCTTCTTGACGGCGGCCTTCTTGGCCGGCGCCTTCTTGCGAGGAGCCGCCGGACCCTTGGCCCGCTTGTCAGCGAGCAGCTGCACGGCCCGCTCGAAGTCGATCTCCTCGATGTCCTCAGATTTGGGAATCGTCGCGTTGGTAACCCCGTCGGTCACATACGCGCCGAACCGGCCGTCCTTGATCTTGATCGCCTTACCGCTTTCGGGGTCGGGCGCTTCGAATTCCTTCAGGGCGCTCGACGCACGGCGGGCGCCATATTTCGGCTGGGCGTACAGCTCGATCGCACCGGGCAGGTCGATGTCGAAGATCTGGTCTTCGCTCGTGAGCGACCGGGTGTCGATGCCTTTCTTCAGGTACGGCCCGAACTTGCCGTTCTGGGCCAGAATCTCGGTGCCGGTCTCCGGGTCGAGCCCCACCATGCGCGGCAGGGCGAGCAGGCGCAGCGCGGTTTCCAAGTCGACGGTGGCCAGATCCATCGATTTGAAAATGGATGCTGTGCGCGGCTTGTCAGCAGCGGCCACCTTCTTAACGGCCGGCTTGCGCTTCGGCTTAGTCACCGTGACCTCGCCGGTGGCGGGGTCGATCGTTTCCACGGGAACAGCCACGACAACCGGAACAACCGGCTCGTCCGGAGCTGGCGCGAGCTCGGTGACATACGGGCCGAAGCGGCCGTCCTTGGCGACGATCTCCTTGCCGTTCTCCGGGTTGAGTCCGATCACACGGTCGGTGACGACCGGGGCGTCGATGAGTTCGCGGGCCTTCGTCGCGGTCAATTCGTCGGGAGCGAGTTCCGGCGGAATGTTCACCCGGCGGGGCGGGGCATCCGCTGCAGCGTCGGGGTCGATGACCTCGAGGTAGGGGCCATACTTGCCGATGCGCAGGGTGATGTCATCGCTGATGGTGACCGAGTTGATCACCCGCGGGTCGATCTCACCGAGGTTGTCGATGACCTGGCGCAGGCCGCGATGCTTATCGCTGCCGAAGTAGAAGCTGTTGAGCCAGTCCAGACGGTTGGCTTCGCCGCCGGCGATGCGGTCGAGGTCGTCCTCCATCTCGGCGGTGAAGTCGTATTCGACCAGGTCTCCGAAGAATTCTTCGAGCAGGCGCACGACCGAGAAGGCGATCCAATTGGGAACGAGC
This sequence comes from Cryobacterium sp. Hh11, assembly GCF_004404045.1. Taxonomy (NCBI): domain Bacteria; kingdom Bacillati; phylum Actinomycetota; class Actinomycetes; order Micrococcales; family Microbacteriaceae; genus Cryobacterium; species Cryobacterium sp. Hh11. The sequence continues at coordinate 71,708 of NZ_SOHF01000039.1, read as the reverse complement.
GACTGGCCGCGCGGCGTGACGTAGCCACGCTCGGTGATGGTGGAGATGATCGAGGCGAAGGTCGACGGCCGGCCGATGCCGAGCTCTTCGAGCTTCTTAACCAGGCTGGCCTCGGTGTAGCGGGCGGCCGGGGTGGTCTCGTGGCCCTTGGCCTCGAGGCCCTGCAGGGCCAGCTTCTGGCCCTCTTCGAGTGGCGGCAGCTTGGACTCGGTCGCATCCGTCGACGCGTTGCGCTCTTCGTCCTTGGACTCTTCGTAGGCGAGCATGAAGCCGCGGAAGGTGATGACGGTTCCGCTGGCCGAGAACTCGGCGAGCGCGCCCGAGGCGGCGGGGTGCTCCGACGTGCCGGTCGGGCCGGCGGCGATGGTCACCGAGGCGGTCAAACCGGTGGCGTCCTTCATCTGCGAGGCGACGGTGCGCTTCCAGATGAGGTCATAGAGCTTGAAGTCGTTGCCACGCAGGCTCGACGCGAGCGAGGTCGGGGTGCGGAAAGTGTCGCCGGAGGGGCGAATTGCCTCGTGCGCTTCCTGCGCATTCTTGCTCTTGCCCTTGTAGGCGCGCGGGGCATCCGGAACCGTTTCAGCACCGTAGAGCGCGGCCGCCTGGGTGCGGGCAGCGGTGAGAGCCTGCTGCCCGAGCGACGGCGAGTCGGTACGCATATAGGTGATGTACCCGTTTTCGTACAGCGACTGCGCCACGCTCATGGTCTGCCGGGCGGTGAAGCGCAGCTTGCGCGCCGCTTCCTGCTGCAGGGTCGAGGTCGTGAATGGTGCGGCGGGGCTGCGACGGTACGGCTTGGAAGTGACCTTGGTGACCTCGAGCTTGACGCCCGGGCTCTTCAGAGCGATCGTCAGTGCCTGAGCAGCGGACGCGTCGAGGGTGACGGCCTTCACGGTCGGCTTGAGCGCACCCGAATCGTCGAAATCGCCGCCGGTGGCGATGCGCTCACCGTTCAGACGCACGAGCTTCGCGTCAAAGGCCTGGTCTGTTTCTGAAGCGGATGCCCCCAGTCGCGCCAGCAGATCCCAGTAGCCGGCCGAGACGAACGCGAGGCGCTCCTTCTCCCGGTCGACGACGAGGCGGGTCGCGGCGCTCTGCACGCGGCCAGCGGAGAGGCCCGGGCCGACCTTGCGCCAGAGCACCGGAGAGATCTCGTAGCCGTAGATGCGGTCGAGGATGCGCCGGGTTTCCTGCGCGTCGACGAGGGCGGTATCGAGGTCGCGAGTATTGTCCTTGGCAGCGAGGATGGCGTCCTTGGTGATCTCGTGGAACACCATGCGCTTGACCGGAACCTTGGGCTGCAGCACCTGCAGCAGGTGCCAGGCAATGGCCTCGCCTTCGCGGTCCTCATCAGTTGCGAGCAAGAGTTCGTTCGCATTCTTGAGGGCACGCTTGAGTTCGCTGACGGTCTTCTTCTTGGCGTCGGAGACCACGTAGTACGGTTCGAAACCGTTTTCCACATCGACCGAGAATCGGCCGAGCGCACCCTTCTTGAGTTCCGGCGGCAGGTTTTTCGGCTCGATCAGATCGCGAATATGACCGACCGAAGACAAAACTTCATAGCCGTCGCCGAGATACGCGGCGATCGACTTCATCTTGGTCGGTGATTCAACAATGACCAGCTTCTTAGTGCCTGGCACCAGACTCCTCTTTATAGGTAGTGGCCAAATGATGGGCCAAGGCACACCATACACACTGGAATGGAGTGCCCGCCTAATCGACGGGTGCCGGTCGGCGCGTCCCGCTGGCATACACGCCACTCCCAGCGACCATCCAGTTCGCTCTGGGCGTGCCGCGTGTCGGCTCGATACCCTTGCCGTTTGTAAGCCAGAGTGCAGAATAGACCCATGGGTACAATGACGGCCACATACACCGCGATGTTGACGGATGGCCCCCTCCAGGGCAAGACAATCACGACGACCTTCCTCGATTCGGGCGATCCGCAACCGCGCATTGAGATTCCGGCCGACGCTGGCAAACGATATCTCTATGCGCGTGGTGCCGGCCGGGAGTTCGAGGGCTCCGAATCCGGTCGTCCTACGGCGGTCGAGTACCGGTACCTCGAGGTTCTGCTCGCTTAGGTGGGGTCGCCTTCGGGCGGCTGAGTTTCAGGCGGTGCAGCCTCCGGCAGTGCAGACTCCGGCGGCGGCCCGGCCCGTGCGCTCGCCGAGAGCTCGATGCCCAGAACCGTGCGACTCACCGAAACGGATGCGAGCAGCCCGGTCACCGCGCAGCGGGTTACGGCCACCTCGTTGAGCGCTGCGACGGCATCCGCCGCTGGGCAGGGATAGCCCGCGATTGCCCCGGATGCGGTGTCGGCCGCAGCGAGCGCGGCCGCGTCAGCGGCATTCGCGATGGACCGGCCGACCGCGAGCAGCGCGAGGGTGGACACAACGAGGATCGTCAGCAGCACGGTGGCACCAAGCACCGCGATCGCGAGGATCGAGCCTGCCCCCCGCTCGGGCCCGCCCCGCCGCCCGCCCGCGCTCACTGGCCACCGGCGAGGGCGCAGGAACGCGCTTCGAGGGTGAGCTCCGCGAACAGACCAGAGCCGGTCGCGGTGACTCGGGCGCAGACGAATTCGCCGCGTCGTTCCGCCGCCAGGTCGGCTCCCGACACTGCACCGGCGACGAGCGCCGCTGCGCGGGCCACACTGTCGCCGCGGGACAGGACCCGCGCCGCGGTGGCGGCGGCATCCGTCAGCCGCACCTGCACCCCGACGACCTGCACTGCGCCCAGGCAGCAGGCCAGCACGAGCACAACGGCCGGCAGCGCGGTGGCGAACTCGGCCGTAATGCTGCCCCGATTCGTCTGACCGCTCATCCTTGACCGGCTGGCCCAATTTTCCCGACTCGCCCGACTGGACCGGCTCGGCCAGGCCTGCCTCCGATGCGCGCGCCCGCGACTACCCGATGCTGAGTGCACGGCGCACCAGGTCGGTGAGCATCCCACGTACCTCGTCGCTGCGCAGAATGACGATGAGCAATCCGGCGAAGCCAACCGCGGCCATCGTGGCGACCACGTATTCGGCGGTGGCAGCTCCGGCCTCGTCGGTCAGCCGTCGCAGGGTACTTCGCGCGGGCAGCACAGTGTTAGCCGCTGATTCCTCCGGCACGGTTTCGGCCAGCATCACGTCGGCAGACACCACCGCGACAGGCACCGCTTTTTCCACTGACCCGATCTTTGTATACACAGGCTCGTCTCCTTCTGGCGTCTGTCGACGCGGGTTGGGTGGCACGAGCGCATTCACTCTGCTCCGATCTGGAAGTGGCAGCCGCACGCATCCGCTGATCTGTGCACAGCCTTAGAACGTGGCGAGGGTGGAGGAGAGCACGCTGATCAGCAGTGGCACGACGCCGACGAGCATGAACGCGGGCAGAATGCACAGGCCGAGCGGCAGCATGAGCGTCACCGAGAGGGTCCCGGCTCGACGCTGTCCCGCACTTCGGGCATCCCGTCGCACTTGTTCGGCTTCGCTGCGCAACAATTCCGCTGCCGGAACCCCCGCCCGGGTCGACAGGTCAAGCACCCGCTCGATTGGATCATCCTCCGACTCCGCTCCAGACCCGATCGCATAGCGCTCAGCCGCAGCGTGCACGAACGCCCGGGAACGATCGATCGACCCGCCCCCGGACATGGCAATGGCCATGAGTTCGAGTCGCAAACCGGGAGTCAGCTCGGTCGGCGCCGCTCGGTGTACCAGCGCGCGGCTCCAACCCGCAGCGGCGGCCATGAGCACACCGCCGCCGGCCAGGCAGAGCAGCCCGGGCACGGTCGCGAACAGCGTGTGCACCGAGTCGAAGCCCATCAGGCTGCCAAAGAGGATGCCGATCACCGGCAGCACCATGACCAATCGTGCCGTCGCGCGCGGGGCGGCCAGGGCGACCTCGAGGTCGCGCTGCACCTGCGCCAGGTCACGCAGTGACGCGGCGAGTTCCCGCAGGCAACCGGCCAGTGGTGCCCCGGCCTGGGTGGCGACCTGCCAGGCCGCAGCGAGTCCCCGCCAGGCGGATTCGGTCTCGCCGCGTGCCTGCCCGGCGATCGCATCGGCCACGCTGTCGCCACGGGCCGCAGCCCGAGCGGCAGCCCGCAGAATGCCCGTGGTCGCAGTCTCCGCGCCGCCCGCCGCGGGCGATCCGGCGCGTGGCACGGTACGACTCGTTGTCGCCGGCGGGCCACCCGAGGTTGGTAACAAATAGCCCCAGGCCGAGACCGGAGAAACGCCGGCCGAGAGCAGCACGGCCAGCCGTTGGGTGACCGCCGCGACCTCCTCGATCGGCGGCACCGATTCACCGTGCCGCAAGAGCGGATCCTCCCCTCGCGACCGTGTGAAGAGGCACATCGCACCACGCGATCGCTGCCCACGGCCGCATCACAGGGCCTCGATCGCCAGGCGGTCCCGACCATTGAGCGTAAACCGGCCGACCGCCTCCAGCCGCCGCACCCCCTCGGTACGTTCCAGGTGCAGCACGAGCCCGATCGCGCTCACCGTTTGGCGGGCTACCGCCGCCGCGCTCATGCCGGCGAGCGCCCCGAGGGCTTCCAGACGGGCCGGTACGTCGTCGAGGGAATTCGCGTGCAGGGTGCCAGCTCCCCCATCGTGCCCGGTATTCAGCGCCGCGAGCAGCTCCCGAATCTCGGATCCGCGGCACTCGCCCAGAACGAGCCGATCCGGCCGCATGCGCAGAGCTTCACGCAGCAGGGCCTCGAGGCCGATGCGTCCGGCGCCCTCCAGATTGGCTTGCCTGGCCTCGAGCGCGACAACGTGCGGATGCAGGATGCGCAGCTCGGCCACGTCTTCGATCGCGACGATGCGCTCGTCGGCCGGTGCCTCGCCGAGCAATGCGGCCAGCAGGGTGGTCTTTCCGCTGCCGGCCGCGCCGGTGATGAGCAGGTTCTGCCGACCGCGCACCGCCGCACGCAGTCGGTTCAGCCGGGCAGCGGATGCCTCGCCCACGCCGAACAAACCGGCTTCCGCGAGCGCACCGAGGCTACGATGCGCGGCGTGCGGAAGCCGAATCGACAGGAGCGTTCCCGTGCTGGATACCGGAGGCAGTACCGCGTGCACCCGAATGCCGTCGGCCAGCCGAACGTCAACGCAGGGACTGGCCTCGTCGATGTGTCGCCCGCCGAGGGCGATCAGCCGCACGGCCAGAGCACGTACCTCCGCCTCACCGAGCTGCCAGGCCGGTGCGAAGGCAAGGCCGTGGCCGGCATCAATCCACAGCCCGGAATCCCCGTTGACGAACAGGTCGGTGGTCTCGGGGTCTTCGGCGTAGCCGGCCAGCGGGCCGAGCGCCCGAAGGTCGGAACGGTTGGTCCCGGGGCGAGTCGGGCTGTAAACCGGTTCGGCGCCGATCCCGCCGGGGATGCCGCCAGCGGCGACCGCCTGCAGAACGGCGCTGTTCTGCGGCACGGTACCTACGGCATCCGTGGGCACCGTGCGATGCCGGGGAGTCGGCGCTCGCTGCGGCGCAGCGAGCGGTCGTGTGCCCGACGCGGTGCGCGGATTCGCAGGCGACGCCGCAACCGCGCCGGCGCAAGACGAACCGGCGACACCCGGAACGGCGTAAGACGGAACGGCGACGAAGGGCTGGACCATGCTCCGACCGTAGAGCGGGTCCGGGCGCGCAGGTAGGCCGCCGCCGGGATCGGTGGGAAACGGCTGCTGGTCGCGTCTGGGGAGGATCGGCACCAGCCCCACGCAGCGCACCTGGCACGCCCGACCTGCCCTGAAATGAGCTGCCACGCAAGCGACCCACGCCTGACGATCTGCGCATTTAAATAGAAGGGGCGGCACCTATTGGGGGGAACAGGTGCCGCCTAGCAACACGCAGATTGGGGGGAACCATACGTCTTGCTGGTCAGAACTTTCATCCAGACGTGTTTTAGTTTACGCGGCCCGGGACAAATTGCAAGTCCAATGTCCTCCAAAGAGAGGACACTCGCTTGGGGGCGTACAGAATTGCCATTTCGAATCTAATTTCTAGGTTCCTATTGCTCAAAAAGTCGCTCTGTATACAGAGATCGGCCCGGAACCGGTAGGGTTCAGTTGAGCTGGCAATGTCCTGCATGCACGTACCGCAAAGGAGCGAATTACAAATATGACGGTCAACATCGATACCCTCCTCCACGAATCGCGCCGATTCCCACCCACTCCGGAATTTGCAGCGGAGACCGCAGCTACACCGGAACTGTACACCGAAGCGCAAAAGGACCCGGCCGCATTTTGGGCTGATCAGGCGCGCAATCTACTGCACTGGCACAAGCCGTTCACCAAGTCTCTCGACTGGTCCAACCCGCCGTTTGCCAAGTGGTTTGAAGACGGTGAACTCAACGTCGCGTACAACTGCCTGGACCGTCACATCCTCGCCGGTAACGGCGACCGCGTCGCCCTCTACTTCGAGGGCGAGCCCGGCGATTCCCGCAGCTACACCTACGCCGAGCTCACCAGCGAGGTCAAAAAGGCCGCCAACGTGCTGCTCGGCCTCGGCGTCAAGGCCGGCGAACGCGTGGCCATCTACCTCCCGATGATTCCGGAGGCGGTGATTTCGATGCTTGCCGTGGCCCGCATCGGCGCCGTGCACTCGGTCATCTTCGGTGGTTTCAGTGCCGAAAGCCTGCGCTCGCGCATCGACGATGCCAACGCCGTGCTCGTTATAACGGCCGACGGCGGCTACCGCAAGGGCAAGATCAGCGCCCTGAAGCCGGCCGTCGACGCTGCCCTCCAGACCAACGACTCCTCGGTGAAGAACGTTCTCGTGGTCAAGCGCACCGGCCAGGACGTGCAGTGGAACGACCGCGACATCTGGTGGTCCGATGCCATGGAGACGGCCTCCCCCGAGCATGAGGCTGAGGCCTTCCCGGCCGAGAACCCGCTGTTCATTCTGTATACATCGGGTACGACCGGCGCCCCCAAGGGCATCCTGCACACCAGCGGCGGCTACCTCACGCAGAACGCGTTCACCCACCAGAATGTGTTCGATCTCAAGCCCGAAACGGATGTTTACTGGTGCACCGCCGACGTCGGCTGGATCACCGGACACAGCTACGTCGTCTACGGCCCCCTCGCCAACGGCGCCACCCAGGTGCTGTACGAAGGCACCCCCGATTCTCCGCACACCGGTCGCTGGTGGGAAATTATCGAGAAGTATAAGGTCTCGATTCTGTATACAGCGCCCACGGCCATCCGTACCTTCATGAAGCTCGGCCGCCAGATTCCGCAGAAGTTCGACCTGTCGAGCCTGCGTGTGCTCGGCTCGGTCGGTGAGCCCATCAACCCCGAAGCCTGGATGTGGTACCGCGAGGTCATCGGCAGCAACATCACGCCCATCGTTGACACCTGGTGGCAGACCGAGACCGGATCGATCATGGTCTCGGCCCTCGCGGGTCTCACTGAGACGAAGCCGGGCGCGGCCCAGGTTCCCGTTCCGGGCATCACCATCGACGTGCTCGACGATGACGGCCTGCACGTTGGCCACGGCAACGGCGGACTCCTCGTGGTCACCCAGCCCTGGCCCGCCATGCTCCGCGGTATCTGGGGCGACCCGGAGCGTTTCAAGGAGACCTACTGGGACAAGTTCGAGGGAACCACCGGCGCGAAGGACGGCCCGCTGTACTTTGCCGGCGATGGTGCCCGCCTCGACCACGACGGTGACATCTGGCTGCTCGGGCGCGTCGACGACGTAATGAACGTCTCGGGGCACCGCCTGTCGACCGCCGAGATCGAGTCCTCGCTCGTGGCACACTCGCTCACCGCTGAAGCGGCCGTGGTCGGCGCCGCCGACGAAACGACCGGTCAGGCCGTCGTCGCGTTCGTTGTGATCAAGTTCAGTCAGGCCGAAATCGCCTCGCACGAGGACATCGTCGGCATTCTGCGCAAGCACGTCGCCCAGCAGATCGGTGCGATCGCCCGCCCGCGCGACATCTACATCGTCGACGAGCTGCCGAAAACCCGCTCCGGCAAGATCATGCGCCGTCTGCTGCGCGACGCGGCCGAGGGGCGCGACGTCGGTGATGTGACGACCCTCGCCGACACGATGGTGATGAACACCATAACCTCGCAGATGAAGAAGAAGTAGCCGCGCCAAACTCGCGTTCAACCACTGAGGCCGCCCCACCAGGGAGCGGCCTCAGGTCTTTGCGGTGGCTAATTCAGGAAAACCGGGTCAGCCGTGTGCCGGCACCCCGCGATTGCGGGCCGCGCTGGACACCGCCGTCGCATTTTTCCTGAATTCGCCACCGCGGGCCGGGCATCCGTTTCAAAAGCGGATGCCCGGCGCGCCGAACACGTACTTATGCGAAGGCGACGACGAACTCGATCTCGACCGGAGCATCGAGCGGCAGCACCGCAACACCCACGGCGGAGCGGGCGTGACGCCCGATGTCGCCGAAGATCTCGACCAGAACGTTCGAAGCACCGTTGACCACGGCCGGCTGGCCGGTGAACGCGGGATCGGAGGCGACGAAGCCGGTGACCTTGACCACCTGGGTGATGCGGTCAAGCGAACCGATCACGCTCTTGATGGCGGCGAGGCCGTTGAGCGCGCAGGTGCGGGCATACTCCTGAGCATCAGCGGCTGGGATCAGGCCGTGGCCGTCGCCGACCTTGCCGGCAGCAGGCAGCGCGCCAGAAACCATCGGCAGCTGGCCGGCGGTGTAGACGAAACCGTTGCTGATCACGGCGGGCAGGTAGGCGGCGACCGGCGGCACGACGCTGGGCAGTTCAAGGCCCAGTTCGGCCAGGCGTGCTTCGATCTTCGACACGACTATGCCCCTTCCTTGGCGGCGAGGGGGCGTTTCAGGTAGGCAACGAGGCCACCTTCTGGACCGGGTACGACCTGCACGAGTTCCCACCCGTCAGAGCCCCAGTTGTTCAGAATGGCGGCCGTGTTGTGGATCATCAACGGCGTTGTGAGGTACTCCCAGGCGGGCATGTGACTCCTATTGAGGCGGGCTTTCAGATTTGTCGCTTACGCTCAATTCTATGTCTGCCAAAAATCGAACCGTGAGCGGGGCTCTGGGCGGTCTCCTGGGTCTCGTCGGGATGAGTGCCGTCGCCGGTATTCTCGTGACCGCCGCCGTCGCCCCAGCCGTTGCCCTGTCCGGCATGGCCGCCACGAACACGATCAACGTGTTCGACAGCCTGCCCGAGTACCTCTCCATCGATCGGCTCTCCCAGAAGAGCAACATCTACGCGTCGACCGACGCCGCGGATCCGGTGGGCACCCGAGTACTCCTCGCCTCGTTCTACGAGCAGAACCGGGTCGATGTGGCCTCCGACGCGATCAGCCAGTTCGCCAAGGATGCCGCCATCGCCGGTGAAGACCCGCGCTTCATGGAGCACGGTGGCGTCGACATTCAGTCCAGCTTCAACGGTGCCGTGCAGACCCTGGCCGGCGGTGACACTCGCGGTGGTTCCTCGATCACGCAGCAGTACGTGAAGAACGTGCTCATTCAAAAGTGCGAGGTGATGACCGACGCCGACGAGGCCGACGCCTGCTATTCCGATGCCACCAAGCCGACCGCTGACCGCAAGCTGCGCGAAATGCGTTTGGCCATCGGCATCGAGAAGAAGTACGAAAAAGAAGACATTCTTCGCGGCTATCTGAACATTGCCGGGTATGGCGGATCGGTCTACGGCATCGAAGCCGCTGCCAACTACTATTTCAACACCACCGCGGCACTGCTCACCCTGCCGCAGGCGGCCAGTCTGGTGGCGATCGTGAACAACCCGGTCAAGTTTCAGCTCGACCACCCCGACAGCGAAACCAATGGTGCGGCCAACGGCTACGCCGACAATAAGTTTCGTCGCGACTACATTCTCAACGAGATGCTCAAGTACGACAAGATCGCCCAGGCCGACTACGACGCCGCTGTGGCAGCACCGGTCGAGCCCGTCATCACCGTGCCCAGCACCGGCTGCCAGACCGCCGGCGACAACGCCTTCTTCTGCGACTACGTGACCAAGGTGCTCAAGAACAATGAGACCTTTGGCGCGACCGCAGAGGAACGCCTCGACAACTTCACCCGCGGCGGATTCGACGTTTACACAACTCTCGACCTCGAACTTCAAGCCACCGCCGTGGCCGCGCTCAACGCGAACATTCCCAAGGTTGTCAATGACTGGAACGTTGGCGGCGTGGTGTCCAGCGTGCAGGTCGGCACGGGCAACGTCCTGGTCATGACCCAGAACAAGGACTACAGCCAGGACCCCGCCGTGCAGGCCACCGGCGCCAACTACACCAGCGTGAACTACAACACCGACTTCGCCTACGGCGGCTCCGGCGGGTTCCAGCCCGGTTCTACCTACAAGGTGTTCACCCTGGCCGAGTGGCTCAAGGAAGGCCACGCACTCACCGAGCGTGTCGATTCCCGCCGCAAGTCCAACTGGGGCAACTTTCAGGACAGCTGCCTCGGCGTGCGGAACTACGACAACGACTCGCCGCCTTTCAACCCGCGCAACGACTCCAACGAGGGCGGCACCAACTACTCGGCCCTGCAGTCCACCACCGGCTCGATTAACACGGGCTTCATCGGCATGGCCAAGAAGCTCGACCTCTGCGGCATCCGCACGACCGCCGAAGCCTTTGGTGTGCACCGGGCCGACGGCGCGGACCTCGACCAGGGTGCCGCTTCAGTGATCGGCACCAACGAGATCGCCCCGCTGACCATGGCGGTGGCCTTTGCCGGCATCGCCAACAACGGCATGACCTGCAGTGAAATCGCCATCACCAAGATCATCGGGTCCGATGGCACCGAGCTGCCCATCCCCAAGTCCACCTGCCAGCAGTCGGTTGAACCCTCGGTCGCTGCCGGCATGCAGTACGCCATGAAAACGGTCATGACCCGTGGAACGGCCGTACAGTCCAACAACAGAACGACTCACAGCCTGCCCATGATCGGTAAGACCGGAACCACAGACGGGTCCAAGGACACTTGGATGAGCGGTGCCACCACCAAGGTGGCCACCGTCGTCGGCGTGGTCAATGTGGGTGGGTCCAACTGGAAGAGTCAGCGGTCCAGAAACGCCTACCTGAACGGCATGTATACCGCCGAGGCTCGCCACCGCATCTGGCCGATCATCATGTCCAAGGCCAACGAACGGTACGGCGAAGGCGAATTCCCCGAGGCCTCGTCCAGCGTGATCAACGCGGTGTCTGTTCCGGTACCCGACGTGCGCGGCAAGTCGATGTCCGACGCCAAATCCGCCATCGAAGCCTCCGGCTTCCTGTTCGTCGACGGCGGCGTGACGAGCTCTGAGATGCCGGCCGGTACCGTGGCCAACACCGACCCGGCCGGCGGGTCCTCCTCGAGTCGCGGTTCCAGCATCACGGCTTACTCGAGTGATGGCACCGGCGTCACCATTCCGGCCGTCATCGGCAAGAGTGAAGCGGATGCCCGCAGCACGCTCACCGCCGCTCCGTACGGTTTCACGGTGGCCAAAACCGAACAGATCACAATGGACAAGGCCCAGGACGGCAAGGTTGTCGCCGTGCAGCCCGGCGAAGGAACGGCCAGTCGCCCCGGCGACGCCGTGACGATTGTCGTCGGAAAATACACGGCTCCTAATGCGGACGCCAGCACCGACAAGAAGGACGAATGACCGCGGCTCGTGGCCTCGGCGGTGGTGTCCGTCTCGTCGGCACGTCCCTCGTCGCTGCTGGCGCGGTCGGCCTCGCCGCCTTCGCCTGGGGGGCACTGGTCGAGCGCACCCGGTTCACGCTGCGTGAGGTGAGCGTTCCGGTGCTCGCACCGGGGTCAGCGCCCATTCGGGTGCTGCATCTCTCCGACCTGCACATGGCCCCGTGGCAGAAAAACAAGCAGGAGTGGGTGCGCAGCCTCGCCACACTGAAGCCTGATCTTGTCGTCGACACCGGCGACAACCTCGGGCATGAAAACGGCGTCACCGGCATCGAATATGCCCTCGCACCGTTCCGAGGCATCCCCGGCGTGTTCGTCAACGGTTCCAACGACTATGTCGGGCCACAGCTGAAGAACCCGTTCACCTATTTCGGCGGGCCGTCCAGCCGGCGCAACGTGCGCCGCGAGGAACTCGACACCGATGCCCTGCGCCGGGTGTTTGCCGATCTCGGCTGGACCGACATCAACAATGCGGCCGAGTCCCTCGACCTGAAGGGCACCCACGTGGAGTTCTTCGGCGTCGACGACCCGCACATCGGGCGCGACCGGCTCGACCTGATCACGCGCGCGATCGATGACCTGCGGGCGAACGATCCGCTCGGTGACGACGTCTGGCCCGACCCGGAGGAGGCCGCGGCCCCGCGCTCCACGCTCACCATCGGCGTCGCCCATGCGCCGTACCAGCGGGTGTTGAACTCGTTCGTGAATCACGGCGCCCAGCTAATTCTGGCCGGGCACACCCACGGCGGCCAGGTCTGCGTGCCCGGTTTCGGCGCGCTCGTGACCAACTGCGACATTCCCCGCCGCCAGGTGAAGGGCCTCAGCACCTGGAACCACGGGCTGCGCACCGCCTTTCTCAATGTCTCGGCCGGACTCGGCACGTCGATTTACGCTCCGGTTCGATTCGCTTGCCCGCCCGAGGCAACCCTGCTTACCCTCTGCGCCGGATAAGGCCTGCTGGCTGCCTACTCGCTCAATTCGTCAGGACGGCCCGGAAGCGCCTATACTGATCAAGGCCTAAGGGCCATCGGGGTATGGCGCAGCTTGGTAGCGCGCGTCGTTCGGGACGACGAGGTCGCAGGTTCAAATCCTGTTACCCCGACAGTATTAACACAAAACCCCCACTCCAGGCGAGTGGGGGTTTTGTTGTAGGATCTCCTGTGACATCTACGCCCGCTCCCCCCATAGCTCCGATCGTTTCGCGCCGGGCCTGGCAGGCCCTGATCGTGCTGCTGGCGGGCATGTTCATGGCACTGCTCGACACGACCATCGTGAACGTGGCTCTGCCGAGCATTCGCACGAGCCTCGATGCGTCGGAAGCGACACTGTCATGGATCATTTCCGGCTACGCCCTCGCCTTCGGCCTCGCGCTCATCCCGGCCGGTCGCGTCGGCGACCGTTACGGCCACAAATGGGTGTTCTTCAGCGGACTCGCGCTGTTCACGGTCGCGAGCCTCGCCTGCGGCCTCGCCCAGAATGACCTGCAGCTGATCATCGCCCGCGTGATTCAGGGACTGGCCGGCGGTATGTTCGTGCCGGCCGTGACCGCCGTCATCCAGCTGATGTTCCCGGCCAGCGCGCGCGGCAAGGCCTACGCCATCATGGGATCGGTCATTGGCGTCTCCACCGCGCTCGGCCCGATCGTCGGCGGACTCATCATCGAGGCCTTCGGCGTAGAGAACGGTTGGCGCCTGGTGTTCTGGGTGAATCTGCCGATCGGTATTCTCGCGCTCGGAGCCACCGTGTTTCTGCTGCCCGGCGGTGCAGCGCTGCCCAAGGCCGCGCCGACGTCGCGGGCCGGTATCGATTGGCTCGGCCTTGTGCTCGTCTCGGCGGGCCTCGTTGCCCTGCTGGTGCCGTTGATCGAGGGCGAAGATCAGGGTTGGCCGCTCTGGACCTTTGTCACCCTCGCGGTCGGGGTGCTGCTCGTCGTCGCGTTCGGCGTCTGGGAAGTCGTCGTCGCCAAGCGAAACGGCAGCCCGCTCGTGCCGCCGCACCTGTTCTCCCACCCGGCATTCACCGGCGGCGTCATTCTCGCGCTCGTTTATTTCGCAGCTTTCACGAGCATCTTCTTCACCATCTCGATTCTGTGGCAGGCCGGCCTCGGGCACAGCGCGCTCGAGTCAGGGCTCGTCTCCATCCCGTTCGCGATCGGAACCATTCTGGGGGCGTCGCAGAGTGACCGCCTGGCCAAGCGTCTCGGGCGTACCGTGCTCGTGGTGGGCGTCGCCTTCGTCACGATCGGCCTGATCTGGATCTGGCTGGCCATGCTCGTGGTGACACCGGGCGAGCTGACCAACTGGCACCTGTTGCCGCCCCTGTTCATCGCGGGCCTCGGCAGCGGATTCTTCATCGCCCCGAATGTGTCCTTCATCGTCGCAACCGTCGACCGTTCCGAAGCCGGCGGCGCGAGCGGTGTGGTCGGCGTCATGCAGCGCGTCGGTAGCGCGGTCGGTATCGCCGTCATCGGCAGCGTGTTCTTCGGTACCCTCACCGTGACCGGCCCGGGAGCGGATGCCGTGGCCACCGCCTTCACGCACAGCGCCACCATGGCGATGGCGGTCAGTGCCGGGTTCGCCATTCTCGCGCTCGTACTCGTCTTCGCGCTGCCGAAACGCGTGGCCGCTGGTGCTCCGGCCAGCTAGCCGATGCGGGTGAGTGCGGTGAACGTCATGGTGGCACTCGAACCGTTCCGACAGGTCTGATATAGCAGGTCGAACCCGCGCGGCACGTTGTCGGCGGTGTCGGTCGCGACATTCAGCACGGCGGTGACCGGCCCGACGCGAAAGGCGCCGCTGGCCGCCCCGGTCAGGGTGATCGTGCTGCCCTCCCGCGGAAACTGTGACCCTCCACACGACCAGTGCTCGGCAATCACCGGCACGCCGTAGTGCGCGCTGATGTCGACGGCACCCTGGCAGGCGTCGATCTCGTTCTGCCAGCCGGTCGTCCAGACCGATTTAGAGAATGAAACGGATGCCGGCGCCGGCGCGTTCCGGCCCGGACCCGACGACTGGACGGAGCCCGACCGGGCGGCTTGTTCTGCCGCCGCTCGCGCCGCTTCGACTCGCGCTGCCTCCGCCCGCGCTGCCCCTTCGGCCGCCAACCGAGCCTGCTCCACATGCCAGGCAGTGACGGCCTCGGCCACAATCAGCTCCGATGAGGCCAGCGCTTCCTCCAGACCCGCCAGCCCGGCGGCCCGATCAAAACGGATGCCGTCCAGCACCCCGGTCTGCGTTGCCAGGTCGGGCCGGGACGGGAAGTACACGCCGCTGGCCGCGGAGAAGTCGATCGCCGTATTCGCCCGATCGAGTTCGTGTGCGGCACGATCCACCCGGCGAAGACCGCTGTCGATCTGCCGGCGCAGTTCGGCCCGACCGACACTGTCACCGATTGTGGCTGCGCTTTGCTGCCAGGCCAGTTCGGTGGCTGCGATGTCGGCGCGGGCCGAGCTGATGAGACGAGTGGCCTGCGCGCGGTCGTCAATGAAGCTCGCGACGGCCGAGTTGTAGTTGTATTCGGTCAGCATCTGTGCGGTTGGCGACGACACTGCCAGGGCTGGCGGCGAGCCGCCGGCGAGAAGGTCGGGTATTGTTGCGCACCCGGTGAGGCTCACGGCGAGCGTGATGAGCACCAGTCGGTGCAGCGGAACACGCCTGGCTCTGACCACAACAGTCCTCTTCGGGAGGGTCGGCTTGCGGAACGGGACAGCAGCGCAACGGGAGGTGCGCGGTGGGGTGCCATTAAACATCCACTTCGCCGACTTCCACAGGCCCCAGCCGGACTAGACCGGGCGTTCACGGCCTGAAATGTAGGGCATAGTGGCTAGTCGGCGTGCCGGCTCAAACGGGCCGGCAACCAGGAGGTGTCATGACCGCAAACCGACGACGTCGGCACACCATATTGCGCCGTGCCGCGGGGTGGCTGGCACTCGCCTACCTCGCTGCACTGGCCTTGATCGCGTTCTGGCCGACGCCGGTCGACCGCGGCTTGAACGGATCGATTTCATCGGTCGTGCTGTGGCTTCGCGCGCACGGGGTACCGGCCTGGCTCGACTACCAGAGCATTGAGTTCAGCGCCAATATCGCTTTGTTCGTTCCGGTCGGTCTGCTCGTCGTGCTGCTGACCGGCATACGTCGCTGGTGGATCGGTACGCTGATCGGCACGCTGATCGGAACTTTGATCAGCTGCACCATCGAGCTCGGCCAGCTCGTCTTTCTGCCGGAACGATTTGCCACCGTCAACGACGTGATCGCCAACAGTCTCGGCGCCCTGCTGGGAACCCTGATCGCTGCCATCGTGCTGCGGGCGGCTCTCGGCCCGGCCCATCCGCCGGCCGCGGTGGCACAAACAACCTGATCCCGAAATTTGAGTTGGACCTCAGAGAGTCTCTCTGCTATCTTCGGCAGAATGGATCGTCGAGGGTTTCTCACATTATCGTCCGCTGGCGCTGCAACGCTGGGTTTCAGTGCGCTGGGCGCACCCGGAGCCTTAGCCGCGACCGCCCCGATACTGCCAGGGGAGGTATCCCGCCTCTCCAATGTGCTCACCCAAAAGGGAAAAAAGCTCTACGACAATATTGAAGTGGACATCGGCGGCGACCGCGCCCGCCTGTTCATTCCCCAGACTGTGTCGCGCAATTCGACGGCCTCGATCGGAGCCGTCTGGTTTTACCACGCAGCCTCGAGTTCGCACAACGCGCTCAACGGCGGCTTCAAGTACCCCGGCGAACTCGTGGTTGATCAGAACGCCATCGCCATCTGCATCAATGCCGGCGGTACCCAGTACACCAACTCCGTCGCCACCAACGCGCAGAAGAATGCGTGGACCTACCTGAACGCGCTGTACACCGTGCGCCGCAACTTCTTACGCGCGACCTCGTTTGGTGGATCCCTGGCCTGCTACACCTACGGCAAGAAGCTCATTCCGTACATTCGCGGCCTGTACATGGTCAACGGACTCTACGACAACGAATGGCTGTACGCCTACGACACCAAGAACCAGGCCCACGTCGGCGATGCGTACAACAACGACCTCACCCTGATCAAGGGCACCAACCCGGCCCGGATCAGCGCCACCCCGTGGACAAACAGCCGGGTCAAGGTGCTGGTCTCCGACGACGCTCACCCCGACAATGTCGTCATTCCGAGCAGGAACGGCCTCGCGCTCATCAAGAAAATCGCGCCCGTCGCCATTGCCGCCGAGGTGATGTACCACACGCTCGCGCACGACACCCCCGGGTTCGCCCACACCGACATGATCAAAACCTTCGCGCAGTGGTCGATCTAGCAGGGAGGTAGTTCGTGGCGGAACGCACCCGGGTCGACTGGGTTGACGGGGCCAAGGGCATCGCGATTCTGCTTGTGGCCCTCGCGCACGCGGTGCAGTGGACGGTACTCTCCGGCCTCGCGCCGGAGTTTTGGAACAAGATCAACCTGGTCTTCATCGTGTTTCGCATGCCGTTGTTTTTTCTCGCCTCCGGCCTGTTTGCCGCCTCGATCATTAAACGCAGCTGGCCAACGCTGTGGCGAACCCGGCTGAGCCTGCTGGTCTGGGCCCTTCTCCTGTGGACCCTCATTCGTTTCGGCTATTTCTCGCTCCTGACCAACCCGGCCGGCTTCGACGAGACCAACCCGTTCGATCTGCTGCTCGCGCCGGTGCGCCCGAGCAACGGCCTGTGGTTTATCTACGCCCTCGCCCTGTTTTTCGTCGCCGCCAAACTCATGCGCAACCGCATCGACTGGCGGGTGCAGCTCGGCGGCGCCGTCGTGCTGTCGGTGCTGTTCTTCGCCCGCGCGGACACCGGCAACATCGCCTGGAACGGCATCGGCCGCTACTTTCTGTTCTTTCTGCTCGGCTGCTACCTGCGCGAATGGATCCTCGCCTTCGTCAACCGCCCCAGCCGCCTCGGCGCGCTCGGTCTCGGCCTCGGCTGCGGCGCTGCCTTTCTGGTGTTGGCCGGGCTCATTCTCACCGTGGATTCACGCCTGCCGTTCATCACCGGAACGCTCGTCGTGGTGAGCCTGTTCGCCCTCGGCGCTGGCCTGCTCGTCGCCCGATTCCTGGTCGGCTTTCGCGCCATGGCCTGGCTCGCCTATGTCGGCCGCAATACCCTGCCGATCTACGTCGTGCATGTACTCCTGGTGTCGCTGATCACGAGCCTGCTGCTGCTCTACCGCGGCCAGGCCTGGCTCGATCGCCTCGGCCCGGCACTCCCCCCGCTGGTCGCTGGCCTCGCGGTCGCCGCGTCGCTGTTGCTCTGGCGACTGGTGCGCGACCTGCCGGTGCTGCGCTACGCGTTTGCGGTGCCGATCTGGTTTGCCGGACGGGCGCCGGCGGCGGGTGAAGCAGCGGCATCCCCTTCAGCAGAAACAGCAGACCCGGCAGAGCGGATGCTGCCGCGCAGCGAGTGAAATCGCCGCACCACCGTGCCGGGCGCCAGCGCGCCCTCGTGCTCCTCACCGGGCTCGTCCTGCTGACCGTTGGCCTGGCAGCCGTCACCACGCGAACGGTCATGTTTCCGCGTGAAGACGCTCCGAGCAGCGCCGATGCCATCGTCGTGCTCGGCGGGCTCGGGAGTGCGGCCGTCGTCCAGAAGGCCCTCGATCTGGCCAGGGCCGGGTACAGCGATCACGTGCTCATTTCGGATGCCTTCGGCGGGGACACCCGCCCGGCCAACCTGTGCGGGCGTGACCCGGCCGTGCCGGGCACGGCGATCGAGGTGGAGTGTTTCGACCCGCACCCCACGAGCACGCGCGGGGAGGCCGAAGCCATCGCCGCCTTCGCGAGCGCTCAGGGCTGGAACCGCGTGATCGTGGTCACCTCGAGCTATCACGTGAGTAGGGCCCGCCTGCAGATCTCCCGCTGTTACCCAGGGGCACTCGCGGTGATCGGCGCCGCGCAGCCGATGGATCCGCCCAAGTGGGTGTACCAGTTCGGGTACCAGAGCGCCGGATTCATCAAGGCCTGGCTGACGCCGGCCTGTTGAATGCGCCGGCTCAACGCGCCGGCTGAAGCCGTCAGCGCCGGGCCATCAGCCCCTCAGCGATCGAATCCACCCGCTCCCGGTAGCTCTGGCCCACCATGTCGGACTCGGCCGGCCACTCGCGCAGCGCCGCGTGAAACTCGGGCCAGGCCTTGATCGGGCGGGCCGGAACGCCGGCCACGATGGTGCCGTCCGGCACCGATGCCGTCACGACCGACCCAGCACCCACCACGCAACGGTCGCCGATGCTCACTCCGGGCAGCACTGTCACGCCGGCGCCGATAAAGACATCCGAACCCACCCGAATCGGCGCGAAGCGATAGCGGCGGCCACGCTCATCGCGGTAGAGCCAGCCCGATCCGTCGTGGGTGATGAAGGTTACCCCGGAGCTGATCGTCACCCGGTCACCGACCGAGATGAGCCACGGCTCGGTAGTGGCGATATCAGAGAGGATGCGACATCCACTGCCGATCTGCACACCCAGCGCCCGAATCGCGTAGACCCTCCCGCGGGCACGCCGCAGAATCTTGTAGGTCAGTCGGGATAATTTCACCGTAAGACTCCATTTCGTCGGCTGTGCGGTGCTGGAGCAGCTGGAATTTCGCGGCCTGTGCAGCCCAACCCGCCTAAAGTATCGGTTTTCCGGCCCTCTCACTGGCGCTGAGGAAAATTCACGTGTTATCGTTGCGCCTAATCGCATCAACAGCGCTGCGGCTCCATCCCGTTTATTCCCTGCGCGATCAACAGTTTCTGCGCCACCACTCTGCGCTACCACCCGAAGGCGGCCGATGTTCGATTTCACCATGTTGCGATTGCGCCGCACGCCGATCATCATCAGCGCGCTCGCCGCCCTGTTCGTCATTGTGGCGAGCCTGGCGCTGCCGCGCTTCGTGGCCAGTCTCGGCTTTATCGTGATTCCGCTGGCCCTGCTCGCCTTCGTCGCCATGGTGACCCTGTTCCTGCTGCCGGTGCACGTTCTGCCGGCCGTGGCACTAGTCATCTTTGCGCTCATTCCGGCCCGCGTGCTTCCCCAGGACGGCCCGATCGGCGCCTTGCCGCTGACCACCATGATCATTGTCATCTGGGCGTTGCGCCGGCTGATCACCACCACGGCGAACGTTCCGCTCACGACGGCACCGGCGCCGTTCAAGTCGGCTACCCGCTTCTTCGCGGTGCTCTTTCTGGTCTGGTCGCTGTTCACGCTGCTCCGCAGCCCCGACCTGCAGGCGAGCCTCGGCTGGACTATCAGTTTCAGCGCCGGCGCGTTGCTTCCGCTTGTCATCGGCACCGCGAGCCGGGAGGCCTTCTGGATTCGGCGGGCCTGGCTTCTGCTCGGCGCCTGGCTCGGAGCGTACGCCCTGATCGAGGGGGCGCTGCGCGCCAATCCGATCTGGGGCACGCTGTACACGGTGCTCGGCCTGAGCGACAGCCAACACTGGTCGGTGTATCGCGCGACCGCATCGTTTGGGCATCCGCTGTTCGCCGGCCTGTTTTTTGCCGTCGCCTGCGCCCTGGGGATCGGCGTCTGGCTGCGCGAGGACTCGAAACCGGCCCTCGTCACCGCGATCCTGAGCGGCCTCGGCCTCGTCGCCACCGTCTCGCGCGGTGCCATCCTGTCGGCGGCGATCGCCATCGGTTTCGCATACTTCGTGTCGCTGGTGCTGCGCGGTGAAAAGCACTGGGGCAAATTCGCGCTGCTCGCGGTGCTCGTGGCTGCGGGCATCGTCGCACTCTTCCAGTTCGATGCCTTTACCGCCCGCAATAACTCGGTCGAGGCCGAACTGTCGTCGCAGGCCCGCGACCTCGGCGTCTGGGTGTCCCTGCAGGCCGCGAATCTGACCGGTTGGATCGGGTCGGGGCCTGGCACTTCCGGCATCACCGGGCGCCTGTTCAACGAGGTCACGATCGAGAATTCGCTGCTGCAGCTGCTGATCAGCATCGGCCTGCCCGGAGTGCTCCTGTTTCTGCTCGTGATCGGCTCGGCCGTGGCGCACGCGCTGTCCCAACGTGCCGTCGGCGCCGCGGCCGCTCTCGTCGCGTACACCGTCTGTATCGCCGGATTCAACGCGATCGACGCACTGCGCCCGATGCACCTGCTGCTTGGTTGCCTGTTGATTCTGACGCTGAATCCGGGCAAAACGGATGCCGCCGCCGGGCTTGCCACGGCGCCGGCACGACGATCACTCGCTCGCCCCAAACGGGGGTATGCGCGCATCTAACGTGCCGCCGCCTGGCACGCTATTCTAAACCGACAGATTCTCAGTTACCGCCGGCTTTTCCTGCCGGCCCGTAAGGGGTATGGGCGTGACGACGATAGGTTCGACAGGCACGGGCTCGACAAGAATCACCGTGTTGCAATCGCTGAGTGCACCCGATGGCACCACGCGCTACGTCAACCAGGTCGTCGAGGGCGCTCCTAACGCCGTGACCATGCGGTTCTTCACCTGGCGCACCGCGCTACTGGGCCGGTACGACGTGTTCCACGTGCACTGGCCGGAGCTGCTCATTCGCGCTCCCCGGCCGCTGAAGGCAAAGCTTCGTCGCGCCGCTCTCTACGCACTGCTGCTGCGCGCGCGGCTGCAGCGCATTCCGATCGTGCGCACCATGCACAACCTCACCCCGCACGAGGCCGGACAGAACGCGGAAACCCGCGCCCTCGCCGCGCTCGATGCCCGTACGGCGCTCGTTATTCGACTGAATCCGACCACCCCGGTCGAACCGGAGTCCAAGGCCGTCACCATTTTGCACGGCCACTATCGGGACCGCTTCGCCGGCATGCCGCTGCCGGACTCCGTGCCCGGGCGCATCCTCTATTTCGGACTGATTCGACCCTATAAGGGAGTCGAGACCCTGCTGCAGGTATTTCGCGCGGTGCCGGGCGCGAATCTGACGCTGCGCATCGTCGGCCGTCCGTCCAGCGGCCTCGGCGCGGTCATAACCGCCGAACAAGCCGAGGACGAACGCGTCAGCTCGGTGCTGCGCTTCGTCTCCGACGAGGAACTCGTGGTGGAGGTCGGCGAAGCTGAACTGGTTGTGTTGCCCTACCGCGAAATGCACAATTCGGGCGTTCTGCTCGTCACCCTCTCCCTGGATCGGCCGGTGCTCGTGCCGTCGACACCGTCCAATCTGGCCCTGGCCGAGGAGGTCGGCCCCGGCTGGATCTATCTGTACGAGGGCGAGCTCACGCCGTTGATCCTGCGCCACACCCTGGAGCGGATGCGCGCCGCCGGCTCGCGGCCGCGCCCCCACCTTGACGGGCGCGACTGGAAAACCCTGGGTCTGCAGAGTTATGGCACCTACCTGCGGGCCTTGCAGCTGACCGGTCGGCCCCGCCGGAGCATCCGTTGACCGTGACGATGCCACCATCGAGCCCCTCAGCCCCGCTTCCCCGTTCCACCGCCGGACTCGGGCACACAGCGGGCCGGGGCGCATCGACGACCCTGGTCGGCCAGCTCATTCGCATCGGCGTGCAGCTCGGCGGCATCGTCGTGCTGGGCCGGCTGCTCGACCCGAGCGATTACGGGCTCGTCGCCTCGGTCGCCGCCATCATCGGTGTCGGCGAGGTGCTGCGCAACTTCGGGCTGTCGTCGGCGGCGATTCAGGTGCGCGAGCTCAGCCGGCAGCAGAAGGACAACCTGTTCTGGATCAACAGCCTGATCGGGCTCGCCCTCATGCTGCTGGCTGTGCTGTTCAGCCCATTGATCGCGACACTGTACGGCGACGACCGACTCGTGCTGCTCACCCAGGTACTCGCCGGCACGTTTCTGTTGAACGGCCTCGCCACCCAGTTTCGGGCCGATCTCAACCGCAACTTTCATTTCAAGGCACTGGCCGGCTCGGAGATCGGCGCGCAGGTCGGCGGGCTGACCATTGGCATCGTCATGGCGCTCAATGGTTTCGGCTATTGGGCCCTCGCCGGCCAGCAGATCAGCCAGGGCATTCTCACCATCATCATTCTCGTTCCCATTACCAACTGGTTTCCGGGCTGGTTTCACCGCAAAACGCCGATGCGACACCTGATCGCGTTCGGCTCCAACCTGGCCGGTACCCAGCTGCTCGGCTACGCCAGCCGCAACACCGACACCATCGTGATTGGCGCGACCCTCGGCGCGGGCCCGCTCGGCCTGTACAACCGCGCTTTTCAGCTGCTGCTGCTGCCGCTCAACCAGATCAACGGCCCGTCCACCCGGGTGGCGCTGCCGGTACTGGCGCGACTGCAGGACGACCCGGCCAAATACGACCGGTTCATTCTGCTCGGGCAAACCATCATGCTGCACGCCGTCACCATCGTGCTCGCGTTTTCCTGCGCTCAGGCGCTGCCGATCATCAGCATCGCGCTCGGCAGCAATTGGCTCGGCTCTGCGCCAATCTTTCAGATTCTGGCCATCGCCGGGTTCTTCGAGGCTGCGGCCTACGCGACCTACTGGGTGTTTCTGTCGAAGGGCGTCACCAAGCAGAACCTGTACTTCGCCCTCTGCACCCGGCCGCTACTGGTCGCGTTCGTGCTGCTCGGCTCCTTCTGGGGCGTCTACGGCGTCGCCGCCGGATATTCACTCGGCGTCGCCCTGATCTGGCCGATCGGCCTGTGGTGGATCAGCCGGGTAACGGATGCCCCGGCCCGCGCCATGTTTTTCGCCGGCGTTCGCGCCATCCTCGGCTACGGCTTCGCCACCGGGGCGTCCTGGGCTGCCGTGCAGTGGATTCCGATCGAACTGCCCCTCGCCCGGGTGGCGCTCGGCGGTGTTGCGCTGCTCGTCGCGATTGGCATCGTCATGCTGGTCTGGCCCCGGTTTCGGCGCGATGTTCGCTCGATCGCGCAGGCCCGCAGCTTTCTGCGGTCGGCGAAGGTCTCACCCGCTGTTGCCGGTGGGTCCGCGACGGCGACCGATCAGCTCACTCCGGCGCCCCCCGCCGCGCGCAGCACCCGCCGCGGTGGGCGCACCCGGCTGCGCATCGTGCGCAAGCTGGACCGCATTTTGCACGGCCTGGCCGCGGCATCCGCTCTGCCGTATCTGCGTGATCGGGCAGCACTGCGCCGGGCGATCGGGCAACTGGGGCCGGCCCCGGATGGCACCGAGCGCTGGCACGTGCTCGTTGCGCCGCCCGGCGAGGGAAACATTGGCGATCAGGCCATGATCGAGGCGTACCTCGAGAACGTCACAGGGCCGGTGCGGGTACTCGTGCGGGGCCCCAATGATGTGCGCATTCCGGCGGAACATTCCGCCCGGGCACGGCTGGAGCCGATCGCGCACCTGATCTATGGCAACGACCGCGCCCACCGACAGTCCATGGTGCAGCTCGCGGCCGTGCTGAGCGGAGCCCTGTCACTGACCGTGGTCGGCGCCGACATCATGGACGGCGCCTACAGCGTGCGGGCCTCGTCACGGCGAGCGGATGTCGCGAGCCTGGCCCGCAGCGTCGGGGTTGAAGCGCGCATTCTCGGCTTCAGCTGGAACGGCCACGCCAATCTGGGGGTACGCCGTTCACTCGGCCGCGCCGGTCGGTTGGGAACCCGGCTGCAGCTGCGCGACCCGGTCTCATCCGCGCGAGCGCGCGCCGACCGATTCAGGAACGTGATCGACGTCGCCGACGCCGTGTTCGCGGTGCGCACGAGCTCACCCACCGCCGCCACGGAATACCTCGGCACCGCGCCGACGCCCTACGCCGTGGTGAACGCGAGCGCGCTGGTCGGGCGCAGCTTCGACCAGATCTCGGAGTACGCCGTGATCATCACCGCCCTGCTCGAGGCCGGGCTGAGAGTGGTGTTGCTACCGCATGTCGTGCGGCACAGCGGCGACGATGCCGCCGCCTGCCGCGCGGTGTTCGACCGGTTCGCCCAGGGGGCCGGCGCTGAAGATCGGGTGGTTCTGGTGAACCGGCTGCTCACGCCGGCCGAGGTGCGCGGACTCTGTGCTGGGGCGTCAATCGTGCTGACCGGTCGCATGCACCTCGCCGTGCAGGCGCTGTACCACCGGGTTCCCGCCGTCGCACTGTCCACCCAGGGCAAGGTCGCGGGCATGATGAGCCTGTTCGGCACGCAGGACCTGTGCGTAGAACCAGGCGTCGGCCTGGCCGCGCGTATGGTCCCCGTCGTGCGCGCGGTCCTCGCCCAGCGAAGCGAGTACCGCGCCCGCCTGGCCGCCCAGCTGCCCGAGGTGCAGCGCCTCGCCGCCCTCAATTTTACCGGGCTTGCGAGCGGCGCCCGAGCCGACCCACCCCGATCTAACCAGCCCCGATCCCGCCCCACATTCTCGCGACCACGCGACGACAGAGAAGGCCGAGCATGACCCAGCCCACATCGCCCGACACCACCCATCCCCCGGCGAACCCGAAGCCGGCGCACCCACTGCTGCGCCGCATCCTCTTTGTCATTCCGTCGCTGCACGGCGGGGGCGCGGAATTCGTCGCCCGCACCTGGATGGGCTGGCTCGCCGACCAGGGCTACGAGGTACGTGTTGTGCTCACCGCCGGCGAGGTGGAGCCGGGATACCTTCCCGAGGGGGTCGAGGGGCGATCTCTCGCCGGACAGCACGGGCACGTCGCGAAGACCGCGGCCCTGCGGCGCAGCCTGATCGACTGGCAGCCCGATGTCGCCGTGGCCCTGCAGGTGTATCCCAACCTCGTGCTGCTGACCGCGGCCCGGCTGCTGCCGGCGCGCGTGCGACCCCGGGTGCTCGTGAGCGAACGCAATCTGGTCTCGCTCGGCCTGCCCGGATCGAGTCTCGCCCACCGGGTCAAGATCTTCATCGCCAAGCGGATATATCGGTGGGCTGACCATGTCATCGCCATCTCGCATCCGGTCGCCGCTGAGCTGGTCTCGGCGTTCGGCGTGCGCGGAGACCGCATCACCGTCGTCGCCAACCCGGCCACTGCGAAGCTGCGCGGAACACCGCGCGGGCCGGGCCGGACGAGTGTGCACGCCCGCGTTGCCGGAGACGGAGACGGAGCCGTGACCGAGAGCGGAGCCGACCGGACCGGCACCGCTACGATCGTGGCGCCCGGGGCGCGGCGGCCTGGGACGGCCAACGGAATTCAGATCGTGCTGGCCTGCCGGCTGGTCGAACAGAAGCGACCGCTGCTGGCCATTGCGGCGGCGGCCGAACTGGCCAGGCGGGGCGTCGCTGTCGAGGTCGTGTCGTTCGGCGGCGGTCCGCTGCTTGGCGATGTGCAGGCCGCAGCCCGACAGGCCGACGTGATCTTTCACCACCGCGGCTGGGTCGAGACCTGGTTCGACGAGTTCGGCGACAACGCCGTGGCCCTGCTCACCTCGAGCCGGGAGGGCTTCGGCAACGTACTGGTCGAGGCCGCCGCGGCCGGGTATCCCTCGGTGGCCGTATCGGGGGCGCTCGGCGTAGCGGATGCAATTGTGCCCGGTATCACGGGCGAGCTCGCGTTGTCCGCGCGGCCCGCGGACCTCGCGGACGCTATTCTGCGCGCAGCCGAGCTCCCGCTCGACCACATCGAGCCGTGGCTGGCTCGCTTCTCCGAGCAATCGAGCGGCGCCGACTTGGAGCGAGTGCTCATTTCGACGCTGGAGCGCGCATGAGAATCTTTGCCTCGGCCATGGGCCAGATCGACAATGTCGGCGACACCGTGCTGCGCCGGGCCTTCCTCGACGCCCTGCGGGAAGCTGGCGAGCTGCAGGTGTTCGTCGGATCCCGAGCGGACTCCTACCTGAGCGGACTCGGTCTGCACGACGCCGATCGGCTGTTTCGCACGAGCACCGACTGGCGACGCGAGATTTCACGGTCGACGCTGCGGGAAGCATCCGTTTATGCCTTCAATGCCGGGGAAATGGAGCTGCAACGCGCCTACGCGCTGCGCTATCTGCGCCTTGCGCCGCACCTCGCTCTCAATCGGCTGCGCGGCGGGCACGCCGTGCACACCGGGTTCGGCGTGCGGCAGAACACGAAGTGGCGCATTCCGGTGGCCGCGACCCTGCGCCTCTGCGACCTCGTGGCCTGGCGCGACGACTATAGCCTGGCAGCGATGGGGCTCGGCCGCATCGCTCCCGACTGGGCTTTTGCCACCGGGGCAGCGGATGCCGACCTGCTCGCGTCGACGCCCGACCGGCCACTGCTCGCCGTGTCGGTGCGCTACAACGGGAGACGCCCGGACTCCGAGTGGATTCAGGCCATGCGCGGCCTCGCCGGCGCCTTCGGGCTGCAAATCGTCGCGGTCTCCCAGATCGAACGCGACGGACCACTGGCCGAGGAACTCGCCGTCAAGCTCGGCGGAACCGCGCTGGTTTGGGATGGACCGGACCATGCCGAGCAGGAAGTGAAGCTGCGGGCGGTCTACCAGCGGTCGCTGCTCGTGGTGACCGACCGGCTGCACGCGGCGGTGATCGGACTGACCGAGGGCGCCCTGCCGCTCGTGATCGCCGAGGGCGGACACTCCAAGGCAGCGCGCACGCTCGATGCGGTCGGCATCAAGGGCGCCACGATCGGCTGGACCCTGCCAGACGCCGCGGCGCTCGAGCGTCGCGCCCGCGATGTGATCAGCCGCCGGGAACCGATTCTCCGGCACGTGGTCGAGGCCCGGGCTTCGCTTTCGGAGTTGACCCGCGCGATTCGAAAGCTGACCGAGTGAGCGAGGCCGACGCGACCGAGTGCCCGGTCGTGAGCGTCATCGTTCCGGCCTACAACGCCGCCGAGTTTCTGGAAGGTGCCATCGACCGGCTGCTCCACCAGACTCTGTCCAACATCGAGATCATCGTGGTCGACGACGGCTCAACGGATGCGACGGCCGCGATCGGTGCGCGGGTGGCCGGCGCGCACGCATCCGTTCACTTCTTTCAGCAGGAACGCAATGGTGGAGTCGCGCTCGCCCGCAGCCGGGCGGTCGCCGAAAGCCGGGGTGAGTTTCTCTGGTTCGTCGATTGTGACGATGATTGGGCCGAGTCCGCGCTGGACAAGCTCGTGACTGCGGCCCGGTCGGCCGGCGCCGACGTGGTGATCTGCGGCGCGGAGTACGTCTATCCCGGCCAGCGGCGCGCCCTGGCCGCGCCCGCTCTGCCGCAGCCGATCACCGGTGCGGCGGCATTTGGGCTGCTGCTCGACGGCGACATCACCGGGCATCTCTGGAACAAGCTGTTCCGACGTGCTCTCGCCAGCGAGATCGAGTTCACGCCGGCCCGGGTGCACTCCGACCTGGCCATGGTCGCGCAGCTGCTCGCCGCGTCCGATCGGGTCGCCGCGATCAGCGACACGCTCTACTTCTATGTCGTGCGCGGCGGGTCGATCATCCGCTCCGGGTCGCGCCGGGCTGAATCACTGCTGTTGGTCGAGCAGGCCGTCACCACTGCCGCGATCACCCTCGACACCCGCATCATCGGCTCCAACTCGTACGGCTATTTTCGACTGCGCTACGTGCTGCTGTCCGGGCTGAAAGACGCTCTGAGCGGTCCATACGACGCCGAGGAGCGCGACGAGATCGTCGCCGAACTGCGCTCGCGGCTGACCTGGCGGCTCGTGCTGCTCGCCGCAAGCCGCCGCGATTGGAAGCGCCTCGCGCTGGCCGCCACCGCCAAGGTGAGCGTTGGGCTGCACCGTCGTGTGCTGCGCCTCGCGGCCGAGCAGGGCGCCGCCTGAGCTGCCTCGCTGCGGCATCCACTCACCGAGCCGTGAACCTCGTGCCAATGGGAACGATTTTTCGCGGTGGAACTCACGGCTCGGCAGAGTCGCTGCCTCCGCCCGCCGGAATATTTCGTCACGCGGGACAGCGGCATTCGGGGCACTTTCACAGGAAAGTGAAACGGATTCGACTTTGGTGATCGATAGGCTCGGTCCGATAGTTCAATCCGAGTAGTCCCTACGCTGTCGGTCATCGAACGCTGAATACGCACCATGCACCCACCGGGCCAGCATCCGCCACCAGGCACCTGTCAGAACGACACGCTGCTTCAGATAATGCGGAATCACGACACTCCTGACCGGATCGCCAAGGTCGACGAACCGACCCTCGCCCGCGCAGCCGGTGCGACCGCTGCATCAGCTCGTTCGAACCGTACCTAGCGCTTCGAACGAGTACAGCACCCGCTGTCCATTCGTGAACCCGAGTCTCCGGAGGACGTCCACCGTGCCCCTTTTTCGCCAGCCCACTGACAGTAAACCGCACGCTCACCGGCCCACGACGTCCGCCCGCCACGCCGTGATCGCTGTCGCCGCCTTCTTCGCTGTCACGATTGCGGCGCTCGCTCCCCTCACCATTCCTGTTCCAGGCGGTGAAGTGGCGGCCGCGGCGACCGTGCGCACCGTGATCGACAGCAAGTCGTCAAAGATCAACTATTCCGGAATCTGGCGCACCACCCGCAATGCCGCCGACCGCGGCGGATCGGTGCGGTTTCAGTTCAGCCCGGGCAGCGCCTCAATGACCTTTGAGGGATCCAGTGTCGCCTACGTGACACGCACCACCACGAGCTCCGGAAAGAGCACGGTTTCCATCGACGGCAAGGTCGTCGCAACCGTCAATGGTTACTCCGCGACCACCCAACACAAGCAGACCGCGTTCAGCACGACGGGCCTCGGCAGCGGCAGCCACACCATCACAATCACCCGCACCGGCAAGAAGGACCCCCGCTCCACCGGCACCAATAGCATTATTGACGCGTTCGTCGTCAATCCCCAAGCCGCTTCCGCTCCAGCACCGGCGCCGATCGCCGCCCCAGCTCTCCCGCCCATGCAGACGCCGTCCGGCGCGCACCGCTACGCCGACTGCCCGGCCGCGACCGAGGCGGTGAGCAACGCCGCCGAGCTCATATCCGCCGTCGACCGTGCCCGACCCGGGACCGTCATCCACCTGGCGCCCGGCACCTACCGGGACCAGATCAACATGCACGCGAACGGCACGAAAGCCGACCCGATCTGGGTCTGCGGCCCGCGTGACGCCGTCATCGATGTCGGCAGCGTTCAGGACAACCACGGCATCCAGATCAAGAATTCCTCGAACCTCGTGATCGCCGGCATGACCGTCACCAACAGCCTCAAGGGCATCAGCGTGGTTCACAGCACCAACGTCACGATTGCCGACACGCGCGTCGAGAACATCGGCTACGAGGGCATCCACTTGCGTGATTTCACGACCGACAGCACCGTCGTCGGCAACACGATTTCACGCACCGGCCAGCGCGATGCGCAGTTCGGCGAGGGCGTCTACATCGGCACCTCGGAGAACAACTGGTGCGCGCAGACCGACTGCAGGCCGGATCGTACCGATCGCATCCGGGTGCTGGGCAACACGATCAGCAGCACCAGCGCCCAGCCGATCGAGGTGAAAGAAGGCACGTCAAACGGCGTCATTCGCGACAATGTCATCTACGGCGCCAACGGCATGCGGAACGCTCAGGAATGGGTCAAGGTCAAGGGCAACGACTGGACCATCGTCGGAAACACGGGCAGCAACAGCCCCCTGCACGGCTTCGCGGTCAACGGCAGTGTCGCGGGCTGGGGCCTGCGCAATACCTTCACCGACAACTCCGGTGCGGTCAATGCCGGGGGATACGCCTTCTTCATCCACGAGAAGGGCCGCAAGGGCTCGAGCGACACCAAGGTCTCCTGCGCGAACTCGGTCACCCGCGCGGCCGAGGGCTTCTCCAACCTCCCCTGCACCGGGTAGCGGCTGCGGCGCGTAGCCGAACGCTGCACGCGCTGAGCTGAGTTGCTCGCGCCAGCAGCAAACCCGCGCGGCCGAGCAGTGCGACAGAAGTCCGGGAGACAGAAACTCAAGGGTTCAAAAACCACTCTAGGCACTTTCACAGGAATGACGGGTGCCGCACGTCGGACAGCCCGCTGCCTCCTTCCCGTCGAGTCGGTGACATAGCCCACAATGGGCATTAGCACTGGTCAGGGCCAAATCAAGAGGCTCGCTCAGTTTCGCAGCGGCCGACCGCCGAGATTGACGCTGCAGCGCACGCGCACGCCCGCGCGAGGAGAGGCGTTCGCATCCGCTTAATTCGTGCCCACAAACCCATTTGCACACGGGTAACGTGCAGCAGTTCAGACGCTAATTGACGACGTGAGCACGGCGATCACCGCCGAGCATCACGAAGATCATGTGCGTCGAAAACCCCCGGGTTCACGGACGTAACCACCAAGTCCATGAACATCCGGAAGGTCCACTATGTTGTTCCCCCGCTTCACCCGACGTGCCACCATCGCCGCCGTCGCGATCGCCGCGCTGGTTCCGCTCAGCGCCATGATCCCCGCTGCAGCGGCCTCCGCCGCGACAGCGCCCGCCGGCACCACGGTGATCGACAGCGCCTCCGCACAGGTCAAGTACGCCGGCACCTGGCGCACCACGGGCTCACCCTCCGACAGCGGAGGATCGGTGCAGTTCGCCTCCACAACGGCAACGAGCGCCTCACTGACCTTCACTGGCTCGACCGTGGCCTTCATCACCCGAATGACCAGCAGCTCCGGCAAGAGCGATATCTCGATCGACGGCAAGGTCGTCGCCACGGTCAACGGCTACTCCGCCACGACGAAGTACCAGCAGAGCCTGTTCAGCACCACGAACCTCTCCAGCGGGACCCACACCATCAAGGTCAGCCGCACCGGCCAGAAGGATTCCCGATCCACCGGAACCAGCAGCATCGTCGACGCGTTCCTCACCAAGTCCCCCGCAACCGCAACCGCTCCCGCCCCGGCGCCGGCGCCCACCCCGACCGCCACCGCGGTCCCGGTGACCACGACGGCCACGATGGATGCCCCGGTCGGCTCGACCACCGTCGACAGCGAATCGGCGCAGGTCACGTACGCCGGCACCTGGCGCACCTCCGGCTCCAGCAACGACTCCGGCGGATCGGTCAGGTTCTCGACCACCTCGGGTAACGCTTCCTTCACCTTCCAGGGCACCAGCGTCGCGTTCATCACCCGTCTGACCAGCGCCTCCGGCACGAGCGACATCGCCATCGACGGCCAGGTCGTCGCTACGGTCAACGGCTACTCCGCGAGCACGGCCTATAAGCAGGTTGCTTACAGCACGACGAGCCTCTCCGCCGGCACCCACACCATCACGGTATCCCGCACCGGCCAGAAGGATGCCCGCTCCACCGGCACCAGCAGCATCGTCGACGCCTTCGTCGTGTCGGCCGTGCCGAGCACCGCGCCCACCCCGGCACCGATCAGCACCCACCGCTACGCCGACTGCCCGGCCGCAACCGTCACGGTGACGACCGCCAAAGAGCTCATGACCGCTGCAGCCCAGGCACAGCCCGGCACCGTCATCAAGATGGCCCCCGGCACCTACAACGCCCAGATCAACATGACCGTCAACGGAACAGCCACCAACCCGATCTGGGTCTGTGGACCGCGCACCGCGGTGGTCAACGTCGGCAGCATCCAGAACAACCACGGTATCCAGATCTCCAACTCCTCGAACCTCGTGGTCGCCGGAATGACCGTCACCAACAGCCTCAAGGGCATCAGCGTGATCCGCAGCAAGAACGTCACCATCGCCGACACCCTGGTTGACAACATCGGCTATGAAGGCATCCACCTGCGGGCTTTCACCACCGACAGCAAAGTCGTAGGCAACACCATTCGCAATACCGGCAAGCGCGACCCGTTCTACGGTGAGGGCATCTACATCGGAACCTCAGACGCCAACTGGTGCGCCCAGACTGACTGCCTGCCCGACCGCACCGACCGCACCCTCCTGATGGGCAACACCATCAGCCTGACCGGCGCCCAGCCGATCGAGGTCAAGGAAGGCACCTCGTACGGCATCATCCGCGACAACGTCATTGACGGCACCAACGCCATGCCGCGCGCCGAGGAATGGGTCAAGGTCAAGGGTAACGACTGGCAGATCTACCAAAACAAGGGCACCAACAGCACCATGCACGGCTTCGCGGTCAACGGAAGCGTTGCCGGCTGGGGCCTGCGCAACGTGTTCTTCGATAACACCGTTCCGGTCAACGCCGCGGGCTTCGGCTTCTTCATCCACGAACAGGGCAGCAAGGGTGCCAGCGGCACCAAGGTCTACTGCTCCAACACCGTCACGGCTGCTGGGTCCGGTTTCTCGAACCTGGCCTGTACCTCTTAGCCACCCGGTCGCTTCGTCGTTCGAGTGCAGTGGTCCAGCTGCGCTCGATACGCGGAAAGACCGCGGCAGCCGAATAGGTAGCCTCAAAGGCGGATCTGGCCAGATCCGCCTTTTTGGCGCGCCAGGGGGCATCCGTCATCGCCCGGTGCAGGGCCGCCTCGAGGGCGTCGACGTCGCCGGGCTCCATGAGCATGCCGACCCCACCGGCCAGGACGGCCGGCACCCCACCGACGCTGGTCGCCACGACACAATTGGTGCGAGCCATCGCCTCGAGAATGAACATAGGCATCGCCTCGTCGCGGGAGGGCAACACCGCGATCGCGGAGCGCTCGAGCAGCTCCATTAGGGCAGCATGGCTGAGCGGGCCGACAAATTCCGCCCCAGTCAGCGGCTGCGCAGGCTGGTCGCCGATCGGCCCGGCAATGACCAATTTCCAGAGCGGATGCTGCGGCGCGAGCCGTTCCCACGCCGCCACGAGTACGTCGACGCCCTTGCGCTTGCTGACCGCACCGCCGAACACGACGAGGTTCTCGATCTGCCGCACGGCACCAGCAGCGACGGCGTTCGGCACGAGTACAACCCGCTCCCCCGGCACGAACTCCGCCGCCGCAGCGTTCGATTCAACCGACAGGGTCAGCACCACGTCGGCGGAGCGCAGCACGCTCCCCACCAGACCGGGGCGCTTGCGGGCGAAGTCGGCAAACGAGCTGCCGTGCAGCTGTGCCACGGTCGCGAAACCTCGCGCGTGGGCCAGGGCGAGCAGCGCGCCTTCCCGGGCGAAGGATCCGCCCTGGGACAGGTGTGCAACGACGACGGTGCGCTCCGGGTTGGCCAGCCGCAGCAGCTTCCAGAAAGCGGATGCTGCAACCCCGGCCGCGCGCAGCCCGCCGCTGCCGTCCCGCGAGGACACCATACGCAGCTCGAAGTCGACAAAGGAATGTGCCAAATAGCCATTGACCACCTGACTCATGCCGCCGGCGACCTCACCGCTGCGTCCAACGTGCACGGCAATGAAACGTTCGGCCGTGCGCCGGGATACGTGCCGCTGGGCGGCGACCGGGGTGGTATTGAGCGGGTCAGCGTTTTGCGGGTTGATCGTGAGCGCCGCTACGTTGATCGGCTCGGTATCGTCCGCTTCGCTGATGCTCACCGCACACTTTCGATGCTCAGCACCTGGTCGAGCAGGCGACGCACGGTCTGTAATTCGGCCTGCGCTTCGGCCAGGCCGGCCAAAATGGGCTCGCGCCGGCCGAGCAGGTTCTGCAGCCGATCCCGGATTTGGGCGATACTGAGTCCGGCGCTGTCAATGCTCACGTCGTGCAGGCCGGCCGCTGCAAAATGCCGGGCGATCTTGTCCGCCCGACCACCTTTGGGCTGTCCGCTGACCAAAAGTGCGGCCGGAACTGCTCCCTCGGTGAGCGCGCCGACGAGCACGTGCAGGCGGTCGCTCACGGCGAGCGCCGCCCGTCGGTAGAGGTCGCGCAGGCGCTGCTCCTGCTCGTCGTGGCCGGTGCCGTTCCAGCGCAGGGCCTGCCCGTCGAGGTCGGCGGCGAGTTGGCCGCACTTGTCGTCGTCGCGCAGAACCTGGGTCACGCACCAGATCGTGAGGCCATTGTCGGCCGCCACGGCTCGCACCCCGGCGAGCCACTCATCGCTCGGATAGTCCAGATCGGAGCGCATGGATACGACCAGCACGTCGCGAACCTCGTCGGCCAGATCACGCTTTTCTGCCCGACCGTCGCTCGCAAAGGCGAGGTCGGGCATGATGCGGCCCTGCCCGAGATATCCGGCGGTGGCGGCATCGCGCCAGAGCGACACATTGGACAGTGCAATGGACGGACCCATCAGGGCGCGCGGCAACGGTGCAAAATTGCGGCTGCCCACGCCCACCCGGGCCACCCGGCCATGTCGAGCGCGCACGAGCGCGAGCACCGGCAGCATGGCGAGGTGCTCCTTCATACCGATCAGGGTCAGCTGAATTTCTCCCGGCTTGAACACGTACGATGCCCGGCCGCGGGCGGCGCTGCGCAGTGCCGCCGCGTACCAGGCACGAAAGGACCGGTACTGCACATCGTCCGGCGCCAGGCCGAGTCCTTCCGCGTAGCCATCGGGGGCTTCGCCGACATAGATGTGCAGCGGGCCATTGGGCCGCAACCAGTCGAGCAGCTGCCGGCGGAGCAGAATGTCACCAATATTGTCGTACTGTCCGCGGGCCGGCACGAAAATTTCGCGCGGCATCCGCTCGCCTGGTGCGGTGGCGCTCATCGGTCGGTGATCAGCGAAACGCTCACGCCGGTGTCGATCGCGCGGCCGGCAGCGAAGCGGATAACCTCAGCCGTCAGGTCGGGCGCATCAACGGCCCGAGCGACTCCGAGGCATTCGGCGAGCTCGGCGATCTGCATCTGGTGGTCGTCGACGTGTTCGCCGCGGTGCTTGCGGCGGGTCACGATCACCGGAAAGACCCCCAGCTCAAGCAGGCCCATGAAGGTGCCAACGCCGGCGTGGGTGATCACGACGTCGGCCGTGAGGGCAGCATCGACGAACATCGCGGTCGGCATCATCTGGTGTACCTGACCGGGCAGGTCAGTCCGGTCGGTGGTGAAACCGAGCTGCCAAACGGTGCGTTCGTCGGCGAGACCGCTCGCGAGCACGGCATCGACGAGGGAGTCGAACCGGTACCCCTCGATGGTGCCGAGGGTGACGAACAGGCTGGGGCGGTCCGGCGCGTGTTTGACCAGCGCATGGTACGTGGAGAGCACACTCGGGTATGTTCTCCACCGCTCCGTCGCCCAGGCCGGGTGCTGGGTACGCACGCTGACCAGCCGGCTGGC
Organism: Cryobacterium sp. Hh11; assembly: GCF_004404045.1. Classification (NCBI taxonomy): domain Bacteria; kingdom Bacillati; phylum Actinomycetota; class Actinomycetes; order Micrococcales; family Microbacteriaceae; genus Cryobacterium; species Cryobacterium sp. Hh11. The sequence goes on along the minus strand of NZ_SOHF01000039.1, from coordinate 36,206 downwards.
GGCGAGCACCCGGCCGCTGAGTGAGGGGCCTTCCACTCGCGAGACGCTCTCGATGTACAGGCTGGGCACGCCACTGATCGCGGCCTGGGGCAGCGCGGCCACGGCCAGGCCGGCCCCCGTGCTCACAGCACCGTCGAAGGATTCGTGCTTGAGCACCCGCCGGACGATTCCGGCCGCGCGCATCATGCCGAGGTAGTCGCGCGGGCGTACATAGGGCACGTGGATGCGGCGCTGACCGGCCAGCAGGGATCGGCTTTGCATGGAGTCAAAGGTGACCCAGAGCGAGCTCGGCGAGGCGCCAAGTCCGGGGGCGAGGCGAACGAGCTGAGCGAGATGGCCGCCGGTTGAGGCGACGAGCAGAAGCTTCCGTTGCGTGGGCGGCAGCGGATCGAGCGGGTATGACGAGTGCACGGACACTGAGGCTCCCTTCGGGTAAAGCCTGGGTGGGACGGTTTCGAACGTGCGTCATCGAACGTGCGTTATTCGGGCGGTGGAGTTGTCGATCGGCGAAACTGAACTGGTACGGCTGAGCAGGTGTCGCTGAATTACCAGGTGACGCGGGTGTGGGCCGGGTTGTCTGTCGAGGAAATGTCGCTATCAACCGGAGTCGCGCCGCGATCGATCGCGGTCGCGGCGGCGGATCGGCTCGGCCGCAGCGACGGGCGCAGGGGCGGGCGTGGCGAGACCGCGAATCCGCCGTCACGCACGAGCGCGTCGGGGCCGCGGGTGGGGACCATGGCAAGCACGACGCCGAGCGGCGTCGTGCCGACGGCTTCGAGGGCGTCGAACGCGGCGAGCAACTCGGCCTCACTCACCCGGTTGGCGCCAACCACCAAAACCGTGCCACCGGTCCAGCGGCTGAGCACAGCAGCGTCGGTGACCGCGAGTACCGGCGGGGCGTCGATGAGTACGTAGTCGTAGCTGCTGCTGAGCACATCGAGCACGGTGCCCATGGCCGTCGAACCGAGCAGTTCGCTCGGGTTGGTGGGGATCTTGCCGGAGGAGAGCACGGTGAGCGGATGCAGCGTGCCCCACGATTGCAAGGAATCCTTGAGCGGCACATCCCCGACCAGCACGTCGGTCAGGCCGCGGTCTGGGTCAAGGCCGAGGTAGTCGGCCAGCCGGGGCGTGCGCAGATCGGCGTCGATCACGGCGACGGTCGCGCCGCTCTCGGCGAGGACGATGGCAAGGTTGACCAGGGTGGTGGTCTTGCCCTCACCCGTGACGGACGACGTCACGACCAGGCTGCGCCGGCTGGTATCGGCGTCGGCGAACTCGAGGTTGGTGCGCAGCACCCGGAATGCCTCGGCGCGTGCGGTGGCCGGACCGTCGGGGGTGATGATCGGGTTGGCGTGCGCTTCAAGGGGGATGCCGCCGAGCACTGGAACCACCGTGAGGCGCTCGATGTCGTCACGGTTGTAGATGCGACGATCGAGCAGTCCGATCAGGAACGCGGTCACCAGGCCGACCAACAGTCCAATGAGCAGGCCGACAGCGAGGTTGAGGTAGAGCTGGGGCAGCGCCGGGTTGTCCGGCACCACCGCGGGGTCGAGGACACCGACCGTGACCGGGCTGGCTCCGCCGTCCGCTGGGGTTTCCAGCTGGTTGATGACCACGTCGGTGAAGCTTTCCGACACGGCCTCGGCGAGTTGCTGCGCGGCATCCGCTGTCGAAGCGAGGGCGGTGATTTCGATGACAGCCGAACCGGGCTGGGTGGTGGCGGTGACCCGCTCGGCCAGGTTGGCGGCGGTCTCGTTGAGGCCCAGGCTCGTGATCACCGGGTCGAGCACGCGGGGGCTGGTCGCCACGTCAAGGTAGTAGGGCAGCTTCTGCACGACAAAGTTGTTGCCCTGCACCAGATCACCGGGGGTGGATCCGATCTGAATCTGCGCGGCTACGAAGACCCTGGTCGAGGCCTGGTATTGCACGGGGGTGAGCAACGCGGCTGCGGCCCCACCGACGACGCCCAACAAGGTGAAAGCCACGATGAGAATCCATCGCTTTCGTAGAATTCGAGCCAGACGCTTCAGTTCCATGCGCGCTTCTCTCCGAGTGATTAATGCGTCGTACTTCGGGTGTACGACGACAGAAACCTATGTTGGCATAAAAATCCTCACTTTTGGACCGTCAGTATTGAAGATTTAATCCGTCCGTGTTGAGGAGTTCACGAGATTGTCGATCAGAAACTGACGAATATTCGCTCGGGTTGCCTCGTCGAGCAGCTCCAAAGCGTGTCGTTCACCGGGTTTCACGTCGAGGGTGACGGGAACGCCGACGGCCGTGAGTGCGTCCGCCATCGCCTCGGCTTGCTGCACCGGAACAAATTCATTTTTCGAGATGGCGAGGTAAAACGGTGGATCGGTCTTGTCGACGGCGTACAGCGGCGAGGCTGTACGCGAGTTGGGACAATCGGTGAAGTCGTCGCAACCGAGGTATTGCAGGATCGACCCGACGGCCAGCCTCGAGGGACGACCAAGCCTGAGGCCCGTCTCGGTGAGGTCAACCGCCGGCGACAGCGCTACAACCGCGGCAACCCGGTCGCCCTTGGTGAGGCTGCCGGAGCCGTTGGTGCCGATCGACGAGGCGATGATCGCCCCGGCCGAGCTGCCGAGCAGTCCGATGCGCTCGGGGTCGATGTTGAATTCCCTGACCTGCTGCGGATCGCGCAGCCACTCGAGCGCGTCGGTGACATCGTTCACCTGCGCCGGAAAGGCGAATTTCGGGGCGAGCCGGTAATCCACCGCGAACGCCGCCACGCCGCTGCCGGCCAGCTCCTCACACAGGGCGGTCATGCCGCCAAAATCTTTGCTGCCGCTGTCGAATCCGCCGCCGTGGATGAGAATAACGGCCGGGGTGCGCTGAGACTTCTCCTCGGGCAGACAGGCGTTCAGCATCAGGTCCTGCCCCTTGGCCGTGCCGTACTGCAGGTCGTGCTCCACCACGACCGGGCCGGGCGGCGCAGACCGGTCGGGCGTGGTCGGCGTGGCGGAGCATCCGCTCAAGAGCAGACCAACGGCCAGCAGGCCAACGGATGCCGCGCGGGCGGGCTTCACAGCAGGTCTCCGTTCAACCGTGCGCGATGCGAGACCGATTTGGCCTGCCGCCTGCGGAAAGGGCTGACCCAGAGGAAGGAGAACCGGCGCAGGAGCTTGGCGAGGTAGACCGAGCCGACGAGCGCGATTGCGGCGAGCAGAAACGGCAGGGCGTTGGCCGCGCGTTCCAGCCAGGCTGCCTCGGCGATCGGGGCGAGCAAGGCGAGGGCTGTGGCCACGAGAAACAGGTGCAGCAAGTAGATCTGAAAGCTGTATTGGCCGAGCGTGTTCATGAAGTTCAGCCATTTCACGCGCACCAGCAGGGTGGCCAGGGAGATACCCATAGCCACGGCGACGGCGCTTTCGATCAGGATCAGGCCGGGCAGGCGGGAGAGGTGGAACGGCACCAGGAGCACGGCGAGGCCGAGGTAGGCGGCAACCAGCACGATGGCGTGCCAGACCCGCACCCGCGCGGCCAGCCGGTACACGGTGTGCGGAAAATAGACCGCGACGATAAAGAAGATGAAGTTGGCGGCGACTCGGTCCCAGCCGACATTGTCGAGGTCGAGCAGGTTCGGTGTCGTGGACGCTGCGGCGACCAGTGCAGCAAGGGTGATCTGCACGCTGATCGGCAATTTGCGTAGCAGCCAGGCGAGCAGGGTGAAAACGGCGAGGGCCCAGATGAACCAGTAGCTGCTGGTCGGCCAGACCGGCATGAGAATGATATTGAGCAGGTCGGTGGGGGAACGTTCGGTTCCCCGCAGGTGCGGCACGACGAGGTAGAACAGCACGCGAATAACCGACCAGAGCAGGTACAAGTAGACCAGGGTGAGCAGCCGACGCCGCCACAGGTCGTGCAGGTTCCAGGTGAGCATGCGCCGGGCGGTGAGACCCGCGATGAAAAAGAACACCGGCATGGGAAAGTAGCTGAGCACCAGGCGCAGCCGCGGGGTGCTGCCGGCCAGTCCGAGATCATTCAGAAACAGCGATGAATGATAGAGCACGACGAGGATGATCGCCGCTCCCTTGGCGAAGTTGATCCACTCACGGTTCTCGGGGGCCTGTATCTCTTTCACAGACGAAATGTACACGAGAAAAACTCAGTATGGAATCTTGGGCCGGGTTGCAGGGGTGGTCAGGGGCTGCCAAAACGAGCCGCTGCAGCAAAAGAGGCCGTGAACTGGGGGTCAAGCTACTGCACTGCCGACCTCGTGACCGCGGTCGATGAGTTGCCCCCCCGTGGCTAAATCAGGAGATCTGCGGGGACCGAGGTGGTGCCCCGCGTATTTCGGCATCTGCCTGCAGCAGTCTTCCGGAATTAGCGGCGGCGCGGCGGCGTACCGGGGGCTGCCGGGCAGTCAGACGGCGACGTAGCGGGGAATGAGATCTTCGAGCAGGGCGACGGTGTCGGGCCAGCCTTCGACGGCGATGCACTCGACGCCGAGAACCTTGACCGGGTAGTCATTGCCATTCTCGTCGAGGCGATCGCCGACGAACAGCATGTCGTCGAGGTCGACCCCGGTAAGGGTGGCCAGCCGCTTCATTCCATAGGCCTTGTCGATGCCCTGCCGGGTGATATCAACGGATGTCGACCCCCCCGAACGCACTTCAAGGTCGGGCAGCAGTGCCTGCACGGCCGCCCGCAGAGTGTTCTTCTTCTCCCCGGTCGGGTCCCAGGCGATCTTGGCGGCGACCGGGGCGGCCTGGCCGAGTGCGGAGAAGGTGATCTGCGAGCCGCGGTCTTCGAGGATGGGGCCCCAGGTGTCGTTCTCCCAGTAGCCGAGGCTGCGCGCGGTCTGCTCGACGGCATCGAGGGCCCGGGTCTTTTGCTCGTCGCTCAAGTTTTCGGCGTAGACCTGCGTCCAGCCCTGGGCTTCGCTGCGGTAGTACTGGGTGCCGCAGGTGGGCAGGAGGTGCAGCCGGGCGAGCAGATCGGGGGGAATCGAGGGCAGGTTGTCGATGATCTGCGCCTGGAACTGGCCGAATTGACCTCCGGAGATGACGCAAACCTCGGTGACGCCGAGCAGCTGCACCAGCAGGTCGATCATGGTCGGGTCGAGCGCGGACTTGGACGGCGCGAGCGTATCGTCAAGGTCGAAGGCCACCAGGCGGGGAAGGATAGGCATCAGGCCACTCTATCGATCGTGGGAAGCCGGCCGGTGTGAGCGGATCCGGGGATGGGGGCGAGTTGTTAGCCTGAGCGAGTGCGTACTGACTTCGATCCCCGAGACCTTGCCCGCCGCGACTTCTACCGCCTGCTGAACTCCCTCGTGGTTCCGCGGCCGATTGCCTGGGTGTCCAGCCGCTCGGCGGCCGGGGTCGACAACCTGGCGCCGCATTCATTCTTCACCGTGGCATCCGTTTCGCCGCCGATCGTGCAATTCACCTCGGTGGGTGTCAAGGACACCGTGCGCAATATCCTTGAAACCGGGGACTTCGTGGTGAATTTCACGCCGGAATCGCTGTTCGAGGAAGTGAATGCCACCGGGACCGACTTCGGGCCGGAGGAGAGCGAGTTTGACCGCGCCGGGCTCACCCGCGAACCGAGCCTGACCGTTTCATCGATGCGGGTGGCCGAGTCCCCCGCGGCGATCGAGTGCCGCCTGCACTCCACGCTCGAACTGGGCGATTGCACGCTAGTGTTCGGCGAGGTGACGCACGTCGCGGTGTCGTCTGCGGTGTTGGACGGCGGGCATCCACTCATTGAGAAGTTGCGACCGTTGTCGCGGCTCGGCCTCGACGAGTGGGGAACCACCGGCGTGGTCAAGGAGATCAAGCGCATTCGCGCGAGCGATTGGCCGCGCGAGTTTCGGCCGCGCGAACACTGAGGCGAGTCTGCAGCGAGCGGATGCACGCGCCCCATTTGGGTGCGCGCTACGGCGATTACCGTAGCGGCTGCCCAAATCGGGGGCGGTCGCGCGCCACGAGACCACGGCGAGCGGATGCGGCGGCCAGGCCGGCAGCATCCACTCGCGAGCGCCTTGGGCGGCTACGCGACCGGCGGGAACAGAGCCTCGGCGAGCAGCGGGCCGAGCTGGGTGCTCGCCTCACGCACGAAGTGCTGGCCGTCGAAGAACACCGGGGTGTTGTCGATGAAGGCCGGGCAGCGCTCGTCGACGCAGAGCCACGGCACGACGTTCACATACTGGGCGAAATCGCCCAGCTGCTCAACCGCGGCCTGCTCGGCCGTCACCACTTTCTGGTACAGGTTCGACGGGCTGTAGATGCAGTCCGTCGGCACGCTCGTGAGGGTCTTGCACTCGGCGAACGGGGTGCTGGCCGGCGGCGGTGAGAGCACAGCGACGTGGTCGGTGGACTCCTGCAGCGCGGTAATCGTGGCGGCCGTGGCGGTCTGCCACTCCGTGAGGGCATCGGCACCCTCGTTGCCACTGGCCAGGCGCACGATGGATCCGGCGAGGCTCGACATGAGCACGAGGTCGGGCGACAGGCGAGCGACCTCGGCGTAGACCCAGGCGTGGTGGGCGTCGCACTTGGCGGCGGACGCATCGGAGGCGCTCTTGGCCGCGACCGAAATGTTCACGGCCGGGCAGGAGAACATGGTGAGCGAACGCACGTTGTAGCCGAGCGGTTCGAGCGCGGCGCGAATGGCCGGCATGTAGCTGATTGCCATGGAATCGCCGAGCAGGACCGCGGTCTTGGCCGCGGCCGGGTCGCCATAGACACAGCCGGCGGCGTTCTTCTCGCTCACCGAGAGACAGCTGTCGTCGACCCATTCCGGCACGCCCGAGTTGTCACTGAGGGCGTCGAACGCCGGCTTCACCTCGGGCCAGGCTGTGTTCGCCAGGGCCGCGGTAATGGCGGCCTGCCGGGTGGCCAGCAGGGTGGCGGGTTCGGCGGGAGCTTCCACACCCAGGTTGGCCTCGGCACCGATCGGCGCGGCATCGGCAGACGGGTCCGACGACGTGCGGGACTTCAGCGCAACAAAGGAGACCGAGACGATGACCAGGGTGACGACGACGAGGGCGCCGATCCAGGCCTTGGCCGGAGTGAGGCCGGAGCGGTGCGGGGTGGCGGGGCGGCGCATCCGTTCTCGCTGACGGGTTTGCGAACTTTCGAGCCAAAGCGAGTGCCGAATGGGATCTTCGACGAAGTGGAAGGAGAACACCGAGAGGGCGACCATGAGGACGAGGGCAAGCGGCAGGTAGATCGGCGAGTCGGTCGCGAAGACGGTGGCGAGCAGGATGACCACCGGAAAGTGCCAGAGATAGAGGGAGTACGAGATCTTGCCGATGTAGCGGCTCACCGGATTGGTGAGGGGAAAAAGCAGGCGCTGTTCGGAGGATCCGATGCCGGCGGCGATGACGAGGGCGCTTCCGGCGACCGGCAGCAGGCCCCACGGGGCGGGGAACGGCGAGTCGCGGCTGATCAACACGAGGCTCGCCACGATCAGGACGAGGCCGAGCCAAGCCAGCACCGGACGGAGGGCCGCCGGCAGGTTGGCGATGCCGGGGGCGGAGGCGGCGAGGAGGGCGCCGATGCCGAGTTCCCAGGCGCGAGCGCCGGTGGAGAAGTAGGCGATGGCGCTGCTGGTGGAGGTTTCGAAGAAGCTCCAGGCCAGAAAGCCGAGGGTGATGACACCGGTGCTGACGGCGACGGTCGTGATCAGGGCGCGGGCGCTCAGTGTGTGGCGGCCGGCCAGGGCGAAGATGACGATGAGCAGAAACGGCCAGACGAAGTAGAACTGTTCCTCAACGGCGAGCGACCAATAGTGCTGCAGCGGAGAGACCGCGTTGGTGGCCTGCAGGTAGTCGGTACCGACGAAGGCAAAGTGCCAGTTGGCCACGAACAGTGCCGAATAGACACCGTCCCAGAGCGTGCTGAGGGCGCGGGCACTCGGCAGGAGCAGGTAGCCGATCGCCACGGTGACGACGAGCACGAGCAGTGATACCGGCAGGATGCGGCGGATGCGGCGGCGGTAGAAGTCGACGAGGGAGATGCGGCCGGTGCGGGCGTGTTCCTTGAGCAGCAGGCTCGTAATGAGAAAGCCCGAGATGACAAAGAAGATGTCGACGCCGATGAATCCGCCGGACGGCCAGCCGAGCAGATGATCGAAAATGACGACGATCACGGCAATCGCGCGCAGGCCCTCGATGTCGCCGCGAAAGGTGCGGGTGGCGGACTTGCCGCCGGTTCCGGTGGCTCCGGGCGCGGGTTGTCGGCGTTCCAGGATGGGCTGAACGGACATGTAGCCTCCGACTCGGGTTGCGGAATTGGCACCTGTTTTCACCCGGCGACTTTTTACCCGTCGGCCGGGTACGTCCTGCGATTATGACGTAATCTCAGCTATCGAGGCAAACCCGGCCGAATTATTTACCTGACGGACACGACCTCACCCGTGCGCGTGAGACCGACGTATATACAGGAACGCCACATCGAGCCGCCCCACCCTGCCGACGAGGCTCCCACCTCCTCCGCCCAACTACAGTGATTGAGAAGCCTAGTTTTCGATCAGTATCAATCAATTTCGAACCCTTTACGACCCCTCTGCTTGGGCCCGGCGCCCGCATGTCTCTTGACGATCCGGCCCCCCACGAAAGCGAGCGACCATGAACCGCGCCGGACGGCTCGCCGCCGTGCTCGATCTGCTCGCCGATTCGGGGCAAGTCGAGGTCGATGACATCATCAACAAGCTCGGAGTGTCAACCGCGACCGCGCGCCGGGACCTCGACACCCTCGCCGAACAGCAGCTGCTCACCCGCACGCGCAGCGGTGCGATCGGGCAATCCGTCGCCTACGGCCAGCCCGCACGCCGACCTCACGGTCGTGACGAACGCGATCAATATTGCCGCGCAACTCGCGATGCGACCGCAGATCAAGACCGTGGTGACCGGCGGAGTCGTGCACGCGCGCTCCTACGAGCTGGTCGGCGCCTACGCTGAATCGGTGCTCACCCAGGTGCGGCTTGATCTGGCGTTCATCGGGGTGACCGGCATCGACCCGGTCGGCGGTGCCACGGTGGACGTCGAGCGGGTTCGCCCGGAAGGACGCCGCGAGGGCCGCATAGACCGGCAAGGGAGTGGACCCGGTCGCGAGCCGCAGCACAGAATCGGCCTTCGACGCGATCAGCCGGCGAATTTCTGTGGCTACCACCTCCCCCGCGGCCTGCTTACTCCGGGCCACGACGATCTCAGCCACGGGCACGCTCCTAAGTGATTGCTTCTGACTCAGGAGTAGCAAATTCAATCATGATTGGTCAGGAAAGCTGCACGGCACCCAAGGCCAGTACAGCGATCAGGGCCCAGGAGAGCAGCCCGACGGCGAGTGCGCGGCCGCCCGTGCGCAGAAGCGTGCCGAGATTGACGGCCGCGCCGAGGGCAAACAGCGCCATGGCCAGCAGTGCGGTTTGCAGCAGGTCGGCGGTCTCGAACGCCTCGACGGGTAGCGGAACCAGCGTACGCACCAGCATCGCAACGATGAACCCCGCGACGAACAGCGGAACGATCGGTGGCCGCGTCGACCGGATGCTCCGGGTGGCTGGGCCGGGCACCCAAGTGTCACCGGCAGCGGGGTCGACCGAAGTGGCGGCATCCGCTTCGATGGCGCCGAAACGGCGGCGCTCAATGATGGACGCGACGGCCACGATCGGGGCGAGCATGAGCACGCGGGTGAGTTTGACGACGAGGGCGACGGCGAGGGCGGCCGAGCCGGCGATTTGTGCGGTCGCGACGACCTGGCCGACGTCGTGCACGCCGGCGCCGACCCAGTGTCCGAATTGCAGCGCACTGAGCCCAAGCGGATGCCACACCAGCGGCAATACGGCGATCGCAAGAGTTCCGCACAGGGTGACCAGCGCGATCGGGGTGGCGGTCTCCTCGTCTTTCGCCCTGACGACGCCGCTCATGGCCCCGATTGCGGAGGCGCCGCAGATGCTGAATCCGGTGGCGATGAGCAGGGGCTGATGACCGGGCAGGCCGAACCAGCGGCCAAGTCCGAGCGTGCCGGCGAAGGTGATGAGCACAATCGCGACGGTGGTGGCGATGGTCACCCAGCCGAGCGCCATAATGTCGACGAGGCTGAGTTTGAGGCCGAGGAGCACGATTCCGAGCTGCATGAACGGTTTGGTGGCGACCGCGAGGCCGGGTGCGAGGACTCCATTGAGCAGGGGACGTGCGGCCGGGATCTGGCCGACGATGATTCCGAGCACCACGGCCACGGTGAGCAGGGGGAAGGCGGGCACGGCGGCGTTCACGCCCCAGGCGGAAAGGGCCCCGAGGGCCGCCACGAGTACTCCCCGAAGCCACATTCAGTCGAGTTTACGCTCGCGCCCACAGGGTGTCCTGCACGGGGCCCGTGCCCGGGCCCCGGTCCTAAACTGGGCCCACGTTCACGGGGTGGGCCCGGCCCGCGGGACGGCGTTCGAACGGCCCGGCCCAGGTTGCGGAGCTGGGCCCATGATCAATCATGGGCCCAGTTTCTGGGCCCGGGCCTGGTCAGAAGAAGGGGCCCAGGCTATGACCATGGGCTCAGTTTCTAAGCTGGGCCCCTGCACGGGGCCCGGCCCCGTCCGAAGTACTACGGCCGCCCGAGCCCGCGATAAGTCCACCCGGCGGCACGCCAGACGGCGGGGTCGAGCGCATTGCGGCCGTCGATCACGGTTTTCGTTTTCACGAGCGAACCCGCCCAGACCGGGTCGAGGTGTCGAAACTCGGGCCACTCGGTGACGAGCACGACAGCATCCGCTCCCCGCAGGGTGTCTTCGAGGGACTCCTCGTAAGTAAGCTGCGGATGCCGCGCCCGCGAGTTCTCGATGGCCTCCGGGTCGGTCGCCACCACCTCGGCACCCAGACCGCGCAGCTGCACGGCCACGTCGAGTGCCGGCGAGTCGCGCACGTCGTCGGAGTGCGGCTTGAAGCTCAGTCCGAGCACCGCGACCTTGGCGTTGTAGACCGTGTCGCCGAGGGCCTCGGTGGTCAGGTCGACGACGCGCTGGCGGCGACGCAGGTTGATCTTGTCGATCTCCTTGAGAAAAGCCACGGACTCGCCGCGACCCAGCTCTTCGGCGCGGGCGGTGAAGGCGCGAATGTCCTTGGGCAGGCAGCCGCCGCCGAACCCGACGCCGGCACCGAGAAAACGGCGGCCGATGCGGCCGTCGTAGCCGATCGCATCCGCCAGCTGGGTGACATCGGCACCGGTGACCTCGGCGATCTCGGCCATGGCGTTGATGAAGCTGATCTTGGTCGCGAGAAACGCGTTCGCGGCGACCTTGACGAGCTCAGCCGTGGCGTAGTCGGTGATGACCAGGGGTGTGTCGGCGGCGAGCGCCGTGGCGTAGATCTCGTTGAGCAGCTCGACGGCGTGCTCACCGGGCGCGCCCGGGGCGACGCCGTAGACCAGGCGGTCGGGGCTAATGGTGTCCTGCACGGCGAATCCCTCGCGCAGAAACTCCGGGTTCCAGGCCAGCGACGCGCCACTACCGGCGGCGATGAGCTCGGCCAGGCGGGCCGCGGTTCCCACCGGAACGGTGCTCTTGCCCACGACGAGATCGCCGTCGGCCAGATGCGGAATGAGCGACTCGATCGACGCATCGACATAACGCAGGTCGGCGCTGTAGCTGCCGGGCTTCTGCGGTGTGCCGACGGCGATGAAGTGCACCTGCGAGCCGGCGGCATCCGCTATATCGGTACTGAATCGCAGACGGCCACTGTTCATGGCCGAGGTGAGAACCTCGGGAAGTCCAGGTTCAAAGAACGGGGGTTTGCCGATGGCAAGTTGCGCGATCTTGGCGGCGTCGACGTCGATTCCGACGACATCGTGCCCCAATTCGGCCATAGCTGACGCGTGTACGGCGCCCAGATAGCCACATCCAATGACAGAAATTCTCATTTTATCCCTCTCGGTCCACCCAGAGCATAGCGGCAGTGGCAGATTGCCCCAATTCGCGGTCTCTTTCAGAGCGGATGCCCACGCGGCCCGGCCCGCGCGTCGGTCCACGGGTTTCCGAGACCGGCTTACGCCGTCCCGCCGGCGAGCAGAATGGGCGCACCGAAGGCGCCGGCCAGGCGGAACAGTTCGTGCGCGAGCCCGTCGGCCTCGGCGGTCGAACTGGGAATCTGGGAGCCGAACAGTACCCGGAGACTGGTCAACCAGAGAGAGCCGACAGTGCGGGGCGTGCGCAGGTCGCGCAATCCAGGCACCAGGCTGGACAGCATCGTGACCCCCCTTCCGCTCAGGGGCAACGCATTTCTTCGTCCACAATGTAGTCCCGCCCGGTTGGTTTGCCCAGCGGCACCGGCGAGGTCGCCGCCATTCTGCTGACAAGCGGATGCCCCGGCTGGCCCTACGCGGTCCGCGCCAGCAGGTAAGCGTTCAGGGCGTCGGTCACCGGCTGGTCGGCCGGGAACGGCTCACCGTCCAGGGCGACCACGGAGACGGCGAGGCGCACGCTGGAGACGAGCCAGGCGGCATCCGCTTGACGAAGTTCATCGAGCGTGACGTCGCGGTATTCGACGGAAGCACCCTGCCCGCTCAGATACTCGAACATGCTCTGCTGCGTGGTTCCGTGCAGAATCGCGCCGCTCGGGGCGGGCGTGACGTATGCACCGTTGCTGCGCAGCACGACGCTCGAGGTCGGGCCTTCCATGACGAAGCCGTCGGTGGTGAGAAAGATGGTGTCGTCGGCGCCGCGGCGGTGGGCCTCGCGAATAGCGGCCATGTTCACCGCGTAGCTGAGGGTTTTGGCGCCCATCAGCAGCCAGGGGGCCTTCTCGGCGACCCCACGCGGGTAGCCGCGGTCGAGGGTCACGACGCGCACGCCGGTCGCGCGCACGGCACTGAAGTCCGCCGCGGCGACCGCGTGCAGCCAGGCGGTCGGTGCCGGGCCGTGCTCGACACCGCGGCTGAGCACGAACTTGAGCGCGATCTCACCGCGCTGCGGAACGCGTGCGACAGCGTAGGCGATCGCGGCGCGCCACTGCTCGGCATTCGGAACCGGGAGATCGCAGATGAGGGCGGAGTTGCGCAGCCGACTGATGTGCGGCTCAACCTCCTGCGGGTGACCGTCGACGACGGCGAGGGTCTCGAAGATTCCGTCGCCACGCTGCGTGCTCAGTTCGCCGACCCGCAGGGCCGGGGCGCTGGATTCCATCTCGTGGAACGTGTCGTCGAAGTTCTGCTGCACCGAATCGGCGGGGACGGGGTCGATCAGCAGCGTGAAGGGCAGTCTCATGCCCCGAGCCTACTTCGCGCTCATCAGGGCGCGTGCGGCGCGTCTCCGGCCGCTGCCGAATGAGGGGCCGTGTGGAAGCCAGAATTAGGACATTCTGCGACCCCTCACCGACGAGCGGCCGCGGCGAGACCGCTAACTCTGGAACGCGACGATCGGGGTGCTCGTGGGCTGGTCGGACCCACCGTTGGGTTCGACGGTGATCCCGACCTGATCGCCGGCGTGCATGGTCCCGTCGAGCACGCGCCAGGCGGTGCCGTTGCCGGTCGAGTCGAAGGTTCCGGCCGAGGCCGGGCCGTCACCGTTGATGTACCAGAGTTGATAGTCCTGATCGCTGGGCAACGCGGGCAGGTCGTCAACGAGCACGGCGGATATTCCGAGGGTGTTCGACCAGACCAGCGTCGCTTCCTGCCCCTCGGCCGTGGTCGTCGCGGCACGCTGGGAGTCATCGGCCGCGTTGATCTGGGCGAGCCCGGCGGCCTGCTGCGACTCAAATTGGTAGTTGTTGAGGGTCTGGCCGAACAAGGATCCGCCCACGAACAGGGCTCCCGCCGCCGCAGCGGCCAGCAGATACCGCGCCGGCCGCTTGAACCAGCGCGCCTCGGCACGCTCGGTCGCCGACGAAAGGTGTGGGCGGGGCGCATCACCGGGTGCGCTGCCGGAGGACGGCGGCGTAGCGGGCGAGGCCGGAGTCGTCCCGGACGGTGCCGTCCCGGACGCGACCGGGGGAACGACGGGAGTCGTCTCGGAGGCGGAGGCGGCAGCATCCGTTGTGGCGGGGCCAGCGGCGCGCGGCAGTGTCGCGAGTTGCGGGGTCGACGCGAGCATCGACATGAGGTTGGCCTTGAGCGCGCTCGAGGGCTGGACCGGTGCCACGGCGAGGCCGAGGGCCACCGCGGTGTCGTTCAACTCGGCCGACTCGATGCGGGCCCGCTCGGATTCGGCCAGGTGCGCTTCGAACGCGGCCGTGTCGTCGGCGTCAAGGGCGTGCAGGGCGTAGGCGCCGGCGAGGTCGGCCGGGTGCTGCTCGTTACGATCGGTCATGATGCCACGCCCAATTCGTCGCGGAGGCGGATCAGTCCGTCGCGGAGCCGTGTTTTCACGGTACCCAACGGGATGTGGAGCATGTCGGCGACCTCGCTGTGACTGAACCCGCCGTAATACGCGAGGCTCACTGCCTGACGCTGCAGCTGAGTCAATCGAGTCATCGCCTTCTCCACCCTTTCATGTTCGATTCGTACTTCAACGGTTTCGGCCACGTGATCGTAGGCAACGGCCAGGTCACGGATTCCGATTTTGGTATCGCGGTCACGGCCGGCCTGCGACGACCGAATTCGGTCGACCGCTCGCCGGTGTGCCATGGTGAGGATCCAGGTACTCGCCCCGCCACGCGTGGGTTCGTACCGCGTGGCCGACTGCCAGATCTCCAGAAAAATCTCCTGGGTCACTTCCTCCGACTGCGCGTGGTCGATGAGCAGACGCTTGACCAGGCCAAGCACCCGCGGGGCGATCTGGTCATACAGCTCTCCGAAGGCCGATTGGTCGCCGAGCGCTACTCGAGCGAGCAGCTCCTCCTTGGTGGCAGGGGCTGCCGATGCAAGATGTCCGGCGGAATCAGCTGTCATGAGATCTAGCATGTCAGGTCTCGTCCCGTTCCATGACTAGGGTTCGGTGCGAAGTCGCTAACAGATTGGTCAAGACGCGAAATAAGCTTCGAAACGGATGCCGGCGGCCGGTCTTATCGCGCCCGCCGCGGGAATGCAGAAGGCCGGGCCGCAGAGCACCTCTCGGCGCGAGGCCGCTCGAAGCGGCGAATAATGGAACCCGGGATTACTGCGGCCCGACCAGACTCCAGTGTATTCGAGCCGGGCGGCCGGCGTCGAATGTTCGCCGTCGGCGCACAGGGGATTTTCGGGTTGCGCGGGGCGGGCCTCCGGGCCCACCCTACGGAAGCGGGCCCACGATAGATCATGGGCCCACATTCCGGGCCCGGGCCCGGTAAAAACAAGGGCGGGGACTACTCCAGGGAGTCGCGGCGCCAGAGGCGCGCGCAGGCCGCGAACTCGGCGGCGGTCGTGGAGAACCGCAGTGCTCGGGTCGTCAATTCCGAGGAGCGGTGCGGCTCGGTCAGCTCGAGGTCGTCGGCGATGCTCGTGGCGCCGAGTGCGGTGACCCGGCAATACGCCGCGCCGCGATCGAGCGCCACAGCGAAATCTCCCGTGAACAGGCCGCGCAGAATCTCATCGGCGAGCACAATGATCTCGGCCGGACCCGTCGGCACCGCGGCACCCGCGACGAGCGGATCGATCGTGGCGGCAGCATCCGTTCCCCGCTGGTACAGGTACGCACAGCCCTCAGGGTCCTGCCGAATCAGCATGCGGACGAGGTAGATGCGCCAGAGTGCGCCGGGCAGACTACGGGGAGTGGCCCGCGACCACAGCTCGGCGACCGCGTCGATGCCGTTTTCGTCGGTGTAGGCGACGAGGCGCTCGACCGTCGCCGGGTCGGGGTTGCTGCGCACCCGGTTGAGCAGGGCCTGCGCGGTCTCGTGCGCGACGCGGCTGATGTTCGCCGGGTCATCGCCGCCCTGGAATGCCTCGAATTTGTTCCCGGAGAACAGGGTGGGCTTGTGAAAGTTGTCGGCCACGGCGGGTTCTCCTTCGGGTTTAGATGGCTGGTTTTTGCTGCCCTCAACGCTACCCAGAAAAGCTGAGCGCGAATCCACGGTAGATTAGAACCTACGGGCCTCTAGCTCAGTTGGTAGAGCAAAGGACTTTTAATCCTTGGGTCGTCGGTTCGAGCCCGACGGGGCCCACAATGATCGCGCAGGTGGCGCGGCAAATGCGCACTGAATCCGCTGGATTCGGTGCGCATTTTGTGTTTCCGCCGCCCGTTTGCCTGCGGTTAGTGGGCCGCTCGGTGGCTACTGCAGGAAATCCGCCGCCACGGCACACTCACGCCCGCTGTATTGCTGGCCCAGCCACGACTGCGCGACCGGCTGTCCTGAATTAGCCACCGCAACCGAGACCGACGAGGCCAGTGGATGCCTCAGGGCGGCTTTCAGAGGTCGTAGCGGTGGCGGATGTGACGGCGATCCGGGCTGGCCTGCCAGAATTCGACCTCGGTGGGGTGCAGCGCGTAGAGCTGCCAGTCGGGATTGGCCCGACCATCGGCTCCTGGCCGCTCCTCCCAATCCACAGCGGATGCCTCGGCCGTCAGCAGCGAGACCGCGCCGACAACGCGCACCTGCCGCCCGAGAGCCGGCCAGTAGAAGTTCATCGCCGCCTGGGGGTTGGTGGCGAGCTCGCGTCCCTTGCGGGAAGTGCGCGTGCTCGCGAACTGCCAGGCCCCGCCGTCAACGTTCTTCAGGATGAGCATGCGCGATGACACCCGGCCATCGGGGGTCGAAGTCGCGAGACTGAAGGCGTGGGGCTGCGGCACGCCCGCGGCGAGCGCGTGATCGAGCCACTGCAGAAACAGGTCGACCGGGTCGACCGGTGCGCTGGACGGATCGAAAGCGGGCAGCAGGTCGGGAAAGTCGGGCAGGGCGCGCAGTCTGCGCCGTAAGGAGTCGCTCACGCCGCGAGCTTATCGTCCTGGGTGCCGATAGCAACAGCGAAGGCACCGACGTCGACGACACCGGCCAAACTCGTACTCGCCTACCGCATGCGGCCGCTCGCTCGAGGTCAGCCGAAGACCGACGGCACCCGCAGTTCGCGCTGCACCAGTAGCGCGAGCTCGCGCAGCAGCACCTGGTCGACTTCGGCGAGCGCCCGCGGCTGGGGGTCGAACACGCACAGGGCGCCGATGCGCTCCCCCGATGGCGACTCGATGGGAAACCCGGCATAAAAGCGGATGCGCGGCTCATCCACCACGACCGGGCTGCCGCTGAACCTGGCATCCGTTCGCGCGTCCTCGACAACGAGAGCACCGGTCCCCTCAATGGTGCGTGCACAGAAGGAATCGGCGCGCGGAATCTCCGTGGCGGCGAGCCCGACCCGGGCCTTGTGCCACTGACGGTCGCGATCGATAACACTGATCACCGCTGATTCGGTGCCGAAGAGCCGCTGAGCCAAGACAACCAGTTGGTCGAACCGAGCCTCTGGCGGGGTATCGAGAATGGCCAGGCCATCAACGGCCGCCTGCCGGGCGCGTTCCTGGCCGGCTGCATCCGTTTCACGCGGATCGGTGGGAGGCACGATGCCGACACGCGCGGAGTCGAGGCTGTCGGCCAGGGCGTCGGCCAGGAGCACGGCCCAATCGCGGTAGTCGGCGGGGGTGCGGTGCCGGTCGGTTTCGACCGTCGCTGACGGCGAGAACGGTACGAACGTGGTGCGCGGGGCCCCGGCGGCCAACCGTGCGGTGACCGCGTTCAAGTCGGTGGCCGAGCAATCGGCGATGCGCACGAGCGGACGTCGGAAGATCTCGATGCTGTGAACGGGCGGAATCCCGAGCAGAAATATCTGGGTACTGCGTGAGGTCTCGCGTTCCAGCTCCTGGAGCAGCGCGGTCAACCGCTCGCGCCATTCGGTGACGCTGGTCAGGGCGAGCGCTTCGTTGAGGCCGAGGATGACGACGACCGCGTCGAAACGGCCGAGCCGGGTGTCCGCAAGCGCCGTCAGCGCATTCTCGGCGGTCATGGTACGGCTGGCCAGGAGGTCGATGTCGACGCCGCGCCCGGTGCGGACCGAGAGTTCGCGGGCGAGCGAGCCGGGCAGGGCGAGCTGATGGCTGAGCACCCCCCAGCCGACCGCGGGACCGCAGCCGAGGATCAGCACGCGGTCGCTGTCGATACCAGGGGCGTGGGCCTGCGGGGCATCGCTTGGGCGAGGCAGGTGGCGGTCCGCCCGTTCAGCGGATGCCGTCCAAATGCGCATCACCGGGCGAAGGGCCCACCGGACGAGGTCGTGCATGGGGGCCTTTCGGAACAGGACAAAGGTTTATTCTGCCCCGAATGGATAAAATCCCATCATCTTGCCCCAGATTTGCAGCCAATTGGCGGCGAAACCCCCATCAGGGTTTTCTTGGGGTGTCTTCGAGCGCGCGCGCGGCAGTGCCGGCAGCCTCGACCAAGGCTGTTACGGCATCCGCTCCCAACCGGTGTTCGATGGTTTGCCCCCACGCGGAGACGATTTCACGAATGCGTGCGAGCCGCTGCCGGCCCCGATCCGACAAATGCACGGTAATGCGTCTACGGTCGGTCGCGGTTGGCAGGCGGAACGCCGAAGCCGAATCTTCCAGTGAGTCCACCGTTCGACTCAGGCTCGCATTTGCCATGCCGGACACCTCCGCCAGCTCACCCATGGTCGGCGAGTCGAGGCGGTCCAAGGCTTCCAGAATTCGCCACTGATCCATCGTGGTGTTCTCTTCAGACAGGGCAACGCTCAGTCCGAGTGTGAGGCGCCGTTCCAGGTCAGCGAGGGCCCAGACGAGCTCGGCCAGGGGTGCCACGATTCCAAGCGCACGCGCCCCGCTCCCCAGCTGCTCGGCCATGGTACTCCTCCATGTTCGCGAAAAATAAGGTCAGGGATTCCCGCTACGTGATAATGGTCAGATGGCGCCCCAGGTCAGAGTAGTGCTCTCCAGTGAAGTTTTCCTGTGCGGTCCTACGCAGCAGACACTTCGGCTGGGACTGCTCGCGCCGTTGTCGGGCCTGATGGGCGTGGCCGGCCCAGCCATTATCAATTGCGCGGTTCTGGCGGCCGAAGAAGCGTGCCGTGCCTCGGGAACGACCATCGACCTCGTCCTGGTCGATGCCGGCAGAGCCCCGGAAGACGTCGCGCGCGAGGTGGATCTACTGGTGGGTGCCGGGCTCGTCGACGGGCTGGTGGGTACACACACCTCGAATATTCGTGTGGCCGTCGAGGCGCGCGTGAACAATCGGGTGCCCTATGTCTTTACGCCGCCGCACGAGTTTGGGCGAGCGTCGGCCGGATCGGTATTTCTCGGCAGCGACCCGGCCGAGCATCTGCGTCAGCCGATTGCGTGGCTCGCCAAACACCGGCGGGTAGAACGATGGGCCCTCATCGGCAATGATTACGTCTGGCCACGTCAGGTACACGCTGCCGCCACTCGCGTCCTGCGCGATCTGCAGCAGCGCGTCGTCATGGACCGACTCGTGCCGATGGGACACGTCGACGTTGCGGAGCTCGTGGCCGCCGCACAGCGAGCACGGGCCGATGCAATCTTGGTCTCCCTGGTCGGCCGCGATGGCATTGAATTTCATCGCGGGGTCACCGAGCTGGATGCCAACACGGCGTTCGTTCGACTGTGTACCGCTCTGGACGAGAGCTGTCTGGTCGCGGCGGGCGGCGACAGCAGCGGGGAGCTCTACACCGCGATGCCCACATTTCTGCTGCAGGATGATGACCGGCACCGTCGATTGCTCGAGTCGTACGTCGCTCGGTTTGGACTGACCGCACCGCTGCCCGGCTCCTACGCCGAAGGATGCTACGACGGCGTGCACCTGCTGGCCGCCATGTGTGAAAGTGGCTTGCTCACCACAAACACCGCCACCCAGGTGGCCGAGCGGCTTTTTTCAGACGCCAATCGGTCGGATTTTGCCCAGGCGGGAATCGATCTCAGACGTCGACCCATGAGCATGGCGCGGGCCAGCGGCACCGACCTAGAAGTTGTCAGAACATTGCGCCAGGTGTAGCATAAACAAAATTTCCACATGGAAATAATGACGGCTGTCGATGACGATAGGAACACGCGTGAACAGCTCCACCACCCCGGGCACCTCTGCAAGTACCACGAGTGCGGGTATTGAACAATTTGGTTACAAGCAAGAGCTGAAGAGAACGCTGACGTTCAGCGACCTGATCATCTACGGCCTCATCTTTATGGTGCCCATCGCACCATTCGCCATCTTTGGCGGCGTCTTTCACGACTCGGGCGGAATGCCGCCGATCGCGTACATCATCGCCCTGGTTGCAATGATGTTCTCGGCGAATTCCTATTCGCAGATGGCCCAGGCCTTTCCGATGGCCGGTTCGGTTTACACCTACGCGGGTCGCGGAATCAACCGCCCAACGGGCTTCATCGCCGGCTGGATGATCCTGCTCGACTACATCCTCATTCCGACCCTGTTGTATTTTGTCGCGGCAATCGCGATGAATGGCATCATCAGCCAGGTTCCCATCTGGCTGTGGCTGATTGCCTTCGTTGCACTGAACACCGTGATCAACTACCTCGGAATCCACCTGGCCGCGGTTGTCATCCGGGTCATGCTGGTGCTCGAACTCCTCGTGCTGGCGATCTTCCTGGTTGTTGGCATCGTCGCAGTCTCGCAGGGCAAGGGTCAGGGCTTCAGCTTCGACGCGTTCTACAACGCTGACACATTCTCCCTCCCGCTGCTGTTTGGCGCAGCATCCATTGCTGTGTTGTCCTTCCTCGGTTTCGATGGGATCTCCACCCTGGCCGAGGAAAACAGCGGCAGCAGCAAGTCCCTCGGTCGGTCCATGATCGCGGCCCTGTGCCTGCTGGGAGTCCTGTTCGTCGTGCAGACCTGGGTGGCCTCGATGCTGGTTGAAGACCCCGCAGCGCTCATCGCCAATGGCGACCCGGCCGGGGTGGCCTTCTATGAAGCGGCAGCCGTCGCCGGTGGACCGTTCATGTATATCCTGACCGCTGCTTCGACAGCCATCGCCTGGGGTTTCGCCAATGCGCTCGTTGCCCAGGCGTCCACCTCTCGCCTGCTGTACGCCATGGCGCGCGATCGCCAGCTGCCGAAATTCCTCGCGAAGGTCAGCGAAAAGCACAGCGTGCCGGTCAACGCGACATTTCTGGTGGCCGGAATCTCGCTGGTGCTCGGATTATTCCTGACCCTCCTCCCCGACGGCCTCGGCGTGATCGCGGCCCTGGTCAACTTCGGCGCCCTGACCGCATTCCTGCTGCTGAACGTGTCGGTGGTGTGGTGGTTCATTGTGCGGCAGAAGTCCCGGCGCTGGTTCGTGCACCTGGTCTTCCCTGTACTGGGCTTCGTGGTTCTCGCCTTTGTGCTCTACAACGCGCGAGTGTCGGCCCAGGTCGTCGGCGTGGCCTGGCTGATCATTGGAATCGTCGTCGCCTTCGTGCTGTACAAGACCGGCCGGATGAAGGTCAGCACGGCCACGGAGTCTGCGATGACGGATGCGCGGTAGCTCGATGGCTGTACACAAGCTCGCTCCGCTCCCCGAACAGTATTCCTATGTGTTCGGGGGTCGGGAGCCGCTGCTGAGCGTTCGCCCCGGCGATATCGTCGAGGTGAGCACGGAAGACTGCTTCGGCGGACGGGTCACGACGCCCACAGACGTTCCCAGCCAAATCGTGCCTTTTTCCGAGCTCAATCCTGTCTCCGGTCCGATCGAGGTGATCGGGGCTGAGCCCGGTGACCTGTTGGCCGTGCACTTTGTCTCCATCGTGCCGGCACGTTCCTACGCGATTTCGAGCACCTTCCCGCTCTTTGGTGCGCTCTCCGCAACGCACGAGACGGCGATGCTGCACGAGCCGCTGCCGGAGCGGGTCTGGTTTTACGACATCGATTTGGATGCCTGGACGGCCACCTTTCGTGCCACGAACTCGGATTACACGCTGGCTCTCCCGCTCGATCCCATGCACGGCACCGTCGGCGTTGCTCCCGCCAGCGGCGAGGTGCGGTTGGTCGTGACCCCATCCACCCACGGCGGAAACATGGATACCCCGGAAGCGCGGGCCGGAACGACGCTGTATCTTCCGGTGAATGTGGCCGGCGCGATGCTGTCGCTCGGTGACGGTCACGCCCGCCAGGGTGAGGGTGAGGTCTGTGGAACCGGCCTCGAGTCGGCCATGAATTCCGTCATCGCACTCGACCTGGTCAAGGGTGGCGCTTCGGCCTGGCCGCGGCTTGAGAACGACGAGTTCATCATGAGCACCGGGTCGGCTCGGCCTCTGGAAGATGCCTTTCGGATCAGCCAGAAAGACCTCGTGCATTGGGCATCCGACCTCACCGGCCTAGACACGATGGATGCCTATCAGTTGGTCAGCCAAATGGGACTCGCACCGGCCGCAAACGTGTGCGATCCCAACTATACGATGGTGGCGAAGCTGCCCAAGTGGACCCTGAAAGACGCGCAAGCCTACGGCGGCGTTCACGGCCGCCTGCGCGCCGCAGCAGCGGAATACACCGCCGCTCGGTAGCGGGTCTCCGCCAGGCCCGGGCCGCCAGTCGCTTAAAACAGCAGCGACACGGCCCGGGCCAGGGTAAAAATGGCCAGACCGGCGAGGGCGCCGACGACGGTTCCGTTGATGCGAATGAACTGCAGGTCGCGGCCGACCTGCAATTCGATCTTCGCGGCGGTCTCGGCGGCGGGCCAGCGCTCCACGGTTTCGGTGATCACCCCGGCGATCTCATGGCGATAGTTGGCCACGACATAGCTGGCCGTGTCGGCGAGCCAGCGGTCGATGCGGGAGCCGAGCGCGGCATCCGTTGTCAGTCGTCGGCCGACGTCTTCGAGCGTCGAACGGATGCCGACCCGCAGCGCGCTGGCCGGGTCCTGGAGTGCCTCGGTGAGTGAGGCCTTGACCGCCGCCCAGGTGTCGCCGGCGAACTCGCGCAGTTTGGCGTTGTCGAGCACCTCGGCCTTGAGGGTTTCGACCCGGTTGATCATGGTCGGCTCGTACTGCAGGTCGTGCATGACCTCGCTGAGGTAGTCGTCGAGGGCTTGTCGCACCGGATGCTGCCGGTCCTGTCGGGCGGACGCGACGAAGGCGAGCACCTCGCGGTAGGCCTTGTCGTCGACGAGTTTGTCGACGAATCCGGGCAGCCAGGTGGGCAGCCGCTGCGACACCACGCGGCCAAACGCCTGGGGGTGGGTGCGCAGCCAGCCGTCAGCGCGGTCGAGCAGCAGGTCGACGGCCGCGTGCTGCTGCCCACTGGTCACGAGGCGCTCACCCACCCGTCCGAGACTCGGGCCCCACTCGGGCTTGACCAGATGTTCGCGGGCGACGGACTCGATGAGGTTCTTGATGGCGTCGTCGCCGAGCAGGTTGAGCAGCCCCTGGCCGGCCACGGCGAGTTCGTCGGTGAGCTTTTCGGCGTTTTTCTCGTCGCTGAGCCACGCGCCGAGGCGCCGGGAAGGGTGCACGGATTCGAGCTTGCCGCGGATAATCGCCTCGGAGAGAAAGTTGGTCTCGACGAACTCGCCGAGGCTCGCGCCGATCTCGTCCTTGCGGTTGGCGATGATGTTGGTGTGCGGGATGCGTAGGCCGAGCGGGTAGCGAAACAGGGCGGTGACGGCGAACCAGTCGGCGATGGCGCCGACCATGCCGCCCTCGGCCGCGGCGCGCACGTATTCGAGCCAGGGGTAGCGTTCCTGCAGGGCGAACGAGACCGTGAAGATGAGCGCCATGAGCACGAGCAGCCCGCCGGCGAGCCGCTTCATGCTGGTGAGCGCGGTGCTGCGGGCGGTGTCCTGCGGGGATTCAACGGGTGGTGCCGTTTCGATCTGGGCCATGGGTCAAGCCTGCCCGATTGTGCGGTGCGGTATGCGCACATTTGGATGCGGCGTGCCACGGAATCTTCGGGGCGAACCCGGGTCGTGGGTTCTGGCATGGTTGGCCGCGGCATCCGCTCGCCGAAGCGTGAGTTTCGTGCAACGACCCGTGGGTCCTACCCGATTTGACCAATCCAGGGACTCGAAACTTACGGCTCGGTGAGGCGGCGCACAGCGGATGCGTGAGCGCAACTTTAGGGATACCCTAAGGGGGTATCGATCGATTCAGTACCGAGGAAACTATGACGAACCCCAACGAGCACCACGGCACAATCACAAGTCCCGAGCACTCCGCGATGGACCATTCCGCCATGGACCACGGCGCCATGAACCACGCCGGGCACGGCGACCACGTCGGGCAGTTTCGGCGCCTGTTCTGGACAATGCTCGTGTTCGCTGTGCCCGTGGTCGGATTCAGCCACATGTTTTCGATGTTCGTCGGCTACGCGTTGCCGAACGTGGTGGGCGTCAGCTGGATCTCCCCCGTACTCGGCACCGTCATGTACGTCTGGGGCGGCCGCCCATTTCTCACCGGGGCTTTTTCCGAGCTGAAGGCCCGCAAGCCGGGCATGATGCTGCTGATCGCCCTCGCGATCACGGTCGCGTTCCTCGCGTCCTGGGGCGCGAGCCTCGGCCTCATCGATTCCGAGCTCGACTTCTGGTGGGAACTCGCCCTGCTGATCGTGATTATGCTGCTCGGCCACTGGATCGAGATGCGGTCGCTCGCGCAGACAACCACTGCCCTGGAATCGCTCGCCGCGCTGCTGCCGGATGAGGCAGAGCGAGTTGAGGGCGACGCCATTGTGGTGGTCTCGCCGAGCGATCTGGTGCTCGGCGACCTCGTCGTGGTGCGGCCCGGCGGGCGCGTGCCGGCCGACGGAGAGATCACCGAGGGCACGGCCGACGTCGACGAGTCCATGATCACCGGCGAATCACGCCCGGTGCAGCGCACTGTCGGCGACCAGGTCGTGGCGGGCACGGTCGCGACCGATTCCGCCCTGCGGGTGCGCGTGACCGCGGTCGGCGATGACACCGCGCTGGCCGGAATCCAGCGACTCGTCACCGAAGCGCAGGGCTCGTCGTCGCGGGCGCAGCGCATCGCCGATCGGGCAGCCGGCTGGCTGTTCTGGTTCGCGCTCGGCGCCGGAGTGATCACCGCGATCGTGTGGACCGCGCTCGGCCAGCCGCAGGATGCCGTGGTGCGCACCATCACCGTGCTCGTGATCGCCTGCCCGCACGCCCTCGGGCTGGCGATTCCGCTCGTGGTGTCGATCGCCACCGAACGCGCCGCGAAGGGCGGCGTGCTGATCAAGGACCGCCTCGCCCTCGAGAGCATGCGCCAGGTCACTTCGGTGCTGTTCGACAAAACCGGCACGCTCACCAAGGGCGAGCCCACGGTCAGCCACCTCGCCGTCAGCCAAGCGGATGCCGCGGCTTCGGTTCCGATCACCGCGGACGAGGTGCTCGCCTGGGCGGCCGCGGTTGAGGGTGACAGTGAGCATCCGCTTGCCCGCGCCATTGTCTCGGCGGCGCGCACCCGCGGGCTGACCGTGCCGCGTGCGAGCGAGTTTCAGACTGCCGCGGCGGTCGGCGTGACCGGCCTGGTCGACGGGCGTCGGATCGGTGTCGGCGGGCCGAATATGCTCGATGAGCACGGGGCGGCGCCGCTGGCCGAGACCGAGGCGTGGCAGAGTCAGGGTGCGATCATTCTGCACGTGCTGCGGGACGGTGAAGTCATCGGTGCGATCGGTCTCGCCGACGAGATTCGCGAGGAATCACGGCAGGCCGTTGACGCCCTGCACCGACAGGGCATCGAGGTCGTCATGATCACCGGCGATGCCGAGGCGGTGGCCCAGTCGGTGGCCGCTGAGCTCGGAATCGACCGGGTGTTCGCGGGCGTGCACCCGGAGGACAAGGCGCGCAAGGTCGCCGAGTTGCAGCACGAGGGCCGCCGCGTGGCGATGGTCGGCGACGGCGTCAACGACGCTCCAGCGCTCGCCCAAGCCGATGTCGGTATCGCGATCGGCGCCGGCACCGACGTGGCGATCGCGTCGGCTGGCGTCATTCTGGCGAGCGACGACCCGCGCTCGGTGCTCTCGGTGATCGAGCTGTCGCGGGCGAGCTACCGCAAGATGAAGCAGAACCTGTGGTGGGCTGCGGGCTACAACCTGCTCTCGGTTCCGCTCGCCGCCGGAGTGCTCGCGCCAATCGGGTTCGTGCTGCCGATGGAGATCGGCGCGCTGCTCATGTCGGTGTCCACCGTGGTCGTCGCGCTCAACGCACAGCTGCTGCGTCGCCTCGACCTACGGCCGGAGTCGAGCGTACGCGAGCGCTAGCCGGCCGGATCGGTCGGCTAGCGGTCTCGACCAGTGGATGCCCGCGCATCCACTCACCGAGCCGTGAGTTTCAGGCATCGAGCCGTGAGTTTCAGGCAGATTTGAGCCAGAATCGGGCCGAAACTCACGGCTCGGCGAGCTCGTCGGGCCGAAACTCACGGCTCGGCGAGCGACCGGGGCCCCCGACGTCGGGCTGGTTCGGGCGCGCCGCACTCATCCGGTGACCGGCCTCGATGCGCTGGCCCCAGAAGGTTCCGGCAATGATGAGGATCGCCCCGATAGCGCCCACCAGGCCGAGTGTTTCGCTGCCGAGCGACACTCCCACGAGCACCGCCCAGATCGGTTCGGTGCCCATGAGCAGGCTGGCCCTGGCCGCCGAGGTGCGGCGAATCGCCCACATCTGGGCCAGAAACGCGAACACGCTGCAGGCCAGGCCCAGGTAGAGCACGCCGATCCAGGCGGCTACATCAAAGGTCGAAATCGCCGCGGCCAGTCCGGCAACGTCGAAGGCCGTGAACACGACTGCGCCGACGAGCGCCTGTAGCAGGGTGAGCGTGATGGTGCTGTCGCTCCGGCCGCGAGTGAGGTGGCCCATCATGGTCACGTGCAGGGATCGCACGAGTGCCGCCGCGAGGATGAGCAAGTCGCCCACATTCGGTTCGGCAAATCCGTTGCCCGAGACCAGCAGGGCGACGCCGACGACCGCGAGCACCGCGGCCACAAAGAACGGGCGCGGCAGCCAGCGCCGGGCCGCGACCGACTCCAGCACCGGTGTGACGATGATGGTGAGACTGATGATGAGCCCGGCATTCGTGGCGGAGGTGAACGCGACTCCCTGGGTTTCCAGCCAGAGGATGCTCGCCTGCGTCACCCCGAGGAGCAGACCGAGCCCGAGCGCTCGCCGCGTTGGAAGCCGTTCGCGCCGCACGACCCAGACGATCAGCAGGGCCAGGACCGCCACCAGAAACCGCAGGGCGAGCACGGCCGACACGCTCGCCTGCTCGGTGAGCACCTTCGCGCTCAGATAGCTGCCACCCCAGACCGCGGCCACGAGCAGCAGCACGAGGTCGACGCGGTATCGCCCGAGAGCGTGCGGCAGCAGCGTGCGTCGGTTCAAGACTGTGATCATGGGGCAATGCTGCTCGGCGGCATCCGCGTTAGGCCGACAGGTCAAACCCGGCATGACGGATGCCCCACCGCACGACCCACTGCTCCCCCGGCGCCAGCCAGCGCAGGCCCGCACCGGAATTGAAGGCATCGGCGGGTGCCGTCATGGGTTCGATGGCGATCGCCTGGCCGCGAATCAGCTCGGCGCCGGCGGTGCTCACCGGAAAGATGCGCGGTGTGAACACCTGCACGTAACGCATGTTCTCGTCGCCCCAGAGAGTGACCCGGCGGCCATCCGCTGCGGTGAGGGTGTGTTCGCCAGCACTTCCAACCCCGCCAAACCCGTCGTCAAGATCGAGGTCGCCGACCTCGATGCCCGCGCGAAGGTCAAACCGGGTGTCGTCGACCGGGGTCTCGCCGGTCGGGTTGAGGCGGTCGTCCACGTCAAGGTGGGTCGCGGCATCCACTCTCACGACGAGGTCGCCGGTCGGTACGTCGCCAATTTTCAGATACGGATGCGCCCCCACGGCCACCGGCGCGGCCTCGGCGCCAACGTTGGTCACCCGGTGCGTCACGTTCAGGCCCTCGGCGGTGAGGGCGTAGGTCACCTCGGTCTCGAGGTGGAACGGATAGCCGGACTGAGGGAAGACGGTGGCGCCGAGCGTCACCGAGTCGCTCTGCCGGGACAGTTCACGATAGGCGGCAAAACGCAGCAGCCCGTGGATGGCGTTCTGCCTGGTCGGCTCGGTGAGGGCCAGTTGACGTTTGATGCCGTTCTGAGTCCACTGACCGTCACGAATGCGGTTGGGCCAGGGCACGAGGACGATTCCGGCTGCCATCGGTGGCTGCACGAACTCGTCGAAGGTCTCGACCAGGTCTATGCCATTCACGGAATATGCCCGCAGACCGGCCGCCACCTCCGTCACGACCGCTCGGGCCGTTCCGCTCGGTGTCTGCAGTGTCAGGTCATATTGGATTCCGGTGGGTGCGCGCATCCGATCAGCCTATGACCGCGGCTGCGCCGCTTGGGCGAGCAAAACGCTGAGCCCGCCCTCGCGCAGCGCTTTCAGCGCTCCAGCGTCGGCAGCGGCATCGGTGATCAGGGTGTGGAAGGCGCTCAGCGGGCCGACCCGACCGAGGTGCACCTGGCCGAGCTTGGAACGATCAGCCACGACGATCACCCGCTCCGCCGCGGCGAGCATGAGCGCCTTGACCCCCGCCTCTGGGAGGTTGATGTTGGTCACGCCGCCGTCCAGATCGACGCCGTTGCAACCGATAAAGGCCAGGTCCGCGTGAATCTGGCTCAGCACCAGGCCGGCGAGCGGATCGACCAGGGAGTGCTGCAGCGGCCTCAGCGACCCGCCGGTGACGATCACGGTAAATCGGGGGATGGCCTTTTCCAGTTCGAGGGCGATGCTGAGCCCATTGGTGATGATGACCACGTCGTGCAGGTCTTCTCGCGCAACCAGGGCGCGGGCGATGGCGTGGGTTGTCGTGCCGACGTCAAGAATCACGCTCTGCCCGCTCTGCACGAGGGCAGCCGCGATCTGGGCAATCTGCTGTTTGGGAACAACGGATGCTCCGAGCGCCTCCTCGAACGAGGACTCACGTTCGGCCCGTTGACCCGCACCCGTGGACTGGGCCGGCACCGCTCCGCCGTGTACGCGCCGCACGCCGCCCTGAAGCTCGAGGGCATCGAGGTCGGCCCTGGCGGTCACACCGGAAATGCCAAAGGCGCTGCGCAGCTCGCTCACCCGCACAAACCCGCGTTCGTCAACGAGTTGCTGTGCTTGCTCCCGACGAACGTGTGCGGGAAGTGGATCGGGTAGCCGGCTGCGCGTCTCGTCGTTCTCGATCATTCCCCCAGTATCACTTACTTACTTTTACTTTTCAATGCGAAATATTATGGTTTCGCTTGTGCAAATTTGATATTGTGGCAGTGCCATGACGAACTCAAAGCCCCGCCTCCCCCACTTTGTCGCCGACGAGACCATTGCCCGGCAATCCAGTATCCTGGCCGACGGTCGCGACCTCATCTATTTCGACGACCCCGACACCACCTTGTCGCCCGATCGCGCCCCCGATCTGCGGGAGCCCAGCGAACGCGCGACCACCGCGACTATGCGTCAGGACCCCCTCACCGGGGAATGGGTCTCGATCGCCGCCAACCGCCAAAACCGGGTTTTTTTGCCGCCGGCCACGCAAGACCCGCTCGCACCGCAGTCGCCAGGTAATGCGTCGGAGATCCCGAGCAATTACGACGTAGCCGTGTTTGAGAACAAGTCCCCGTCGTTTGGTCCACTGGTAGCGGATGCTCCCACGGATCTGGCCGATCTCGACCGCATCGGCATCGGTCGCACCCGCCGGTCCGTCGGCCGCTGCGAAGTGGTCTGCTTCAGCCCCGAAAACGAGGGATCCTTTGCGAGCCTGTCGGTAACCAGAGCGCGAACCGTGATCGAAGCCTGGGCCGAACGCACCCACGTACTCTCGCAGCTGCCGGGTATTGAACAAGTATTCCCGTTTGAGAATAGAGGCGAGCAGATCGGCGTGACCCTGCGGCATCCGCACGGCCAGATCTACTCTTACCCCTATGTCACCCCCCGAACGCAGCGTCTCGCCGACTCTCTCGAGCGTTATGGCTCCAGCCTGTTCGCCGATATTCTGGCCAGCGAACAGGCCAGCGACCGGGTGATTCTCCGCGGCGAACACTGGACCGCGTTCGTGCCGTTCGCCGCGCGCTGGCCCATCGAAGTGCACATGCTTCCGCACCGCCAGGTACCCGACTTTGCCGAGACGACCCTCGCCGAACGCGACGAGCTGGCCGTGTTGTATCGTCGACTGCTGCGCGGCATCGACGCCATTTACACCACCCCGACTCCCTATATCGCCGCCTGGCATCAAGCACCGGTTCGGGTGCATCGCACGGACATCCGTCTAATGCTTCAGCTGACCAGCCCGAGGCGTGCCGAGGACAAGCTCAAGTTCCTCGCTGGCTCGGAGGCAGCGATGGGTGCTTGGATCGGCGATGTCACTCCAGAGGATGCCGCGGCCACAATTCGCGCAGCCGTCGCGCGAACCGCCGAGGCGGACGCTGCCAACGAAACTAACGGAACACCCTCGTGAATGATCTGGATCGCGCCGCCCAGGCCGACTTCGCGAATCGCTTCGATCGCACCGCGACCGGACTGTGGTCGGCGCCCGGTCGCGTGAATCTGATCGGTGAGCACACCGATTACAACGACGGATTCGTGCTGCCGCTCGCCATCGACCGGCGCACCGTCGTTGCGCTGGCGACGAGGACCGACCGGGTTATTCGCGTGGCCAGTTCTTTCGCCGCCGAGACCGTCGCGGTGTCGCTCGACGAACTGGTTCCCGAAAACCTGAACGGCTGGTCGGCCTACCCGCTCGGCGTCGCCTGGGCGCTGGGACAGTTCGGAGCAGACCTCGCTGTCCTGCCGGGGTTCGACATCTACGTCGACTCCGATGTGCCGGTCGGGGCCGGACTGTCCTCATCGGCCGCGCTCGAATGCGCCGTCGCGGTCGCCCTCAACGAGGTCTGGGGCCTGAACCTCGATCGGCCAACCCTGGCCCGGGTCGGCCAGCTCGCCGAGAACCGCGTTGTGGGCGCCCCGACCGGCATCATGGACCAGTCGGCGTCACTGCTCGGCCAGGTCGACGCGGCCGTTTTTCTGGACTGCCGGAGCCTCGCGTCCGAGGTGATCCCGCTCGGACTCAACCCGGCCGGCCTGGAACTGCTGATCATCGACACCCGGGTCAGCCACTCGCACGCAACGGGCGGTTACGCCGCGCGCCGCGCATCCTGCGAGGCCGGCGCCCGCATCATGGGGGTGCCCGCCCTGCGTGACCTCAGCGTCGACGATCTCCCCCGAGCGCAGGCGCTGCTCGACGACGAAACCTTTCGCCGGGTGCGCCACATCGTCACCGAGAATCAGCGCGTACTCGACACCGTGCAGACCCTGCGAGTGAGCGGATGCGCCGCGATCGGCGATCTGCTCGATGCCTCGCACCGGTCGATGCGGGACGACTTCGAGATTTCAGCGCCGGAGCTCGACCTCGCCGTGGTCACCGCACGGGCGGCCGGCGCGATCGGTGCGCGCATGACCGGTGGCGGTTTCGGCGGCGCGGCCATCGCCCTGACTCCGACCGAACTCGTGCCCGCCGTACAGGTCGCCGTTCTCGCCGCCTTCGCCGCCCACGGCTTCACCACCCCCGACCTGTTCGTGGTGCACGCCGCCGATGGAGCCGCCCGCGACGGCAGTCCGCTCAACTAGAGGAACGAGCGCGGCGCTGACCCGGCGCCGCGCTGCTGTCGCGCACCACCAGGTCCGGCTGGATGACCGGGATCAGCTCCGCGGGCTCGCCGCCCATCAGCCGCAGCACCCGCTCCACCGCCAGCCGGCCGACCTCGTTGAAGTCGAGCCGAACGGTCGTGAGGCCAGGTTGAAAATAGCGGGCCTCGCTCATGTCGTCGAAGCCGACGACGCTCACGTCGCCGGGCACGTCGATCCCTCGTTCGGTGAGGGCTTTGATGACTCCGAGCGCCATCGCGTCGTTGGCCACCAGGACCGCGGTGATCGTGGGATCCTCGGCAATGGCCACTCCGGCCCGGTAGCCGGAATCCGCTGTCCAATCCTCGGTGCGGAACTCGGGATTGACCGTTCGGTGGCGCCGCGCGAGTTCGGACAGCCATCCGGCGCGCCGTGCTTCCGAAGCCATCCAGCCGGGCGGCCCTCCGACGTGCCAGACCGTGTCGTGCCCCAGATCAAGCAGGTGCCGGGTCGCCAGCTGTGCTCCCAGCGCATCGTCCATCGACACCGCCGTCGAACTCGCGGGTGAACCCTGCTCGAACCGTACGATCGCCACCTCGGGATCCAGCCCCAGCAACACCGGGGCGGCGGCCGTCATCGGCGCGAGCACGATGATCCCATCGACCGCATCGGCGACGAGCGTATCAAGCGCGGTACGGATGCCGGCCGAATCGACCCGGGGAATGGTCACCAGACTGGTCGTATAGCCGTTGCGCCGCGCCTCTTCGGCAATACCGAAGAGCACCAGGGCGGAACCGTGCACTGGAAGGGAATGGGACACCACACCCAGATTCATGGATCGGTTCGTGGCCAGGGCGCGTGCGGCCCAATTGCGGTTGTACCGCAACTGCGCAATGGCCCGTTCGACGCGGTCCCGCACCTCGGCGCCCACGTTGCTGTGCCCGTTGACGACCCGGGAGACGGTTTGTTGTGACACCCCGGCGAGTTTCGCAACGTCGATCATGCGTACGCTCTGACCGCGCGGCCGAGGCTCCCTAGCCATGCGACTCCTCCCCTCCGAGGCGACAACCCCGGTCGCCCTATGTTAGCGCACCATGAATAGCGTCAGAAGGGCTCGAAAACCAAGTCGAACAGTCCTCTGACCAATTGTCGATCAGCGCAACCAGGGTAGAAATTGTCAATTGACAGGAAGTGATAGTGCGCTAACATTTAGTAATCGTGATCGGTCATCGACGGCGAGTATCTCGCGCACATGACCGATCGCATCCGCATGCCGCCAAGGGAGTCGATCAGTGAGCACGACCGCAGAGCAATCGCGCGCAGACGCACCAGCCGGGACCGAGTCCTACGTCATCGGCATCGATTACGGAACACTATCCGGCCGCGCGGTCGTCGTACGGGTCTCGGACGGCGCCGAACTCGGCTCGGCCGTGCTCGACTATCCCCACGCAGTTATGGACACCATCCTCGCGGCCACGGGCGCGAAGCTGCCACCGGAGTGGGCCCTGCAGGTTCCCCAGGACTACGTTGCCGTGCTGAAGAGCGCCGTTCCGGCAGCACTAGCCAGTGCGGGAATCGACCCGGCCCTGGTCATCGGCATCGGCACCGATTTCACCGCCTGCACGATGGTTCCGGTCATCGCCGACGGTACCCCGCTCAACGAGCTGCCGGAGTACGCCGACCGTCCGCACGCCTACGTCAAGCTGTGGAAGCACCATTCTGCGCAGCCCCAGGCCGACCGCATCAACGATCTCGCGTTCGAGCGCGACGAAAGCTGGCTGCCCCGCTACGGCGGGCTCATCTCCAGCGAATGGGAATTCGCCAAGGGATTGCAGCTGCTCGAGGAAGATCCCGAGTTGTACGAGCGCATGGACCACTGGGTCGAGGCCGCGGACTGGATCGTCTGGCAGCTCACCGGCCGGTATGTGCGCAACGCCTGCACCGCCGGCTACAAGGGAATCCTGCAGGACGGCGAGTACCCGAGTGAGGAATTTCTCGGGGCGCTCAATCCGGCTTTTTCCCGGTTCGCCCTCGACAAGGTGAGCCACGAGATCGGCCAACTGGGAGCATCCGCCGGCACCCTCACGGCCGAAGCCGCGGCCTGGACAGGACTACCCGAGGGTATTCACGTCAGCGTCGGCAACGTCGATGCGCACGTCACGGCACCGGCCGCGCGCGCCGTGAACCCGGGCCAGATGGTGGCCATTATGGGCACGAGCACCTGCCACGTCATGAATTCGGATCGACTCGCCGAGGTACCCGGCATGTGCGGCGTCGTTGACGGTGGCATCGTCTCCGGGCTGTACGGGTACGAAGCCGGCCAGTCCGGCGTGGGCGACATTTTCGCCTGGTATGTCAACAACCAGGTTCCCGAACGGTACTTTGCCGCGGCGGAAGCTGCGGGCCTGAGCGTGCACCAGTATCTGACCGAACTGATCAAGGACCAGCCGGTCGGCGGGCACGGCCTGATCGCCCTCGACTGGCACAGCGGCAACCGTTCGGTACTCGTGGACCATGAGCTCTCCGGCCTCGTGCTCGGCACGACGCTCACCACCCGCCCGGAGGAGATCTACCGCGCCCTGCTCGAAGCCACGGCGTTCGGCGCCCGCACCATCGTGGAAACTTTCAACGCCAGCGGAGTGCCGGTGACCGAGTTCATCGTGGCCGGCGGACTGCTCAAGAATGCGTTCCTCATGCAGACCTACAGTGACATTCTGCGGATGCCCATCTCCACGATTGACAGCGAGCAGGGGCCTGCACTCGGCTCCGCCATCCACGCTGCCGTGGCCGCCGGCGCGTATCCGGACGTGCGCGCGGCGGGCGAGGCCATGGGCAAGCTCAACCAGAACGTTTACACGCCCGATGCCGAGTCGGCCACGGCCTACGACCAGCTCTTCGCCGAGTATTCCCTGCTGCACGACTACTTCGGCCGCGGCGCAAACGACGTCATGCACCGGCTCAAGGGCCTCAAACGCGATGCCGGCGCGGCGGCGTGACCACCTGCCTCGACGCCGCAATCACCTCATACTTCAATCGCTAGCAGCACAAGGAGCACTCAACCCATGCCTTCTCTCACCACGACCCTCGACCACGTAGAAGTCTGGTTTCTCACCGGCAGCCAGAACCTCTACGGCGAGGAGACGCTGCGGCAAGTCGCCGACCAGTCCAGAGCCATCGCCGACGCGCTCGGCGCGTCGAGCGATATCCCGGTGAAAATCGTGTGGAAACCGGTGCTCAAGGACTCCGAATCGATCCGCCGGGCGGCACTCGACGCGAACTCCGACGACGCGGTGATCGGCCTGATCGCCTGGATGCACACCTTCTCGCCCGCGAAGATGTGGATCTCCGGGCTCGACGCTCTGACCAAACCGCTGCTACACCTGCACACTCAGGCCAACGTGGAGCTGCCCTGGAGCGAGATCGACTTCGACTTCATGAACCTCAACCAGGCCGCCCACGGCGACCGTGAGTTCGGCTATATCCAGACCCGGCTCGGGGTATCCCGCAAGACCGTCGTGGGCCACGTCTCCAACCCGGCCGTGACTCGCACCATCGGCACCTGGACCCGCGCTGCCGCCGGCTGGGCGGCGAGCCGCAGCATGAAACTCGCCCGGTTCGGCGACAACATGCGCTACGTCGCCGTCACCGAGGGTGACAAGACCGAGGCCGAATTGCGCTTCGGGGTGCAGGTGAACACCTGGCCGGTCAATGAACTCGCCGAGGCAGTGCACGCGGCAACGGATGCCGAGATCACCGCCCTGATCGCCGAGTATGAAGAGCGCTACGACGTCGTTCCCGAATTGCGCACCGGCGGCGATCGCCACGAGTCGCTCCGCTACGGCGCCGCGATCGAGATCGGGCTCAAGTCCTTTCTCGAGGCCGGCGGCTTCAGCGCCTTCACCACGAGCTTCGAAGACCTCGGCGCGCTTCGCCAGCTGCCCGGCCTTGCCGTGCAACGACTGATGGAGCAGGGCTACGGCTTCGCCGGGGAGGGCGACTGGAAAACGGCCATCCTCGTGCGCGTGGCCAATGTAATGGGCGCCGGTCTTCCCGGCGGCGCGAGCCTCATGGAGGATTACACCTACGACCTCACCCCCGGGGCCGAACTCATCCTCGGCGCACACATGCTCGAGGTCAACCCGGCACTGGCGACCGAGAAGCCGACCCTCGAGATCCACCCGCTCGGCATCGGTGGCCGCGAGGATCCCGTGCGCCTCGTCTTCAACGCTGCCCCCGGCCCCGCGGTCGTGGTCGCGATGAGCGACATGCGCGACCGGTTCCGTCTCATCGCGAACGTCGTCGAGGTGGTCGAGCCCACCGAGGCACTCCCGAAACTCCCGGTCGGGCGCGCCGTCTGGCGTCCGGAGCCCGACTTCGCCACGTCAGCCGCAGCCTGGCTAACCGCCGGCGCCGCCCACCACACCGTCATGTCGACGGCTGTCGGCATCGACGCCTTCCAGGACTTCGCCGAGATCGCGCGCACGGAGCTCCTCGTGATCGACAAGTCCACCACCCTGCGCGACTTCACCCGCGAGGTGCGCTGGAACCAGGCCTACTATCGGCTGGCGCAGGGCATCTGATCCCGCCGGGCCGAGTTCGGTCCCGAACTCGGCCTCCTGCGGCCCTCGCGATCGGCCTCCCCGATTCCGGGGCGGGCCGCCTGCGCGCTGCGACGAGCGCGGGCCGCGGCCGGTCGGCTGCTCGCCTCAGGGGCTCGCCGACCCGTGCTGGCCCGCCGCCTCGGT
>NZ_SOHF01000026.1:0-127809 GCF_004404045.1 Cryobacterium sp. Hh11 | reverse complement strand
GTCGCGAGCGCACCGGCCGTCCGGCCGGCGCTGCCTCCAGCGCTCCCCGCTCGGGTTCGGCCGCTGGCCGCTCGGGCGGCGCTCGCGTCGGCAGCCTCCAGGTCGGCGGACTCGTTCGCGGACCCGGCTCGGGTGGAGCAGGCCGCTCGGCTCCCCGCCGCTCGCAGGGCTAAACGGCCAGCAGCATCCGCTTGAAACAATTGGGCCGGTCTCTTCGGAGGCCGGCCCCTTCGTGTGTCCGGGACCGCCCGCAAAGACGGATAGTGTCGAATCATGAACACCACAGTTGTCGTTCGACCCGTAGAAGAAGCGGATGCCGAAAGCCTGGGCCGCGTACACGCCGCCTGCTGGCATGAAACCTATGATCACCTGCTCAGCCAGGCCGCGTTGTCCCACCTGCGACCGGAGCGTCTCGCCACGATGTGGCACGGCATCACCAAGCTCGGTCACGAGTACCAACAGGTCGTCGCCGTCGACGGCAGCGGCGAGATCATCGGTTTCGCTGCGAGCGCCCCGGGTCAGGAAGACGACCTGCCGGCATCCACTCGCGAATTGAAGGTCATGTACCTGCTCAATGCGCACCACGGCGTCGGCGTCGGTCGACTGCTGTTCGACGCCGTCGTCGATGCCGGCCCGTCGGTGCTCTGGGTGGCCGCCGATAACCCGCGCGCCCACGCTTTCTACGCGCGCAACGGCTACACGGCTGACGGTCGGGAGAAGACCGAAGAGGTTCTCGGCGAAATGCTGCACGAGGTGCGTCTGGTTCGCTGAAGGTCTGCTCAGAAGTGCAGAATGAGCCGATAAGGGGCGCAAACCCACCTGCGGGGATCTGGGCCACAGCAGACCCAATAGGGTGATCTGATGACTAATTCCACGGCGGCAATCCCCGTCATCCTCGACGTTGACACCGGCGTTGACGACGCCCTGGCCATCCTGTTCGCGGTCAAGCACCCCGGCATCAACGTGCTCGGCATCAGTTGCGTGGCCGGAAACGCCTCACTCGACCGCGTCGTCGAGAACACCCTGCGCGTGCTCGACGTCGCCGACGCGCCGTCCATTCCGGTCGCGGCCGGCGCCCGCCGCCCCCTACTGGAACCGGCCAGATCGGCCGCGCACGTGCACGGCGAGAGCGGCCTCGGCACACTGCAGTTGCCGCCGACCGACCGCACGGCCGAGTCCATCAGCTCGATCGAGCTCATGCGCCGACTGATTTTGGACAGCCCCCGCCCGGTCACCCTGATCGGGCTCGCTCCGCAGACAAACCTTGCCCTGCTGCTGCGCCAGTACCCCGATCTGGTCAAAAATATTGAACGCATCGTCTTCATGGGCGGTTCCACGACGGTCGGAAACGCGACCGCGGTCGCCGAGTTCAACGTCTGGCACGACCCGGAGGCCGCGGCCATCGTGCTCGATTCCGGGGTGCCCACCTTCATGTATGGGCTCGACGTGTTCAATCAGGTCGCGATTGGCGAGCAGATCGCTCTGTCACTCGTGCGCAGCGAGTCGAATCTCGCCCAGGTCGTCGGCCGGCTGCTCAGCAACCGGATCGCCCTCGGCTCGGGACGCAACGCCGAATACACCGGCCTGATCGGTGATGCCGGGGCGATCTGCGCCCTCGTCGATCCGGGCGCGCTAACCACCCAGATGCTGCCATTACGCGTGCAGCTTGCGGGTTACGGCCGCGGGCAGACCCTGGTCGACAAGCGCACGCATCCGGGGGAAGACATCCTGCACGGCCTGGCCGGCGACTGGGAGGTCGCTGAGGTCGCGCTCGACGTCGATGTCGACCGCTACGCGCGCCTGTTCCTCGACACGCTCGGGCTTGGTTCGGCGCTGCCGCAGCTCGCCTAGCGGTGAGCGGATGCTGCCGCCCGGCTCAGTAGAGCAGGCCGACCGACGCCATCGCGGCGCGCAGCAGGGCGCCGCGGCCGCCTTCCATCTCAGCCGACACTCCCGGTGACACGGCCTCGGTCGGCGTCATCCAGGTGAGTTCGAGGGCATCCTGTCGCGGGTCGCAGGTACCGGTGACGGGAACGACGTAGGCCAGCGAGACGGCGTGCTGGCGGTCATCCGTGTAGGCGGTAATGCCCGGCAGCGGAAAGTACTCCGCAACGGTGAACGGCACCGGGCTGACCGGAAGCTGCGGGAAGGCCATCGGGCCGAGGTCCTTCTCGAGGTGACGAAAAAGCGCATCGCGCAAGGTCTCGCCATAGAGCACCCGGCCGGAGACGAGGGTGCGGGTCATCTCGCCGGTTGAACGGGCACGGAGCAGCACACCGACCTCGACGACCTGGCCGAGACCGTCAACCCGCACGGGCACGGCCTCAATGTAGAGAATCGGAAGGCGACGACGGATCTCGGCCAGTTCAACGTCCTTCAGCCAGCCCGGATTCGTGTTCGGGGCTCCCTCGGGGGGCTTCGGCGTCCAGTCCGGGTCTGGGTCAGGGGTTCGCACGCTCATAATGCCATTCTCTCCTACGTGGGCTCCGGGCGCGCACTCGCGTGCCGCTCCGCCCGGACTGCCGTGGGCCGGTCCCCTCCCTCACCACGCTCATAACTCCTGCAATTCGCGCGGTGCTCGGCCGCCTCTCCAATGATTTGCTGCCATCGAGTCGCGCACGTCAATTTTCTGCAGGAGTTATGCCGAGCAACCGGCTGACATAGTTCGAGATGATCATCGACGCGGCACGTCTGGACGGCACGGCAATGGAAGTATGGGAGTGCGCGGCGTCCACGAGTCGCGAGCTATTTGGAGGAAGCTATGACCACCATCGATAACGCCGCCGTTCTCTGGTCGGCCACCGGCGCCGACCAGGCTGACCGCCCCTTGTTGCTGATCCTGCACGGCTACGGCTCGCACGAGGGCGACCTGTTTTCCCTCGCACCGCACCTGCCGCTTGAGCCGGTGATCGCGGCCCTGCGCGCGCCCCTGCAGGCACCGGCGCCGGTCACCGACGGCTGGGCCTGGTTTCCGATCGCGGAGCCGGGCAGCCCCGACCCGGCCCCCGTCGCGGCGGCCGTAACCGCGGTGCTCGACTGGCTCGACGCCCTGCCGCAGCAGCCGCCATCGATCGGTCTGCTCGGGTTCTCGCAGGGGGGAGCAATGGCGCTCGAGCTGCTGCGCGCCGCGCCCGACCGCTTCAGCTTCGCGGTGAACCTCTCCGGATTCGTCGCCAGCGGACCGCAGCACAGCGACGCCGAGCTGGCCGAGCGGCCGGTTCCCGTGTTCTGGGGTCGCGGAACCGCCGACACCGTGATTCCGACCAGCGCGATCGAACGCACCCAGGCCTGGCTGCCCGGGCACAGCACGCTGACCGAGCGCATCTACGAGGGTCTGCCGCACTCGATCTCGCAGGTCGAGCTCGGCGACGTCGTCAACTTTCTGCGCACACAGTACTCCGACGCCGCGTCCAGGCCGGCCGCCTAGAAACGCTCAGCCGAGTGGATGCCGCAGCGCGGCATCCACTCTCAGTCACGACAGCAAGCGGTCACCGCCGCGCCGCGCCCGTACTGGGCACACGCAGCCGAACGGGACGACCAGCATGGCTAGCGAGCCTCTGACCGTCGAGCTACTTTTTACGCCAGAGCGCTGGACTCACGCCAGTGCGCGGGATTTGCGCCTCCCGCGCAGCGTAAAGCGGATGAGAACTATGAGCGGTCGCGCTTGGCCTGCTCCTGCGAAGCCTGGCGCTCGACGTGCGCCTTCTTGGCCGCGCGGTGGGCGTCGCGGTCTTTCACCGCGATCTGGTCGGCGCGCACGCCGGCCTGGGTGGAACGCTCCAGCACGAGCCAGGCCGGCGGCTGCTGCAGCAGGGCGGAAATCTCGGCGGTGGTCAGCGGGTCGGTGATCTCGCTGCGGGCCAGGCCGGAAATCGAGACGCCGAGCTTGGCGGCGACGACCTGGCGCGGGTGCGGACCGTTGGTGCGCAGCAGCGCCAGCCACTCCGGCGGGTTCGCCATGAGCTCGGCGAGCTCGGTGCGGCTGACAAATTCGGTCTGGAACTCGGCCGGTGCCGCGTCGAGCAGAATCCCGAGTTTCTGGGCCGCCGTGGCGGGCTTCATGGTCTGGGGCTTCTTCTCGGAACTCATTGTTCAAGCGTATAGCCTGAGAGGGCCCTCATTTGGGCAAATAGCCCCTCAACTACTACGAGAAAGGATGCCGGTGAGCTTTTCCATCGCCTTCGTCGCCGGTGTCACCCCCACCAAATGGACCCGGATCTGGGGCGACCGCCGCCCCGACGTGCCCCTCACCGTGTTTCGCACCGAAACTGACGAGCAAATTTCGGTGCTGCACGACGGTCGGGCCGAGGTCAGCCTGGTGCGCCTGCCCATCGATGAAACCAATCTGAGCGTCATCAACCTGTACAACGAGATCCCGGTCGTAGTCGCGTCGAAGGATCACGCACTCGAGCAGGCCGAGACCGTGCTGCTGGCCGATCTGGCCGGGGAGCATCTGCTGCAGAACCCCGACGACGTGCCCGAGTGGCGCGACCTCGCCGACGAGGTGCGCGACGGCACCCGCCGGCCCCTGCCGCCGATGCGCGACCTCGACGAAACCATGGAGCAGGTTGCCGCCGGCGTCGGCATCATCATTGTGCCGCACTCGATCG
The DNA here is from genome assembly GCF_004404045.1 of Cryobacterium sp. Hh11. Taxonomy (NCBI): domain Bacteria; kingdom Bacillati; phylum Actinomycetota; class Actinomycetes; order Micrococcales; family Microbacteriaceae; genus Cryobacterium; species Cryobacterium sp. Hh11. The sequence goes on along the minus strand of NZ_SOHF01000026.1, from coordinate 123,199 downwards.
CCCGGCTGTACGGCCGCAAGGACGTCGTGTCCCGCCCGGTCACCGGTGTCGCCGACACGCAGATCGCCCTCGCCTGGATCACCCGCGAAACCACCGAGGACATCGAGGAATTCATCGGCATCGTGCGCGGCCGCTCAAAGGCGAGTTCACGAACGGATGCCGGTGCCGCCGACGCAGCCGCAGCCGCTCTCGCAGACGAAGCGCAGCCCGAGCTTCGCAGCGACGGGCGCCCGGCCAAGCCGCCACGCAAGCCCAAGAAGACCGACAAAGCCAAGGCCGCCGCCAAAGCCATCCGGGTCGCCGCAGCGAAAGCCAAACCGGCCGTGCGCAAGAGAACCGAGAGCGCCCCCGGCCGCACCCGTCCGACCAAGAACCCCAACAAGGGCAAAGGTCGGGGGCACTAGAACGGATGCCCAGAGACCGGTTGCGTTGGGCGCGACCTCGCTGCTACGGGTTCTTCAACACCGACAAAATATTGCCGGACGGGTCGGTGAACCAGGCGATATCCGGCCCCTGCCCGCCGCCAACGGCAATTCCCTTGTCGTTCTGCTCGAAGCCGTCGTAGCGGAGAAACTCCACGCCGCGCTCGGTGAGCTCATCGACGGTGGCATCGAGGTCGGTCACCGCGAAGTTCAGAATCGTGTACGTGGCCGGCACGAAATCGGGCTTGGGGTACACGATCACGGTGGCGCCATCGGGCAGTGCAATGCGCAGCATCCCCATCTCGCCCACCGTGACCTCGAGGCCCAGCGTCTCGGCGTAGAAGGTTCGCGCGGCGTCGAGATCTTCGACCGCGAATCCACTGAAGCCGGCGACAATACCTACGGCATGTTCGGTCATGGGTAACTCCCTCTAGAGTGGTGCGGGTTTGGCCGGGTCAGCGGGAGCTGATCGACGCGAACTTGCGGATGCACAGGGGCACGAACACGAGCAGCATCGCGGTAATGCCGATCAACACGGTCAGGACCGGGTTTTGCATGGTCCAGATATCGGGAACCGGCGCCGTGCCGAGGTTGCCGAACAGCTGCCGCACGGCCTGCACGAGCGAGGACACCGGGTTCCACTCGGCGAAGACGCGCAGCGCGGTCGGCAGAGTTTCACTCGGCACGAACGCGTTCGAGACGAAGGTCAGCGGGAACAGAATCAGAAACGACGCATTGTTGATGACCTCAGGGCTCTTCACGCTCATGCCGAGCAGCGCCATCACCCAGCTGAACGCGTAGCCGAACAGCAGCAGCAGCCCGACTCCCGCCAGAAATTCGGGCGGGGAGGTGTTGACCCGCCAGCCGACCGCGAGCCCGGTGGCCATCATGATCACCATTGAGATGGTATTCAGCACCAGATCGCCGTTGGTGCGTCCAATCAGCACAGCGGATGCGTTCATCGGCAAGCTCCGAAAGCGGTCGATAATGCCCTCTTTCAGGTCGAGCGCCATGGCAGCGCCCGAGAACGTCGCGCCGAACACGACCGTCTGCGCAAAAATACCGGCCATCAGGAACTGGGTATAGTCGCTGCCCGCAACCGCAATGGCCCCGCCATAGACCTGGCTGAACAGCAACACGAACATGATCGGCTGGATCACGGCGAACACGAGCATGTCCGGCGAGCGCTTGATCTTGATCATGTTGCGCTTGGTGACGGTCCAGCCGTCGGAGTACCACAGGGAAAACGGGTTCCAGGTAGGAAGCGGAGGCAGAGTGGCCACCCGAGCGCTGGCCCGCTCACCGTTTGCGTCGGCCACGGCCGGTGCGACTTCCGTCGTGGCAGAGTCCGCGATCGCAAACGCGGTGGGAGGGGACGCAGGCGAGACGGGCTGAGCCGGAACGGACTCAGCCGGGGTATCGGCGTGGCGCGCATTCATTTGACGCTCTCCAAATCTGCAGCTGAGGCATCCGCTACCCGCGCCTGGTCGCGTTTGGCCTGCGCTCGTTTGGAGAGCTTGGGCCCGCTGGAATCGTCATCGTCGGCCGTGTTGAGGTCGGCCTTGTGACCGGTGAGCTTGAGGAAGACGTCGTCCAGGGTGGGGCGGCGCATGCCGGCATCGTGCAGAGTGACCTCTGCGGCGCGCAGGTCGGCGAGCATGTTCTGCAGGGCGGTGGGGCCGTCGGTGACGGCGACTTCGACTCCCCGACCATCGGTGGAGATCGAGGGAACACCCGATCCGTGCCGGGCGAGAATGTCGCGGGCGGCCGCGCCGTCGGCCGCATCGACGAGGGCGACCACCACGCGGTGCCCGCCGATCTGAGCCTTGAGTTGATCGGAGGTGCCCTCGGCGATGACCCGGCCGTCGTCGATCACGACGATGTCATCGGCGAGTTGGTCGGCCTCTTCGAGGTATTGCGTGGTCAGCAGCACGGTTGTGCCGTCGGCGACGAGGCGTTTGATCACGTCCCACAGGGCGATGCGACTGCGCGGGTCGAGCCCGGTCGTCGGTTCGTCGAGAAAGAGCACCTTGGGGTTGATCACGAGCGCCCCCGCGAGGTCGATGCGGCGCCGCATGCCGCCGGAAAACCCCTTGACCGGCCTATTGCCGGCGGCGGTGAGCTCGAACAGGTCGATCAGCTCCTGCGCCCGTTTGCGGGCGGCCGGGCCGCCCAGGTGATACAGCCGGCCGACCATTTCCAGGTTTTCGAACCCGGTGAGGTTCTCGTCGACGGCGGCGTACTGGCCGGACACCCCGATGATGCGCCGCACCGATTTGGGGTGGCGAACGACGTCGATTCCGTCGATAACGGCGGTGCCGGCATCCGGTCGAATCAAGGTTGTCAGCATTTTGACGACGGTGGTCTTTCCGGCGCCGTTCGGGCCGAGGAGCGCCTTGACCGTACCGCGCGGAACCTGCAGGTCGAGCCCGGCGAGCGCGTGCACCGGACCGCTCTTTGACTGGTAGGTCTTGGTCAGGCCCTGGGCCTCAATGATCACGGGAATTCCTTGCCGATCGGGTGGTGCAATCAGGTTCGATGCCATGCTAGTAACCGCCTCCGACATCGACAACCGCTCGCCCAATCTTGGGCAGGGCCCGGCCCGGAACGCGGGCCCGGCTTAGAAACACGGCTCAGGTTCCCAGGTCGGTCTCACCCACATCGTTGCCATCGGTAACCGCCACCGACAGTACGCACCGGGCGGGGTCGAGAGCTTCGGGCTGCAAATTCACTGATGTGGTTTGCTTCATGCCCCGATAGGGCTATACCCGCGGTCTCTCTCGGCATTGGAAGACCCGATCGGCTCCCTGCTCTGAAGATCTCAGGAACGTGGCTGGCAGCGAACACGGAGTGTGCTGTGCACTGCCGATGAATCGCCCGTGCGCGTCACATGCCTGTCACTATTCATGCGGGGAAACACCCCATGGAGAGGTATTTATGACTACGCCCGCCACGCGATCGCCTGACGAACCGATGCAGCCCCCTGCTGCACATCCGGGCAGCACGGCCGCGCGCCTCATCGACCAGCACCTGCTCACACGCCGCATCACCGTTGCATTGTCGCTCGCCGTCATCGGGGCGATTCACATCCTCGACCTCCCCGGCAAATTCGCCGAGACTCCCTATCTGGCCTTCGCGTACATCGGCATCATCATCGCTGCGGCCGTATTGATCGAACGCGTTCTCGTCGTCGGATCGAGAATCGACTTCCTCGGCGCTGCTGCGCTGTCTGCGGCCGTCATCGTCGGCTTCGTCATCAATCGCACCGTCGGCATGCCGATGGCCATGGGCGACATCGGAAACTGGCTGGAACCGCTCGGTCTGCTGTCACTCGTCGTCGAGTTTTTCGCCATCTGGCAAGCGCTCGTCGCCGCTCTGGTTTACCACCGCCGGGCACGCTGAACGCCTCGTTTCGCAGCCGTCCAGGGCTCGTCCTCCGCCCCCGGCCCCTCCCCGAACGCGGGCCCAGTCTAAAAACTGGGCCCGCGTTCAATGGTTCCGGGTGTCCGCTCGGCTAGAGCCGGGTGCGCCGGCGGCGGCATCCGCTCCGGAGGCGAGGGCGAACGAGGTCGTCGTGGCGGGGTTTGCGCCTAACGGGGTCGTGGCGGGAACGAGCTGCCGACCAGGTTGAAGCCGCCGGCGGCGAAGCTGCCCCGAGCGAACTCCGAGTCGTTCCAGGCCGCCAGGGTGACGGCGGCGCCGAGGCCCAGTACGAGGCCTCCGGCCAGAACGGCGCGAAGTCGGCGGCTGCGCTTTTGGCGGCTGTCGACGAACTGCTCCGGTGCCTGGTGTGCCATGGTGGCACTCCTATATATCGGCGCGATCGTGTCGCACTTTTGGGCGGCCTCAATGGGCGCTTCGTGAAAGTGCTCAGCGGTTACCACGAGCCAGACAGGGCCTCCTGCCCTACACCGGTGCGCTTCACGTGTCGTTGACCTCAAGGCCAGTAGTTCCGGGTGTGCGGTTCGGTAGCAAGTCCGTATCGACCCAGTGTCGTGTCGGCAGGCCCCAGTAAGTCTCGGCAGAGCACTGGGATTCATTGGCAATCCTTACCACGCACCCTTAAACGATGTAAACATTGTGGCATTTGCCGTATAAAAGGTCTAACGGCTAAATGTGCCAGTACAAACGGGGGTGGGCACGATTGGAGCGAACGCACGGCAGTGAACACCGCGCTGCCGCTACCCCCCGCGTGATCGGCCGCACAGCCCACGGCATTGTTGAAACCCTCAGCGGCAACCAGAGTGTGGTGATCTTTGCCCCGCTCGGCTACGGAAAAAGCGTGCTGTTCGAGTCCATCGCCCTCACCCTACGCGCGCTCGGCAGAGAACCCCTCAATATTGCGGTAAACCCCCTCGTGCACTCAGTTCCATGCGGGTCGATCCGGTCACAGCTCGGCCTCGCAATGTCCCCCACCGATGGCGAGTTCAGCACGGCGACTCTGCTGAGCTCGGCCCAGGCCCAAACCGGGAGCAGTCACCCGGTCATCATGGTCGACGATGCCCACCTGCTCGACCCGCAATCGATGGACAGCCTGTACCAGCTTGCCGCCGCGCGGTCGGTCGTCTTGCTCGTCACTAGCGATCTCGTACCCGCGATCGACACCCCCACGACCGACGCAGCCACCATTCGTCTGCTGGACGAACTCTGGATCAGGGGCGGCGCCGAACGCATCGACCTTGAGCCGCTCAGCCCGGTGCAATCCGGGCAGCTCGTGCGGGAATTCGCCCCGACGACCCAGTTCGATCGAGTCACGCTGGCGTTTCTGCACTCCCGCAGCGGCGGGTCCCGGCTGCTGCTGCGGGAATTGACCAGCGAGGCCGTGCGCCAGCAGCCCCTGCCCGATGACCGCGATCGCACCGCCTTTGCCCTGCACACACCGTCGCAGCGCATCCTCGACCTCCTCGCGCATCAGCTGCGCGGCCTGACCGCGACCCAGCTGGTCACTCTCGCTCTGATCGGCTCCCTGACCGGCATCTCCACCGGCCGCGCGTCAATGATCTGTGACGCCGGTGAACTCCGCGACCTGATTCGTCGCGGATACGTGTATCCGGACGCCGAACGTTCCGGTCAGTTGCAGGCGCGCACACTGCTCGCCGACGTGGCACTGACCGTCTGCGATGCCGAGCAGCTGCGCACCCAGCAAGCCCTGATCGTGTCGATTCTGCTGACCGACCGACACTACGGCTTCACCACCACCCCGGCCGAGTGCGTGACAATTGCCGACAGCTGGACGGCGTCAGGCAATCTGCCTCCGAGCGTAGTCGACGAGTGGGGAAGCAGTGTCGTCGCCGACGTGTTGCTGGTGGCGGCGCGGCGCAGCCGTAGTCTCGGTCTGACCGAGAAGGCTTTGCTCTATTCGGCGATCACCCTGCGCCTGGAACCCGGCCTCAAGGCCACGATCGAGTATTCGCGTGCTCTCGCCAGCGGCGAGCGCTATTCGGCCGCGCTGGCCGTGCTCGCGAACACCGAGGAGTTGCTGCACACCCCCGCCGATGGCGTCAAACTCGCGCGCTGGCACATGTCGCTGGCCAAGTTCACCACCATGACAGCGGATGATTTCACCGCGTTGCGCACCCAGGCCGCCAGTTGGTTTCCCACCAGCACAATGATGCACGGTGAGGTGGATTTCGTTCGTCTGACCCAGTCTGTGCAGGACGTGGACTGGCCACGCGTGGCCGTTGACGGGGAAAGCATTGCGCGCAATGAGGACTGTGATGTCATCACACGAATTCGTGCCGCCTGCCTGAGTGGTGTAGGCCACGCCTACGACGGCCGCACTGCCCAAGGGCTCGGCATGTTCGACCTCGCGACCACCCTCAATCGGCGCGACCTCGCGCAGCGCGACGCCGACATCTATTCCGGTGAGGGGCTGGCGCTCGAAATCTTCTACAGCAGCGCCGCCGTGCGTTGCCTGAGCGGGTTCGGGGTGCAGGTCGTCGCTGACGAGCTTGACGAGTGGATCAGCCGATCGATCATCAATCACGATCTCGGCAACCTCGGCTTTCTCGGCTTTGTCGCGGCCGAACTCTCGCAATTTCGTGGTGACGTGGCCGGCACCGAAGCCGACCTGCGTGCCGCCGACGCTCAATTCGCGCGCTCGGACCCCGACGCGTGGCGCACGTGGATTCAGTGCCTGCACGCCAGCTCCCTAGCCCGAATGGGTTTAATGGATGCCGCCCGCGCCAAGATTGCAAAAATACGCGTGCTGCCTGAAGAAATGACTGCCCTCTATCAATTCGAGACCACCCGCTCGACCCTCAAGGGCCTGCTGACCGCGGGCAGCACGGATGGTGCTCGCCTGGTCGCCTCTCAGCTGTACGAATCGGCGGAGGCGCAGACTCCCGTGATGCGGGCCTGGCTGCTCGACGTTCTCGTGGGGCTCGGCGAGCCCCCCAATGATCTTGTGCACATTCTCGACCGCGCGGTGGCAACGAACGACGCGCCGATAGTCGCCGCACTGGCCCAGCGCACGCGCGCTGTGGCCGCCCAGGACGCCGCAGCACTCGACCTCGCGGCCGGACAGTTGGCCGACCTCGGCGCCTACGGAATTGCCATGACGGCGAGCAACGAGGCCGCAGCAATGCACGAGCTGCACGGCCAGAGCGACTCCGCCGACCTCAGCCGCTTACGGGCCGACGGCTTCTCGCTGGCCAGCCGCCAGCTGCCGGTGAACGTGCCGGCGTCGCTCCTGATCGAGCCGGTGCTGCTGACCTACCCGGTGCTGCTGACCGAGCGCGAGCGGGAAGTCACGTCGCTCGCCACCCGGGGCCTGAGTAACCGGGACATCGCCAAGAGTCTGTTTCTCTCGGTGCGCACGGTCGAATCGCACCTCTACCAGGCGCGCATCAAGACCGGGCAAAACTCTCGCGGAGACCTCACGAGCGTGTAGCGGGGGCTGGGGCCGCCACTGCGGCATCCACTCACCGCGTTGATGATCGGCTCTGCGGCATTACCAGTGCCAGTGCCAGTGCCAGTGGCGCAAAATGCGCAAATCTCAACCCTGATTCGCAAGAATCCCAGTAGTCGGTTTATTGATCCCAGTAGCCCCCGGGGTCACCGCCGGGTCGATACCCCTCGAAAGTGGGTATCGTAACGTTCAGCATCATTTTTGACAGGTCTTGCCGCAAGGCGGTATGCATCGGCCGAACCGGGGGAGACGTGGACGGCCAAAAGCACCAGGATGGGCAGCGGATGCCGGTCGACGCTCCCGCGACTATTGGTCGCAATGCTCGGGGAATCGCCGACATTGTGCAGTCGGGGCGCAGCGTCGTCATCTTCGGGCCTCCCGGTTATGGCAAATCCCAGTTGCTCGGGTCGGTGACGACGATTCTGCGCACGGATGGCGGCGACCCGGTCGAGATCGCGGCCACCGCGCTCTCACACACGGTGCCGTTCGGGTCGATCAGTAACGGCTCCAACCTGCGTCTGGCCCTCGCGCTCGGCGGAACCGAGCCGGTCACCGCTACTCGGCTGCTGAAGTACGCCCGCGATCACGGCCAGTGTGAGCGGCCGGTGATCAGCGTGGACGATGCGCACCTGCTGGATGCCCAGACCATGGACTGCCTCTACCGGCTGGCCGCCGGGGGCGAAGTGGTCTTGCTCGTGGCGAGCGATCTGCTGGCGACCGGCTTGACCACCGAAACCGACAGCATCACGGTTCAGCTGGTCGACGAGCTCTGGGTCAAGGGCGGCGCCGACCGCGTCGATCTGGAGGCACTCACCCCCGCTGAATCGTCGGCTCTCGTGACCCACTTCGCTCCGACCGGGCAATTCGAACGCGGCGCTCGTGCGCTGCTGCACTCACGCAGCGGCGGGTCTCGAATGCTGCTGCGGGAGCTCACGGCCGAAGTCATGCGCCAGCAGCAGCCGCCCGACGACCAGGAACTGGTCTCCTTCTCGCGATTCCCGCCGTCGCGGCGAATTCTCGATGTGGTGGCGCATCAGTTGCGCGGTCTGACACCCCACCAATTCGCCGTGCTCGCCCTGATCGGCCGGCTGGACGGCATTTCCTACTCGCACGCGACCCTGCTGTGCCGCCCGGCAGCCCTGCGGGACCTGCTTCGTCGGGGGTTTCTGCATCGGCTGCCGGCCGGCCTACTGCATGCCCCGACCATGTTCTCCGACGGAGCGCTGGCCGACTGCGATCCCGACCTGCTGCGGAACATGACGGCCCAGATCGTCGACCTGCTGCTGTTGGATCGCACGCACGGCGGCGTGACGACCCCGGCCGAGAGCCTCGTCATCGCCGATAGCTGGACTACCTCCGTCGCCCTGCGTCCCGAAGTGCTCGACGCGGTGCCCTCCGAAACCGTCGCCGATATTCTGCTCGTTGCGGCCCGGCGCAGCCGCACGCGAGGGCTCACCGACCAGTCGTTGCTGTTGGCGGGACTTGCCCGGCAGCTCGAACCGGCGCTACCGTCGATGATCGAGTACTCCCGGGCACTGGCCGGCGATGGCCGTCCGGCCGCAGCGCGGGCAGAATTGGTCGACGCGGAACAGTATCTGCGCACGCCGGCCGACGGCGCACTGCTGCTGCGCTGGTTGCGGGAACTGGCCACGTTCGGCGTCATGACCGGTGCCGACTTTGCCAAATTGCGTGCCAGGGCGGCTGGCTGGTTTGTCGGCGACCCCATAATGGTCGGCGAGTTGGCCTTCATCGGACTCACCGAAACGGTGCAGAATCGGCAGTGGGCGATCGCGGCCGCGCGCGGCGAGCGCCTCGCCCGCACGGCCGACTACGACACCGTCACCCGCATTCACGCGGCCTGCCTCACCGGTCTGAGCCTGGCCCACCAGGGGCGTCCCGCTGACGCGCTGCGCCTGGTCGATCTCGCCACCAGCCTCAATGAGCGCGACCGGGTGCCGCGCACATCAGACGTGTATTCCGCCGAGGGGCTGGCCCTGGAGATTTTCCATACCGGTGCCGCCATTCGCTGCCTGACCGGGTCAGACCGGACCGTGGCCCTCGGCGAGGTGAACGGGTGGATCACCAGCGCCATCCAGATGGGGGACCTTGGCAGCCTGGCCCTGCTGGGCTTCGTCGGCGGGGAATTGGACCGGCCGGCCGACAACGGTTCGGCGCAGCCGAATCGCTGGCAGCCCTGGCTGCAGTGCCTGCGCGCGAGTTCGCTCGCCCGGCTGGGTCTGATGGCAGCGGCATCCGCTGCCCGAATGCCGGCGATCGGCCGGTTTGATCTGGGGTTCCTGCTCAACGCAGGCACCGACAGTGCTCAGTTGCTGGCCGTCTACCTGTACGAAACGGCCGGCAATCGCTCACCGATCATTCGTGCCTGGCTGATCGAGATATTTGTGCAGCTCGGCCAGCCCGCCGGCCACGTCACCCGGTTGCTGACCGAACGGGACGATGAAACGGATGCCCGCGACGCGTCGATCTCGTCCGCTCCGGTCGCGACTGCTCACGTTGGGGGAACGCCGGTCACGGGTGCTGCGGTCTCGGACGCTCCGGTTGGTACGACGCGCGTTTCACACGTGGGCTCGAGCATCCCGAACGGCGCAGCGACCCAGCTGGCTTCAGTTCCAATCGACAGCGGGGAACGCGCTGAGTCGTTCGTGGCCTTCGACGGCGCTCACCTGTTGACCGGGAGGGAGAAGGAAATCACCATACTGGCCGAGCGAGGCCTGACCAACCGACAGATCGCGACTGCACTGTATGTCTCGGTGCGCACGGTTGAGTCCCACCTCTACCAGGCGCGAGTCAAGACCGGGCAGAGCCCGCGAGCCGGGCGCACGCCCCTTGCCGTGTTGATCCCCGAGGACTCATCCACCGATCTGAACGACGAGATCACCGACTCCGTAGCCTGACCCCGCAATCCGTTCCGGGCCCGGGCATCCGTTTGGCTAGAGCCGGGCGAGCCGCTCGATGTCTTCGAGGAACTCGGCGGCGACCTCGGCGGAGACGGTCATGCGGGTTTCCGAGATGGCCCTGACGTAGTCCGCGGTGCTCGGACCATTAATGACCGGACCATCGTCGGCCGAGTACAACGCCTTTTCCAGGGCATGCTGGGACGCCCGATGCGCGGCATACTCAACGTCAGCGGGCGAGAATCCCTCGCTCTTTTCGACCAGCACCGCGAGGTCGACCTCGTCCGTCACGCCTTGCGGAATGTACCGCTCCCAGATGGCCTGGCGAGCGGCAACATCCGGCAGCCCGATCGGCACGACGTAGTCGAAGCGGCCGTGGCGGAGAAAGGCGGAGTCGAGCGCACGAATGAAGTTGGTCGCACAGACCAGCAGGCGCCCGGGCTGGTCACGGAACGCCGGGATGATCTTGAGCAGTTCGTTGGTCACGCCCTGCATCGCCGACGGCGGTTCGCCCGAGCGCTGGGACGCGATCTCTTCGACCTCGTCAATGAACACCACCGCGTGTTCCAATTCGGAAATCTTGAGGAAGGTTTCACGCAGCGCCCCGGCCAGACCTTGCGGGTCGGCAGCCAGGCGCGACGGGAACACCTCGATGAACGACCATTCCAGGCGAGAAGCGATCGCCTTGGCGAAGGTGGTCTTTCCCGTGCCGGGAGGGCCGAACAGCACGACCGCCTTGGGCGGAGAAACACCGTACTGCTCGGCCAGTTCCGGCTTGGCCAGGGGCATAACCAGGCGGCGTTCGAGCAATTCCTTCTCGCGCGCCATGCCGCCGACCTTCTGCCAGAGGTCGCGCGGCAGCACCCGGCCGCCAAGTTCGCCGAGCAGCTTGAGTTCCTCGCGCTGCACGGGAATGTGCCGTTCGAAGTAGCGCAGGTTCTTCTTGACCTCGAAGCCGCGGTTGATAAAAGCGTCGACCTTGGTCTCGGATTCGGGCATGAGCGCCGACAGCTTGGTCATGCCGTGCGGGGCCATGCGGGCCTCGAGCGCGGCGAGCATTGCCGTACCGATGCCCTGACTCTGCCACTTTTCCGCGGTCGCCAGAAAGACAATCCAGCCCTGAGCGTGCGCGGCGCGGCCGACGGCGGCACCGATCACCTCATCTCCGTGCAGGGCCACGATGGCATGGTCTTTCTGGCAGGAGGTGAGCACCTCGGACAGGCCGTAAACCGGCTCGGTGTCGGCGGCCTTGATCTCGTCCCACAGGCGCAGAATGCCGTCCAGATCGTCGGAGTGAAAATCGCGCAGTCGCCAGCCAGTCATCGTGAACCTCGCATTATTGGGTGTGCTGCCACACTATTGCACCCGGACTGCAGTCACGAAGTGGCCGAAGGAACAGGGTCAGGCGCGAAAGGCGGCGGCAAGGATGCCCGGCAGCCTGCGCACCGAGGGACGCGCGGCGAATTCGGTCAGCAGGCGAGCGGTCAGGGCGCCACTTCGGGCTGAGACGAACCACGGAGGCTTCGGCAGCAGCGCCCACTCCCCGTGCACGATCGAGCGTGGAAACGGCCGAAAGGGCCCCCGCACGACGGTGCGCTCCACGTCGTCGAGCAACAGGGCATTGTGCACCACGCCGATGCCGCTCTGCACGTCGCTGAGGGCATGCCCCGGGAATGCACCCCACGGCGCCGCCGCTGACAGAAACCCGACGCCGGTCCAGGCGTTGATCGCGATGGTTCCATAGCGCAAACGCGCCAGGGCCTGCTCGAACCCGGCACCGAGCCGGCGGATCGTGCTCGGCACTCCGAGAATATTCGCGCCGAGCGTGCCGAGAAAGTCGCGGTTTACCGTCTCGACGGCCGCGTCGAGAAACGCCTGGCCCGAGCCCGCAAGTTCGACGACGCCGAGCACCGGCGCGAAGTATTCCGTTCTGAGCATATCTTCCGGCCCAGCGGATGCCCACGGCTCGGCCGAGTCCACACCGCCCGTTTGCGGCGCGTCACGACTCGCCCCGGCTGCCACGAGCAGGCGCCCGCCGGGAATCGAACGCGCGGCCGGGTAGGCGGCGCGAGCCGCGCGCATCCGCTCATCGCTGCCGGGGTACCAGGCTGGCCGAGCCGGTGCGGATGCGAGGGCCGCCGCGACCGCGTCCAGAAACGCGCGCTTCTGCGGCCAGGCGGCGCTGAGTACGAGCACCTGTCCGGCGATGCAGTTGTAGCCGCCGTTGTGCAGCCGCATGGTGGCGACGTGTTCGGCCTGATAGCGCAGGTCGCGGGTGCTCCACCGGCCCGGCAGCACGATGATCGGTGAGACACCGCCGAGTTCGCTGGTGATCGGTTTGGTGAGGCGCGGAGCATCCGTTTTCGAGCCGGCGAACACGATGGCGTCGTGGGTGGCCGCGCTGCCGGTAATGTGCACGTGGCCGATGCCGGCGTGGTGCGCGAGATAGTCGCCCACATCGGCGCCGCCGGTGACGATGCAAAGCAGTCCGGCCTCGATGAGTGGGGCGAGCGCCGCACGATAGACCGGCAGCAGGCCGTCGAAGGTGGGGTTGAGCTTGAGGATGGAGACCCGATTGTGCGCCACGAGTTCGTAGAGCACGTCGAGCGGCGCGATCGAACTGATGTTTCCGGCGCCGAGCACGAGGCCTATTCCACGGTCGGGCCTGGGCCCAGAGCCCTCACTGGGTGCCCTGCCGGAAACGTGCTGCCCCAGTCCGGCCCGGGATCGGGCCTGCGCCGCTGTGACGCCTGGTCGCAGCCAGGCCTGGGCGGTGAATCCGTGCAGCAGGAGCCCGTCCCAGGCATTGTGCGGAAGCACAGAAACCGTGACCCGACCGCCCGGCGCCCGCCCCAGCCGCCGGCCGGCGAGCGGGCTGTGTCCGGCGTCGAGCACCCGAAGTGTGCGCTGCAGAGCGGCCAGTGACGTGAGCACGCCGTACGGCCCGGTCAGCCATTCCTCCCCGATCAGCGGCGACGCCTGGTCGAGCCCCTTGGCGTGCGCGGCAGCGAGCACCCAGCGCTCGGCTTCGGCGCCGACGGATGCTGCGACACTCGCCAGCAGATCGGCTCGCGCCGCTAGGGTGGTCGCCGCCCACCCCGCACTCCCCCGTGCCAGCGCTGCGATGCAGAGGTCGAGCCCAGCCTGATCCACCGTCATTGGTCTCCCCTGATTGCCGACCAGCCTAGTGCTGCAGTTCAGGGTACGACGACGGGGCAGTGCAGTTGGGTACGCTCGCCGCTGCGATCGATCTCGTGCTGATCCATCGGCTGGGCGCAGACCGGGCAGCCCCGAACCGGCGCAGGAACGGCAGGCAACAGATCCGACCCGTTCAATCCGACCGGCGGCGGTCCCAGAATGGGAAACAGACGACCGTTGAGCCAGGCCGTCATTCCGCCAGGTCCCTTGATTCGCGGTTGGGAGTCCTTACCGTGTGTCACAACTCTTAGTGTACTGACCAGCCCGCGACCGCTCAGGCGATCGCGTCGGCGACGCTCAGCAGCTCGGCCTGAAACGCCGCAGCGACGTGCGCGTTGGTGATGCGCCCGTTGTGCACATTGAGGCCCTGGGCGAGGGCGGCGTCTTCGGCAATGGCCTTCTTCCAGCCCTTCTGGGCCAGCGCGATCACGTAGGGCAGGGTCGCGTTGGTCAGCGCACGGGTCGAGGTGGCCGGAACGGCGCCGGGCATGTTGGCGACGCAGTAGTAGACGCTGTCGTGCACGGCGAAGGTGGGGTTGTCGTGCGTCGTGGCGTGCGAGCCCTCGAAGCAGCCGCCCTGGTCGATCGCGATATCCACCAGTACAGAACCCGGCTTCATCGATGCGACCATGGCGTCGGTGACGAGTTTGGGTGCCTGCGCTCCCGGAATCAGCACGGAGCCGATCACGAGGTCGGCTTCCCGAACCTGCTCGGCGATCTCGTACTGGGTCGAGGCACGCGTCTGAATTTCGCCGTTGAACCGCGCCTCGAGCTGGCGCAGGCGGGCCAGAGACAGGTCGATGATGGTCACGTCGGCGCCCATACCGAGGGCGTTGGCCGCGGCGTGCTCGCCGGCAACGCCGCCGCCGATCACGACGACCTTGGCCTTGGGGGTTCCAGGAACGCCGCCGAGCAGAATGCCGCTGCCGCCGTTGGCGCTCAGTAGGTGGTAGGCGCCAACCTGCACCGAGAGCCGGCCGGCCACCTCGCTCATCGGCGAGAGCAGTGGCAGCGTGCGGTCGCTCAGCTGCACGGTCTCGTAGGCGATCGCGGTGGTGCCCGACTCGATCAGTGCTTCGGTGCAGGCAGCGGATGCCGCCAGGTGCAGATAGGTGAACAGCACCTGCCCCTGGCGCATCAGCGGGTATTCGCTCGCGATGGGCTCCTTGACCTTGAGCAGCAATTCGGCCGCCGCCCAGACTTCGGCGGCTGTGGCGACGATGGATGCCCCGGCGAGGCGAAAAGCGTCATCGGTGATGCCAGAGCCGAGCCCCGCGCCCTGTTCGATAATGACTTCGTGACCGCGACGGGTGAGCTCATTCACACCGGCCGGCGTGATCGCGACGCGGTTCTCATTGTTCTTAATCTCGGTGGGAATGCCGACCAACATAGGGGCTCCGTTTCGCAGTCGCCAGTGCCGAACGCATCGGCTTTGATAGGAGTAAGACTGCTATTGATTCGTTTCCGCTAGGTTAAATCCGTGGAATCTGCCAGACTTAAAGAATATTTCACGAATTATGCGGTGACGAGGAGAAGTGACATGGCCGAAGCGAAGAGGATTCGATCGCTCGAACCCCTTGACGAGGTCGATCGCATTCTGGTCGCGGCGCTGCAGGCGGATTCCCGCACCACCAACAGCCGTCTGGCTGCGGCGGCCGGAATCGCCGAGTCCACCTGTGTTTCCCGGGTGCGCTCACTGGTCAGCCGCGGAATCGTCACCGATTTCACGGCCATGGTCGATCCCAAGGCGATCGGCCTCGGGCTGCAGGCGCTGATCAGCGTCAGCATTCGCGCCGGGGCCCGCACGCACATTCCGGCATTTCGCGACTCGATCCGGGTGATGCCCCGGGTCGTCCAGCTGTTCTTTCTCGGGGGCTCCGAAGACTTCATTATTCATCTGGCGGCCCGCGACACCGACGATGTCCGCGATTTCGTGCTCGAGCATCTCTCCGCCAATCCGGCCGTGGCGTCAACCCGCACGAGCATGGTGTTCGAGCACTTCTACAACGGTGTCGCCCCCGAATAGTGCGCCCTAAACTGAGCAGGAAATGAACCTCGCCGATACGCTCCTGCCCGCCCTGTTCGGCTTCGGCACCGGACTCGCCCTGATCATCGCGATCGGCGCCCAGAATGCGTATATTCTGCGGCTCGGCATCGCGGGCAAAAACCGCACCGTACTCGCGGCCGTGCTGATCTGCTCCCTGTCCGACGCCGTGCTCATCTTCGCCGGAATCGTCGGAATCGGCGTGCTCATTCAGGCCGCCCCGGCCGCGCTCATCGTCGTGCAGGTGCTCGGCGTCGGCTTTCTGCTGAGCTACGGCGTGTTCGCCGCCGTGCGCGCTTTTCGCCCCGGCGTGCTCGTCGCCGCGGCCACCACCCAGGTGAGCACCAGGGCCGCCGTCGCGACGACCCTCGCGCTGACCTGGCTCAACCCGCATGTCTACCTCGACACCCTCATTTTTCTCGGCTCGGTGGCCAATCAACAGGGCGCGAACGAACGCTGGTGGTGGGGCGTCGGCGCGATCACGGGAAGCTTCGCCTGGTTCTTCGCGCTCGGCTTTGGCGCCCGGATGCTGCGGCCCCTGTTTGCCAAGCGCTCGTCCTGGCGAGTGCTCGACGCGTTCATCGCCGTGGTCATGATCGCCCTCGGCGTGCGGATGGCCTTCGGGGTATAACGGAACTACGCGCGCCAGCACCCCGCCTTGCCGAGCAGCTGAACCTCGCGGTTGGCGCCCGCGGGCACCGGCACCGGTCCAGGCGCTCAGCCGATTCGAGCGACGACCACGGTGATCTCGGCCACCGCCGGATCGCCGGACTGCCGCAGGTGCGCGGCGATCGCATCGTGCACGCGCCCCGACACTTCGCCAGCCGACTCGTCCGCAGCGATGCCGATCCTGGCCGTGACCCGAACGCCGTCGGCACCCTGCGTCCTGACCACCGCCGCGAGTGCGGGCACGCGATGCGTCAGCGCGCCGACGGTGGCCGTGACCACCGTCGCGAGGAGAGGCCCGGCAGGATACAACGAGTCCACGCCGGCAACCCGACGCACCACCTCGTCGAGTTCGTCGGTCGAGGGCAGCACCGCAGACATCATTGCTCCTGTTCGTGAGCGGATGTATCGGGCGCGGTATAGAGGTCACGCACCGTGATATCGATGGCCGCGACGACCAGCTCCGTGTATTTTCCCAAAGCGACATACATCGCCTGGCGCAGGTGCTCGGCCACCCCCGGAATATTCTCTCCCCGGAATACGGTCACGTCGACCGAAATCGTAATGGGTTCACCGGGCACTCTGACGTCTCCGACGAGCACGCAGCGACCGACCAAAATGTTCTCCAGTCGGTCCCCGGTCTCCCGCAGAATGCCTCGAACGGCACCCTCGGTCACGACGAGGCGCGCCGTCGGTGACGAGTGCGCCAGCGGGATCTCCCGGCCGGCGTGCGCGTCCAGGCTGATGTTGTCAAGGATCAACGCGACCCAGCTGTCGGTGCGGAGGGACTCGCGCTTGAGGTCGCGCTCGAGCAGCGACAGCTGCGCCCGGCGCAGGCGCTCGAGACCGCGCAGCGCAATTTCGCAGTCCGGCGACTTGTCGATGCTCGGGTCTGCGGGTAGCCGACCCTGGTCGAGATAGTCGCTGAGTTGCTCAATAGTGTGGCCGTTGAGGCTCGCTTGTTCGCGTTCGGTGTCGTTGAGATCGAAGGCGACGAAGCGCTGATCTGCCGGCGTCAGTTCGGTCATCGCCATTCCTCCATCTCGCGAAGCAGGGTTTTGCGCGCCCGGGCCAGCAAACCGCGCACGGTCGATGTCGGCAGGTTCAACTCGGCGGCAATATCACCGTAGCTGTACTCGGCGATTTCGCGCAGGGTCCAGCAGCGCCGTTGGTCCTCGGGGAGAGCAGCGAGCACCCGGGCCAGCGCCTCGGCTTGAGACTCGACCTCGACCAGAGCGTGCGGGGCGCGGCTTTCCGGCGCCGGGGCATCCGTGTCGTCGATGTTCTCGTGTTGGCGGCGAGCGCGCAGCCGGTCGATGCTCTTGCGGCTGACGATGCGCATAAGCCAGCTCTTGACGGCGCTGCCATCCTCGAGTCGGCCGAGTTGCTGCCAGGCGGTGAGGAAGGATTCCTGCACCACGTCGTCGGTCTCGTCATTGGAGCCGAGAACTCGGGTGGCGCAGACCCGCATGAGCGGTCCGTACCGGCGCACGAGCACCTCGAAGGCCCTGAGGTCGCCATCGGCGGCACGGTCGGCGAGCATCTGGTCGGCTGCCGTATCCAATGGCGAGGAGACCTGCTCACGCACTGTTCCGGGCACGTCGCCTCCTCGTACAAACGATTCGGAAATTTTCCTCATCTTCGCGTGACGAATATGCCACAGGTTTCGTCATACAGGTAACAATCCGCTTTCGGCCTGCACCGATGGCCCGATCTCAAGGAGCTACCCATGGACCTCATCGACACCAACGGCACCGGATCTGCAACCAGGTCGTCTGGCAACCGCCCGCCCGTCGGGACGACTCTGGCCGGCGAACCACTCACCGGCACGGGAAAAACCGTGATCAATGACGGTGTCGTGGCCAAGGTAGCCGGTATTGCCGCCCGCGAGGTCAGTGGTGTGCACGCCCTCGGCGGCGGCGCGGCCCGGGCGCTCGGCGCCATCCGCGAAGCCATGAACAACACGGATGTGAGCCAGGGCATCTCGGTCGAGGTCGGTGAAACGCAGGTCGCCGTGGACGTGACCATCGTCGCCGACTACCCGGTGCAGCTGCAGCAGGTGGCCGACGACATCCGCTCGAGTGTGATTCGGGCCATTGAAGACCTGGTCGGACTCGAAGTCACCGAGGTCAACGTGACCATCGTCGACATTCATCTGCCCAGCGACGACGCCGAGGCCGAGCCGAGCAAAGCTGCACTGCGGTGACCAGCGCAACCCGTACCGGCATGCTGGTCGGCGCGATTTTAGCGCTGACCTGGGTCATTCTGGGGTTCTGGGTATTTCTGTTCGTGGCGCTGGCCATGCTGGTCGGCGCGCTCGTTGGCCGCGTGGTTGACGGCCGCCTCGATCTGGGTTCACTGATCGGAGCGTTCCAGGGAAAGCGTTCCTCGTCGTGAGCGTGGCGACCGACTGGTTTCTCGGTAAAACGACCGCCACCGCGGATGCGCCGGGCACGACAACCGCGCCGCCCGCGACCCGCGGGCGCACCCGAATCGTGCCGAAGGCGCTGCGCCGGATCGTCGGACTGGCCACCGCGGAGTCGCTCGGCGTGGAACCAGGCCAGGTCGGTGTCGAACTCGGCGACGACCACGGCATGCTCGCGCTCACCGTCAGCACCTCGATTTGCGTTGTTCCGCTTTCGCGCGTCATCCGCGAACCGGCCGTCATCGCGCGCACAGGCGGCACCATTTTGGCTCGGGCGGCCACGGCCCAGATCCAGATTCGTCGCCGCGTCGGCGAACTGACCGGCACCGATATCGGCCGGGTCACCGTGCGGCTGACGGGCATTGATGTGCAGCCGGAACGGCGAGTGCGATGAGCAGCGCGACCGAAATGCACGGTGGGATTGACCGGCCCGGCGCGACTGACCCGTCCGCCGGGACGACGACCGCGCGCAGCGCCCGCATCGGTCGCCGCGAAATTCACTCGCCGCGTTCGGCGGCGGCCATCACCGTGGCCGCCGTGGTCATTGTGTTGTGCGGCTGGCTGGGTACCGAAATGGTGCTACTGCTGTTCGGCCAGCCGGCCCTGCTCGCGACGCCGGCCGATCTGGCCGCTGGCGTCGCATCCGCTTCGAGCCTGCCGATTCCACTACTGGGAACGATCGCGGCGGGCTGCGCCCTGCTCGGTCTCGTGCTGCTGATCGTTGCGGTTGCCCCGGGTCGCCGGGCCCGGCATCTGATCAACTCGGAACGCACGGTGACCGTTGTCGATGACGAGGTGATCGCATCAGCTGTGGCCAGGTACGCCGCTCGCGTGGGCGGGATCGACCCGGACAATACCCGGGTCAGCGTCTCGCGGCGCATCGCCACGGTGCACCTGACGCCGACCTCGGGCCAGCCGGTGCAGCAGGCCGCGGTGCAGCAGGCCGTGCGCGAACAGCTCGACGGTCTACAGCTGCGACCGGCGCTGCAGACCCGCGTCGTCGTGGCCGTCGAAGGAAGGGTCGGAGCGTGAACAACACCAACCGCGCGCTCAACCGGAGCGTCGCTTTCGTGGCCGGCCTGATATTGCTCGCCGTGGCCGCACTGCTCGGCCTGCTCGCCACGCAAACAGCGATTCAGGATGCCTGGGCCCCGGTTGCCGACACCGCCCGCACGACGGTCGCGGGCTGGCTCCGGGCCACGCCTCTCGTCGGAACCGACCCGGATGGCACAGCGCACAGCTGGCTGTGGATTATCACCGTCGCTGTGTTGCTCGCGGTCGTTGGCTTGCTGCTCAGCTTCATCCTGCGGCAGGGGCGCGGCCATTCCGGCCAGCTGATCAGCACAAATACGACGGATTGGGGTGCAACCCCTGTCGATTCCGCTGTCGCTGAACAACTGCTGGAGCAGGCGCTCGGCGAGCATCCCGAATTTCTGTCGACCCGAGTCTCGACCTACCGAGTCGCCCGCGATGCCGTACTCAAGATCTCGGTGACCTGCCGTCGCGGAACGTCCCCGACGGACGTCGTGCGCATCGTCGAACAGGCCCTGCGCGCCCTCGACGAGCTGCTGGGCCTGCGCATCCTCGCCCTGCTGCAGATCAGCGGCGGCTTTCGGGTGCGGACCAGCAGCAGCACGCGCATCCGCTAAGCGGATGCTCCCCTACTTACGTTCGACGCGCCCGCGCCGAACATCCCCCCAGAAACACCACACGAAGGAGAGAGCACGATGAGTGCATCAGACAAGATCAAGAACGCCGCGCAGGACCTCAAGGGCAAGGCCACGGAGTCCGTCGGAAAGGCGACCAATGATGATTCCAAGGTCGCCGAAGGCCGTGCCGACCAAACATCCGCCAAGGTCAAGAAGGTCGGCGAGGACGTCAAGGACGTCTTCAAAGACTGAGCAGACCTGCCCGCACCACAGTAGATTGCCTGTGCCGGGAGTCGCGATCACCCTACCGATTCGCGACCCCCGGCCAGATTCGACAGGAGACTTTCATGGCGGGCATTGACTCGGCGCAGAAGGCAACGAAGGCCACCGGGAGTGCGGATCAGGGTCAGGGCCAGAACCTCGCCGATGCCCCGGCCCCCGACGACGACCGCAAGCCGGACACCCCGGCCGAGGTATCGAAGCGGTCGTGGAAGTACATCGCCAAACGCACCCTGAGCGAATTCGGCACGGACCAGTGCACCGACATTGCCGCATCGCTCACCTACTACGCCGTGCTGTCGTTGTTTCCAGCCCTCATCGCCCTGGTTTCGCTGCTCGGTGTGTTCGGCCAGGGACGACAATCCGCCGACACCCTGCTGACCATCCTCGCCTCGGTCGCCCCGGCCGATGCCCTCGAGGTCGTTCGCGGGCCGATCGAACAGTTCAGCACCTCGCCGTCGGCCGGGTTCGCCCTGGTGGCGGGGATCGCGGTCGCGATCTGGTCGGCATCCGGTTATGTCGGTGCCTTCAGCCGGGCCATGAACCGCATATACGAGATCGATGAGGGTCGCACGTTCCTCAAGCTCAAGCCGACCCAGCTGCTCGTCACCGTCATCGGCATCGCCCTGCTGCTCGTTTCCGTGCTGATCCTGGCGATCAGCGGCCCCATAACGGATGCCGTCGGCGCGGCCCTCGGGCTTGGCCAGACCGTGCAGCTGGTCTGGTCCATTGCCAAGTGGCCGGTGCTCGCGGCCGCCGTGGTGCTGCTGATCGCGGTGCTGTACTACTTCACCCCGAACGTGCGGCAACCGAAGTTTCGCTGGCTGTCGCTCGGGGCGTTGCTCGCCCTCGTGGCCATTGTCGTCGCCTCCCTGGGATTCGGGTTCTACGTCACGACCTTTTCAAACTATGCCAAAACCTACGGCTCGCTGGCCGGGATCGTGGTCTTTCTGCTCTGGCTCTGGCTGACCAACCTCGCCCTGCTGTTCGGAGCGGAGTTCGACGCTGAACTCGAACGCGGCCGCCAACTGCAGGCGGGCATTGCCGCCGAGCAGAACATCCAGCTGCCGCCGCGCGGCACGAAGAAGAGCCAGAAAGCCGCGCTGAAGGAGATGCAGACGGTCGCCGACGGCCGGCGCATCCGCAAGGGGAACGCCCGCCCACGCGAGTAAGCGCGGTGCCCGTCCCACCACGTCTCTTTGGACGGGGCCCGGGCCCCGAAACTGTGCCCAGGTTATAACATGGGCCCGCTTTCCGGGCCCGGGCCCGGAAAGCAATACGTGCGGAGGCTGGTTGGATAGAAGGACGTGTCGGACCGGCGACACGGCCGATCTGGTCTGGGGCACGCGTGCGACTGCTCTATGCGCTGCTCCTGAGCGGCATCATCCTGTGTGTGGGGCTGTCGGTGGCGCTGCCCGATGCGACGCTCGTCGCCGGCGGGCTGACCGTCGCCGCGGCGGCGGTGGGCCTGACGCTGGTGAACCGGACCCAGCGCGTGATCGCCATGCTGCTGATCGGCGTAGGGCTGGCATCCGTTCTGCTGGCGCTTCAGCTCGGCGGCCGCATCGAAATCCGCGACCTGTTCTCGGTCAACCAGGACCTCATCGGCATGCTCACCGCGGTGTCGTTTCTGCGACTGGTGACGCCGACCTCACCGAACACGCGCAGCCGACTGCGCGGCCGCCTCGCCGTGGTGCGCACCGCCCTGGCAACGCACGCGCTCGGCGCCATCATCAATATCGGTGCGGTCGGCATCGTCGGCGATCATCTGCGCGGCCGCTCCGCCCTGCGGCTGGCCGACGCAGCACTGTTGACCCGGTCGTTCTCGGCGGCAGCGTTCTGGTCGCCGTTCTGGGCGGCCGCCGCGGCCGCGACCACTCTGGTGCCCGGCGCGAACTCCCTCGTGTTGCTGCTGGTCGGCCTGGCGCTCGCACTCGTCGCGATCGGCCTGAGCGTCTGGGATATCTTCCGGCTCTGGGGCCGGGAGCTACCCGCCTACACTGGGTATTCCCTCAGCTGGGCGCTGGTGCGCGTTCCGCTCGCCCTCGTCGCCCTCGTCATCACCGCCCACCAGGTGTTTCCCGCGGTGTCTGTGCCGCGCATCGTGCTGCTCGCCGGCCTCGGCGTCACGCTGATCGGTCTGCTGATCAGCAACGGCCGCGGGGCGCTGCGCGCGCTCGCCCGGCACGCTCGGCACGACCTTCCTCAGCTGCGCGGCGAGGTCACGCTCTTTGCCGCTGCCGGCGTGCTCGCCGTCGGCCTGCGGATGCTGCTGCCCCTGTTCGACCTGCCGCTGCCGGTGTCCGAGTTCACCGTTCCCGTGGCCTGGACCTTGATGCTCACCATGATTCTGCTCGCGCTGGTCGGGGTGCACCCGGTCGTGTCGGTTGCGATCGTTGCGGCGCTCGTGCATCCGCTTCACCCCGATCCGACCCTGTTCGTGCTCGCTGCCTGCGTCGGCTGGGGTGTCTCGACCGCGGTCGGCCCGATCACCGGCCTGACCATGCTACTCAGCGCGCGCTACGGCATCGACAGCATCACCCTCACCCGCCGCAACCTGGTCTATCTGGCGGCCGTGCTCGTCGCCGCGTGGCCGGCGTTGCTTCTCTGCGCGGCGCTGGTCTCACTCTGAACCCGGTGGCTGCTGCAAGCGTCGCGCGGGACGATCAGCGGATGCCCACGCCCACGCGATACTGCCGCCAAAGAGGTGTGCACCCTCGTTCGCGCGGCGAACGAGGGTGCACGGTCAGGCAGACTAGACGGCTACTTCAACCGGCTCCTCGCTGACGACGTAGTTCTGAATTTCGATGAGCAGCAGGTCGCCGGCTTCCTGGTCGGTCAGGCCCTGGGCCAGAGCGAGCTCGGAGACGAGGATCTGACGAGCCTTTTCGAGCATCCGCTTTTCGCCGGCCGAAACGCCCTTGTCCTGGTCGCGACGCCACAGGTCGCGCACGACCTCGCTGACCCGGTAGACACTGCCGCTGGCCATCTTCTCTTGGTTGGCCTTGTAGCGGCGTGACCAGTTGCCCGGCTCCTCGGTGAAGGCGTTCTGCAGAATTTCGTAGACGGCGCTCACCCCGGCGGCGTCGATGACGTCACGCACCCCAACGAGCTCGACGTTGTCGACCGGCAGCTGAATGGTCAGCGCGCTGGTGTGCACGTTGAGGGTCATGAACTGCTTTTCGACGCCCTTGATGGTGCGGGTTGCCAGGGCCGTGATGGTGACCGCTCCGTGGTGCGGGTAGACCAGAGTTTCGCCGATTTCAATCTTCATGGAATGCGCCTTCAGTGTTGTGTGGGTGATGCAACGCGTAAGGGCGTTGCGCTTGAGGTCTGGGGGTCCTGCAGCCAACCGGGCAGCAGCGCCACGAGCTGGTCGACAAGTTCGTCGTCGGATACGTCGAGGTGGCCGCGCATCCAGGAGCCGATCAGGGTGAGCGCACCGCCAGCCACATAGGTCGTCACCAGTTCGGCGTTCACGGTCTCGTCGAAGACGAGCACCGACTCGAGCATGCGCGTGGCGTAGGCCTCGATGATCTGGTCGTGCGCGCTGCGGGTCAACGGCAGCTCGAGCACGCTCGCGTAGAGGGGAAAATTCTCAACCATATGCGCGACGAGCCGGCCGTACCCGAATCGGGCAGCGCTCTCGCCCGCTCTTAATGGGCGCAGATCCAGGCCGGCCGAGCCGATGTCGGCGAACTGAGCCTGCAGCAGCTCGGCAGCGAGAACGTCGAGGCTCGCGAAATGCGCGTAGAAGGAGCTGCGGCTGATTCCGGCCAGGCGCACGATTTCGGCCACTGAAACGGATGCTGCCGGCTGAGCAATCAGCGTCCGGATCGCCGTGAGAATGAGCCCCCGGGTGCGCTCGGCCCGCGGATCGTGCGTGAGCTTGAACTCTGGGATAACGTCGACCGGCACCTCGGCCACGAGGCCGGGGTCAGTCAACGAAGTCATCCCTCTACTATAGCACTTTTCGGACACGTGTCCGAGACCCGGGCGCGTCCTCACGGCGGACTCGCGGAAACCGGTAGACGCTACCGCCCGCGGTGCTCGTCGAGGAGCTGCGCGCAGCGGATGAAGCCGAGGTGCGAGTACGCCTGCGGGTGATTGCCGAGGTGTTTCTCGGTGGCCGGGTCAAACTCCTCCGACAGCAGCCCGGTCGGGCCCACGAGGATGACCAGCTGGTTGAACAGCGCCTCGGCCTCCTCGAGACGCCCAGCCAGGACGTAGGCCTCGATCAGCCAGGTCGTGCAAATGTGAAAGCCACCCTCGAGCCCGGGCAGCCCGTCGTCATAGCGGTAGCGGAACACGGTTGGACCAACGCGCAGCTCGCGCTCGACGGCGCTGACCGTCTTCTGAAAGCGCTCGTCGTTGACGTCGAGCAGGCCGGACAGCCCAATGTGCAGCACGGCGGCGTCCAGATCCGGGCTGTCGTAGGCGACGGTATAGGACTGGGCTTCCTCGCTCCAGCCCTCAACCAGAACTTCGTCGCGAATCGTAGTGGCGAGCTCGTGCCACCCGGCACCGACCTCGCGGCCGTGCCGTTCCGCGGTACGAATGGCACGATCCACCGTCACCCAGCACATCGTCTTGGTATAGGTGTGGTGCCGCGGCGAGCGCCGGGCTTCCCAGATGCCGTGGTCGGGTTCCTGCCAGCGACTCGTGACGGCCTCGACCATCTCGGTGAGCAGGTGCCACTGAAAGTCCGAGAGCGTTCCCTGCCGGGCGCTGAGCGTGTCGATGAGTTCGGCGACCGGTCCGAACACGTCGATCTGCACCTGGTTGTCGGCAGCGTTTCCGATGCGCACCGGGCGAGATCCGGCATAGCCGGGCAGAGATTCGAGGCTCGCCTCCGTCGACAGTGACGAGCCGGTGACCGAATAGAGCGGATGCAGCCACTGCGCGCCGGGACTGTCCGCCACGACTCCGGCCAGCCAGTGCAAAAAGCCGTCGGCTTCGTCGGTCGATCCGAGGTCGACGAGCGCCTTGACCGTCATCGATCCGTCGCGCAGCCAGCAGTAGCGGTAGTCCCAGTTGCGGGTTCCGCCGATGCCCTCGGGCAGGGACGTCGTCGATGCGGCGAGCACCGCACCGGTTGGTTCGTAGCAGAGGGCACGCAGCACGAGCGCGGAGCGGCTCACGAGCGACGGCTTGACGCTCGGCAGGGTGAGTGTGTTCACCCAGGCACGGGAGTCAT
Source organism: Cryobacterium sp. Hh11 (assembly GCF_004404045.1). Classification (NCBI taxonomy): domain Bacteria; kingdom Bacillati; phylum Actinomycetota; class Actinomycetes; order Micrococcales; family Microbacteriaceae; genus Cryobacterium; species Cryobacterium sp. Hh11. Next base: position 97,494 of record NZ_SOHF01000026.1, on the reverse strand, counting down.
TCATGACCGCACCGCGTCTGGCTGCTTCGCCGGCAGCATCCGGAATATAGGGCTCGGTGTCGCCGCAGCGCAGGTTAAGCATGACTGCGCCGGCAGACAGGTCGACGATGGCCGTAGCCGTTTCATTGCGGCCGTCGGAGGTCACCTCGAACTCGACGCCCGGCGCCGATAGCGCGATGGGGTCCGGTGTTCCGGTGATGGTGACGACCCCGTCGGCCGCGTGCATGTTGAAGTGGGCGACGGCGTAGTCGGGTCGGGGCGCGAACACGATGCGGGCCAGACCGGTACCGGTGAGTTTGCGCACGAGGTTGGTGATGCCGAGCGGTGAGGGCTCGATGTAGTCGGTCACGGTGACGTCGGCCCAGCGGGTTTCGACGATCATGGTGTTGTCCACATAACGCTGGCCGAGAACGCGGCTTTTCTTGACCGGTTCGATCGAGAAGTGACCGGCCTCTTCACTGCCCAAAATGCTCGCGAACAGCGAGCCAGAATCGGGCAGCGGATGCGTCATCCAGCAGATGCGCGCTTCCGGCGTCACGAGGGCGGTCGACGTGCCATCGCCGATCATGGAGTGGCGTTCGATGGCAACGACGTGCTGGCCGAACAGCCAGTCCTTGCGCAGCTCAAAGAGCAGGGCCAGCAGTTGCGCGAGCTTCTCTGGGCCGCTGACCCGGTGCGCGGCGACGGATTCGCCGTCGCCGATGCGAATCCCCAGGTCGGGGCCGTGCAGGGTGTTCATCGCCATCTCGTCGCTCGCACCGTCGCCGGCGAAGAAGGCGGCACTGACGCCCAGTCGGGAGCGCAAGCGGTCGAGGGCCGCGCCGGAATCCTGCCTGGTCGCGTCACCGTCGTCGGTGTCGAAGAACTCCGAGTCGAACTCGGCGCCGTTCGAGCCGACCAGGTGCACCTCGCGGGGCAGTCGGGAGTCAGCGGCGAGGTCGCGCAGGGTGCGCCCGCTCATCACGGCCGTGTGCGTGTTGGGCAACGCGGCGAGCGCCCGCAGTGCGAGCGCCGACTCGACGAGCAGCTTCGAGGGCACATCTGACGCGCCATGATACGACAGGGTGCCACCGTAGTTACAGGCCACGAGGAGGGAGGGCGTGCGCGCCAACTGCTGCAAGTCCTGCAGGATCTCGCGCGACAACCCGGCCAGACTGCGCGGTAGGTTCTTGGACAAGTTCAGGCGTTCGGGCATGAGGGAGTTCCTAGCAGAGGAGCAAACAGAGGGACACTGCTGCCAATCGCTGGGCAGACCTAGGCGACGTTACCATCGGCGCTGGGCTGCGCGAACGGTGCCACACCTTCTGGCATGAGGTTGCCAGCCGCGCTGCGCCGCTCGGGGCACCCAGTCCTCGGGGTGCCCCGAGCGACAAAGGGTGCCCCGACCGCCGCGCGGTGAGTTAGACGACCTCGCCCATCGGGAGGTTACCCTTGCGGGCATCCAGCTTGCCGAAGTGGCTCTCCAGCAGGCTCTTCATCTTGTGCAGGGCACCGGTCAGGGCTTCCTCCACGGCGTTGGCGTTTTCGGTGACGACGACGGGCGTGCCGCCGGCTGGGCGGGCCTCGAGGGTGCACTTGATGTCGTCGGCGCTGCTGCGGCCGGCGCTGCCATCGGAGAGGTGAACCTCAACCCGGGTCAGGCGTTCGCCGTAGCGCGAAAGGGACTCTTCGACGATCGTTTCGAGCGCGCCAGAAACCCGCTCGGTGCCGTCAATATTGCTGTCGGTATTCACGATGACCTGCATAATTACTCCTCCAGTTGCTTACAACTTCAGGCTACCGCTCCCGCATGTGAGCGCCGGTTGGTGACGCGTGGTATGCGCACAGCTGCGTCTGAGGCTTAAGTCGTTCGTGTTCCCAACGTGAGGTTGCACCAGTGAAGATTCTCGTCGCTTTCGCGCCGCAGCCCCTGCGCTGACCCTCGCCATTTCGGTTCCGATGCTAGTGCCTTCAACACCTCTGAGGACCTCGGATTCAGCGCCGCCGACCTCGACCGACCTGTCGGCACCGACGAACCCAGCAACAATCTCGACCGGTAGAGCGTCGACCAGCTCATCGCCGCCCTGCTCGGCTACCGGGGAGCGCTCATCGTGGTCAGCCACGACGACGCGTTCCTCGCCCGGCTGCACCTGACGACGACGCTCGCACTTGATCTGACCGGCGCGCTGGCGGAAAGCGTGAACCCGACTGCGTGATGCCGCAAGAACCCGTAGCCTATTCTCATGCAGACGAGGCCTGACCGGGGCGAACGGGTCGTTGCCATCGACATCACCCGCGGGCTGGCGATCATCGGCATGTTCGTGGCCCATGCCATTCCGCGCGCGGGTGACGCCGAATTGCTCGTCGATGGGCGCTCCTCCATTCTGTTCGCGACCCTCGCCGGGGTATCGCTTGGAATCATGACCGGATCGGCGCATCCGCTCGGTCGCGGCCAACGTTCGGATCGCGTCGTCGGCATCGTGGTGCGCGCGCTGTTTTTGTTTCTGCTCGGCCTGGTGCTGTCCAGCCTGCACAGCGGCATCGCCATCATTCTGCACTTCTACGCCCTGATGTTCCTGCTGCTTCTGCCGCTGTTGTTTCTGCGTCGGTGGCTGCTCGGCCTGATCGGCGTCGCGTTTCTGCTGGGGGCGCCCATGCTCGGCGCCGCCCAGGCCGACGTGGATGTCGACCAGTCCACGCTCGCCTATTTCGTCGACTATTTCTTTCTCAACGGCACCTACCCGGTGCTGATCTGGATGCCGTTTCTCCTGGCCGGCCTGATCGTCGCACGGTCCGATCTGCGGCGTGCGAAAACCCAGGTCGCCCTCGTCGGTGTCGGCGCGTCAGCGGCGGTGGCCGGTTACGGCGCGGCCCTCGTGCTCCCTGGGGTCAGCGCCGAGGCGCACTCCGGATCGATCGCCGAAGTGATCGGCTCTGGCGGGCTCGCCATCGCACTAATCGGCGCGCTGCTCTGGCTCACGGCGGTGGAACGTGGCCGGCTGGGTCGGATGCTCCGCGGCATCCTCTCCCCGGTCGGAGCGACCGGATCGATGGCGCTGACCGTCTACACCCTGCAGATTATGGTCCTGGCCATCGTGGTCGCCGGCGGCCGGGAGGTTGACTACCCCGGCTGGCCGTTGCTGATCTGGATGCTGCTGCTCACGTTCATCCTGGCCAGTCTGTGGCGCTATCTTCTGGGCCAGGGTCCGCTCGAGCGTCTGCTCGCCGCGCTGACCCGCGCGCCGCGATAGAGCTGACTCAGCTGATGCCTCCCATACGCTCGAGCGCCGCGCGCATGATCTGCGCTTCGGGCGTCGCGGCCACGTGGTGGTTGGTATAAATGCCGACCAGCCACTGCAGCACCTCGTCTTCGCTCATCGCGACGGCGGTCCAATCCACCCCGGGCTCCGCCGCGGTGCGCGGCTCCCCGGTTTGCGGGTCGAGCCAGGCGCGCGCGATCGGCACGTCGGGGTCAGCGTTGTTCATGTTCCAGAGCAGCGCGATCGGGTGATTGTCGCCGTCGATGTGTTCGTGGTCGACCCGCCCGGACCCCAGCCACGGCAGGGTCAGCAGCTCGCCGATAATGTCGACCTCGATCAGTTCGAGCTGGGTCGGGTCCGTCTCGGGAACATAGAGCGTGAAGCCCTGCTCGAACCACTCGGCGGCCTCATAGATCGAGTCGAGCAGCTCATCCCGTCCATCGATCTCCTGCACCAGAATGAGCGCCCATTCGAGCAGAATGGCGGTTTGATCCTCCGGCCACGGGCTCTCGTACGGGTCGGCGGTGCCGTGATAGTGAAAGCTGGGGCCGGCTTCATCGAGCAGCACGTGCAGTTGACCGCTGTCGTAATCGATCGACAGGTTGAGGGCCTCGCCCTCGTCGTCGCGGTCGGCGAACAGGTCGGGATGGGCCAGCTCCGGCGGCAGCGTGATCGCTGCAGCGAGCCGGGCGCCCAGATCGAGAACGACGCGAAACTGAACGGTGGGAAGGCGCAGGGTTTCATCCTGCTCGTAGTGCTGGTCTGACATATCCAAAGTTTATCGATCAGGCGCGGGCGTGGTCGCCGGTCCGGCCACGCTTGGCGCATTGATCTCGCGTTCACGGGGTCTCGCTACACTCTGGGCAACTACAGCCGAGGAAAGCAGGTCGCCATGAGTGCCGTCATATCTGATCCCCCGACGGGCACGAGCCTGGTCCTCACCCGGCTTAGAGCTTCGCTCCTCGTGCTCGGGCCCAGCGAGCGTCGGGTCGCCGAAGCAATATTGGCCGCCCCGGCCACGGTAATCGAATGGTCAACGGCCGAGCTCGCCCAGACCGCCGGCACCTCGACGGCTACGGTCAGTCGCGCCTGCCAGTCATTGGGATTTCGTGGCTTTCAACACCTGCGACTGGAGGTGGCCCGATCGGCTCCTCTCGCGGTTTCGCCGCATCACCACGCGCTCGATCAGATTTTCACGGATGCAGCGGATGCGATCAGCCTGGGTCGCCAGAGCCTCGATCTGGTCTGCGTAGAGGCGGCCGTCACAGCACTCCTGTCGGCGAATCGGCTCGTTCTGGTCGGGTCGGGGTTTTCTGCTCCGCCATTGCAGGATGCAGCCATGCGGTTCGCGACGGTGGGCCGGTCGGTTGAAGCGCCCAGCGATATCCTGGCCCAACAATTCGCGGCCACCTCGCTCGGCACCGGTGACGTTTGCCTCACAGTGAGTTATTCGGGGGCGAACACCCACACGCTGCACGCCTGCCGAGCAGCCAAGGAAGGAGGTGCCACGATTATTGCGGTCACCAGCTTCGGGCGTTCTCCGCTCACTCAACTCGCCGACATCGCGCTCGTCACGAGCCCGCTCTCCCGTGCACACGTCATCGACCCCTATTTGAGCCGCCTCAGCCATCAGCTCGTCCTCCACACCCTGCACGCCGAATTATTCGCGCGCAGCGACACGAACTCCATCACCATGCGCAACGTCGTGGTCGACGCCCTCGAGGAGGATGAGCGCTGACCGGCCGTAAATCAACGCCGGGCGTAAACATTCCGTCTATCAGCCGTGCGTGCTCCGTTTGCCTCCCGTTTAGCTGACCAACCTACTTTTGCTCTTGTAACCGCGTTTCACACTCCGTGAAATGCTGAAACGGGGGCGTTTGATAATGGCAATCGTCACGCTCGAGGGCGCCTACAACGTGCGCACGTCCGGCCTGCCGGGTGTGTTTCGCGGTGCCGCGCTCGACGAACTCACGCCGGCGGGGACCGCTACCTTCGCCGGCCTCGACATCTCGGTAGTCATCGACCTGCGCGAGGTCGCAGAGCGCGGTCCGGTGCGACACCGCGCCGCGGTCGTCCACAACCCGATCTATCGGCTTCCCGACGGCCCGCCGGTCACCGGAACGCTCGAGGCGGTGTACCAGCAAATGCTCCAGACGCGTGGTCCGGAACTCACAGCGGCCGTCGCTGTCATTGCCGAGACGACCGGTGCCGTGTTCGTACATTGCTCAGCGGGCAAAGACCGCACCGGGTTGGTGGTGGCCCTCGCGCTGCTCGCCGTCGGAACTCCCCGACCCGAAGTGATCGCTGACTACGTACTCTCGGCCGAGCAGGTCGCCCCCCATCGACACGACCACGCTCGAACCGTCCTCGGCAGTTTCGAGCTGACAGGCGCCCAACTGGCCGACGCAATGCGTCTTCATCTGGACAGCCCCGAAGACGCCCTGCTGTTTGCCCTGGCGCAGATCGATGAGCTCGGCGGGAGCGTCGCCTACCTGCGCAGGCACGGTCTGACCTCTGCCCAGCTCCACCAGCTCCACACTCGGCTGGCGGACGCACGCGTTCGGACCGACGATGAGTAACGAATCGGGAATTTTCAGCATCCTGCATCTGAGCGATATTCATGCCACTCAGGGCAACCTGTTGTATGGGCAGATCGATGGACTGGCCCGGTTACACCAAGTCGGTGACTACGTGGTTGCGGCCGGAATGACGCCGGAGGTGGTGGTGGTCACCGGCGACCTTGCCCAACGGGGGCACACCGAGGTTTACCCCGAGGTGAACCTTGCCCTCCACGACCTCGGCGAACGTGTGCAGGCACCCGTGCTCACTGTTCTCGGAAATCACGATTCACCAACGGATGCGCGCTCTCTCACCGATCATGAGACCAGCCACTATCGCAGCGTCATGATCGGCTCGCTACGCTTCGTGTTGCTTGATTCGAGTAGCGGCTCGCTCGGTGAGGAACAGCTGAGCTGGCTCACCGCAGAACTCACGACATCGTGGGGAGTGGGAACCATAATCGCCATGCACCATTCCCCCGTTCCGTCGCCACTGCCCACGCTCTCACGCACCGGGCTGCGCGATGCCCCGGCATTCGCGAGGGCGATCGCCGGGTCCGATGTTCGCATCATTCTCGCCGGTCACTATCACCACCCCATGTCGGCCACCTTTGCCGGAATCCCCGTCTCGGTGGGGCCGTCGCTGGCCTACCACCAGATCATGAATGCCGGCCCGGACACGGTCGGTGGCCACGACCTGGCCATGTTCTCGATCGTGCAGCTCGCCGACGGGCAGATCAGCACAGCCCCCGTCAGTCTTCACCCGGACCCCCCACTTTTCACTTCTCCCGCTCCGCAGTACTCCTTCGCATCACGACCCTAAGGAAAAGACATGTCTTTGAGAAAATCTCTCGCTCCCGCAGCGGCATTAGCGCTGATCGGGATAGCTCTGACCGGATGCAGCGCCCCGGCCGACGCCTCCACTGCGGCAGGCGACGCATCCACCGTGGTTGCCGACGAGGCGACCATCACCCTGTATACCTCGGAGCCACAGGAGAAGATCGATGCCGTGGTGAGCGCATTCAATGTCAACCACCCCGAGATCACGGTCGAGGTGTTCCGCGCCGGCACCGGCGATCTCACCGCGCGCATCGAATCCGAGCGGGTGAGCGGCGAAGTGCAGGCCGACGTGCTTCTCGCTGCAGATGCCGGAACCTTCGAACGCTACAAAACGGATGACCTTCTCCTCGCCTATTCCCCCGCCGACGTCGAGTCCCTCGACCAGGACGTCGTGGACCCCGAGGGCTTCTACGTGGGGACGCGCATCATTCCCACCGTGATCGCCTACAACACCAACCTCGTCGACACTCCGCCGACGTCGTGGCAGGACCTCACCGACGCCGGCTATGCCGGCCAGATCACCATGCCGAACCCCGATGTTTCCGGTGCCGCAGCGTACAACGCCGCGGTCTGGAGCGACTCTGACGAGCTCGGCGACACGTGGCTGCAGGCACTCGCGGCCAACAAGCCGATCATTGCGGAAAGCAACGGGCCTGTTTCCCAGGCCGTCGCATCCGGAACCAGCTCCGTCGGTATCGTCGTGGACTACCTGGCCCGCGAGCTGAAGGCCGCCGGATCTCCGATCGACCTCATCTACCCGAGCGAGGGCGTGCCGTACGTCTCCCAGCCGGTCGGCATCTTCGCCAGCACCGACGAGCAGGCAGCCTCCGAGGCCTTCGTCGACTTCCTGGTGAGTGAAGCCGGTCAGACCCTCGCCGTCAGCCAGTCCTACCTGCCGGTGCGCAGCGACGTCGGAACCCCCGATGGCGCGCCGTCGATGGACGATATTACGATCATCACCCCTGACCTCGCGGTCATCAGTGTGATCCAGGCTGCGGCAGTGGCCCGATTCAATGAGCTCTTCCAGTAAATTGCTCCATCAGGGCCCGGTCGAATCCGACCGGGCCCGTCGCGCTTCCCGGCCATCTCGGTTGGCGCGGGTGGATGGTGTTGACGCGGTGCGGGTGGCATTGTGGTGCGCGGTATCCGCTGTCATACTGCTCCCGCTCGGCGCACTTCTCGCCCTCGCCTTCAGTCAGAATCGACTGGAGCTGCTCCTGACCGGTGATGTCGCGCAGGCGGGTCTGAACAGTATTGTCTCGGCCTCCGTATCGGCCCTGTTCGCCGTCATTGTTGGCACCGTCATCGCCCTCTTGTTGGATCGCAGTGACCTGCCCGGCCGTCGGGTCCTTCGGTTATTCGCTCTATCACCGCTCCTGGTTCCGCCGTTTGTGGGAGCGATCGCCTGGATTGGGATCGCCGGCCCGGCAGCACCGGTCAATACCTTGTGGACGCAATGGTTCGGGTCCCCCCTGTGGAACATTTATGGCGGTGACGGAGTGGTATTTCTGCTCACCGTGCATTCCTATCCCGTTGCGTACATCATCGTCGCGGCTGCACTACGGCGAGTGCCGTCCGACCTGGAGCAGGCCGCCCGCATTAGCGGGGCCTCGATCGGGCGCGCCGTGCGACACATCACGTTGCCGCTGTTGCGTCCGGCCTTTCTCTCAGCCTTCACCCTGATCGCAGTGTCCAACCTCGCTGACTTCGGAATTCCGTCGATCATCGGGCTGCCGGAACGCTATGTCACCCTGTCCACCCTCGTTTATCGGTACATCCAGTCCGGAACCGTCGACGATCCACTCCAAGTGGTCGCAACGGTCGGGGCGATACTGATGTTGTGCGCGGTAGTGGCCATGATTGTCGATATTCTGGCGGCACGCAGCACCTGGGAGCTGGACGCATCCGCTTCGCCAGCGCAGTTGCTTGGCCTTGGGCGCTGGCGACTGGCCACGACGGTCACCACGTGGGGCACTCTGCTGGCTCTAACCGTGCTGCCCCTGCTCGCCCTGATCAGTCAGGCCCTGTTGCCGGCACCGGGAATTCCGCTGACCTTGCAGAACATCACGCTGGATAATCTGAAGCGCGCAACGACGTCGCCCAACGCCATCGCCGGAGCGGGCAACTCCATCATGCTCTCGGTGCTGGCCGGCGTGATCTGCACGGTTCTCGGCCTCGCCATCGGCACCCTCGTGACACGAACTCGAGCCCGCTCGAACGGGATACTGCGCGCGGTCGCGATGTTGCCGCAGGCGATGCCGGGGCTCGTCATCGCCGTGAGTTGGCTGATTATCGCCCCGCGAATCGGACTGTTCAACACCCCGTGGTTGATCCTGTGCGCTTACGTTATGGCGTTCATCGCCCTCGTCGTGCAGTCGGTGAGCGCTCCGCTTCGGTCGACGCCTCTGACCGCGGAGGAAGCAGCGCGAGCGTCGGGGGCGAGCCGGCTGCGCGCTCTCGTGGACATCTCGTGGCGTATGGCGATACCAGCCGCGATCGCCGGCGGCACGCTGGTGGTCCTGACGGCGGTTCGTGAGCTGACCATTTCCGTGCTGCTGCTCGCGCCCGGCTCCCAGACTCTGGGCGTCACCATCTTTAGTCTGCAGCAGGCCGGTTCCTACAATGCAGCATCCGCTCTCTCCCTCGTCGTCACCGTGCTCGGCCTTGCTGGCCTGGGGCTCACCGCACGGCAATCCCGCCGCTAACCCTTAGGAGGACGCATCATGGCATCTGTAGATCTGCACTCGGTTGGCTTGACCTATCCCGACGGCACCGTTGGCCTCGACGCCATCGACCTGCGTATCGCCGACGGCGAATTCGTTGCCCTCGTCGGTCCGTCCGGTTCGGGCAAAACGACGTTGTTGCGCACAATTGCCGGTTTTCTGGCTCCGACCACCGGTCTGATCCGCATCGGTGAATCCGTGGTCGCGAACGCGACGACGAATGTAGCGCCGGAACGGCGACACCTCGGAATGGTCTTTCAGCAGCATGCTGTCTGGCCGCACTGGAACGTCGCCCGCAACATCGCCTACCCGTTGAAGCTCACAAAAGTATCCAGGGCCGAGCGGGAGGAGCGCGTCGCGGCGGTTATGCAGCTGGTTGGGCTCGAAGGTTTCGGCACCCGAAATCCGACCACACTTTCGGGTGGGCAACGCCAGCGGGTGGCACTCGCCCGAGCGCTGGTCGGCAACCCCCAAGTGCTGCTTCTCGATGAAGCGCTTTCGGCACTCGATGAGCCGTTGCGCGATGCTCTTCGCCTGGAGCTCCAGTCTTTGACTCGCTCCATCGGGTTGACCGTGGTGCACGTGACGCACGACCGCGACGAAGCACTCGCTCTGGCCGATCGGGTGGTTGTGCTCGACCAGGGGAGCATTCAACAGATCGCGTCGCCACCGGAACTGGTGTCATACCCCGCAAGCGCCAGCGTGGCGCGGTTCATGGCCGACGCAACTCTTTTCGAAGGAGTGGTGCACGCCGCAGGTTTCACTGCATCGAACCACCCCTGCGCGGTCGGGCACGACGTTCTCGGTACTCGGTTTCGATTCGGCGAAGAGGGAACCCTCGCCGTTCTGCCGGAGGACGTGCGGCTTGACGCCGACATCGATGGCGCCGCCGAAGTCACCTCGTCATTGTTCGGCCGCAGCGGCAATGATGTCATCGTGGATTGGGCCGGCGTACGGGTTCGCTGCCGCGTCACCGGCCGTCGGCCGCTGGTGGGAGAACGGATGACCGTCACCATTCACCGTGCCCTGTTTTATCCCACCGCGTCCCTGGCTGTGCGGGAGGGCGCCGTGCGATGACCTCGCGCTGCAAGGGCGGGCATGGCCGACTGCGCCGTATGAATATCGAACTGTGGTGGCCCAAGCTGACTCCGTCGACGAGGGTAGGGCTGTTGGAGAACAACGGCGACGCTGTGCCGCCGCAGGTCGTCGCGGAGGTCACACGGGCTGGCGGATCGGCCGCCATCGATAGCGACAGCGCGGAATCGGACTACTACCTGTCCGACGAAGACGTCGAGTGGATCGAGACGGTCACCAACGAGGAAGAGCCCACCGAGGGCCTCATCCTCAGCAAAGTACGTCGTACCTGAAATAGCAAAATTTGAGCTCTCGAAATGTCATCGGTGCCATGACCGCGCCCGATACTGGCAGCCGCTAAGCCGGTTACCGTGGCGGCCACCCATATCGGGGGCGCTCGCGGGCACTGAGCGGATCGGCCGCACTCCGGTGCACGCACGCGCTCACGCGAAGCCGAACATCAGGGGAAAAATCACCACCACGATAGGCGCCCACACGCCGTAAACCGGCAGGTACCGCGTCTGCCAGCCTTCGAGCGCCGTGAACGCGCGTCGACCGCGCAGAAATCCGATCGCGAGCCAGGCCGCGCGCACCAGGTGCGCGAGCAGCAGCGGGTTGAGGCCGAGCACGGCGATCTTGTTGGGGCTGAAACCGAACTCGGGGATGCGCGCCAGCATCGCGGTAAGCATCACGGCATCGACCACCAGCGCTGACCAACGCCAGCTGGAGGGCGTCGAACAGCCCCGGCTGGGCGACCGAGTCGCGGGCCGAGATCGAGTAGAGCAGCAGGCTCAGCACGAGCACCAAATGGCGTCCATCAGGATGAGTAGGTTGCGGTCAACGGTGTATCCAGGACGCCGACGTAGGCGACCCCGACCAGCACCCAGAGCAACACCGGGGCGTGCAGCGCCGCGAGAACCTCGGTGGAGCCACCGGCCGCGAACGGGTAGACGTTGGGCAGCACCGCCAATGCGGCAAACGAGACCACAAGGGTTGCCGCGACCGGTACGGTGCGCCGGCGCTTCCAGCCGAAGTAGACGGCGAGAAACGGAAAGCCCAGCAGGCCCAGATTGCGGGCGAGGCCCATTTCGCCGTTGGACCAGGTCAGGCCGGCCTTGACGGCCAGCCCCGCCCCCAGGGCGATGCCGCGCACCACGGCAAGTTCGCGCCAGGCCGGCGCGCGGGTGGCGTCGGCGTCGTCTGGCACGAGTACGAGCTGCTTCCCGAGCCGATCGGAGTGTTCCCGGGCGAATTCCCGAGAGACGGCGTCGAGGTTGCCCAGCCGCTTGATCGCCACGAGGAACGCTTGGTCGTGGTCGAGCCCGTTGGCTAGCGGGTCTTCGATCTGCTTACGCAGGTGGTCTTCCGGCTCCTCCACCTCAGCGGATGCGATGGCGTGGCGTCGCAGCGCGTAGCCGCGCCACCGGTCGATCTCGGACGACCTGCCCACTATCCCGGGCGTCGCAGAGGCCTGGGGCCACAGCGTGCTGCACTGCCCGTTTTGCCACCGTTAGGAGCTGCGCGACCAGCGCATCGCAGCGATCCAGGCCTACCCATGGGCGGTGGCGGTCGACGCACTCGAGCTGGGTTAGCCATCGTGGGTGACGCTCGCCCCGCCCCAGGCGAGCGGGAGGGCCGGAAGGATCCTCAATCCTCGTTGATCACTTCGCGGGTCACTTGCGCGTGGCGCTCCCAGCGGGTCGCACGAAGACCGTGTTGAAAAAGCCCTTGCTCGTGTAGGAGGTGGATCCGTATCGGAAGAGGCGTGCGGCGATTTGGAGCACGACTGGGCTGAGTAGGAAGAGTTCGATGATGACGATGGCGGCTTCCCAGCCGGAGCGGGAGCCGAACGCGTTGCGCAGCATCGCGGTGATCGGCGCAGAGTACGGGAAATACGTGAAGATCTGAACGACGGGACTGTGTGGGTCTGACAGGGCCAATGACAGGGAGTAGAGCGGGACGATCATGAGCACGATCAGAGGAAAGGATGCCGGGACAAGCTGGCAACGGGACTCGTCTTCGCCGACCGATTCGGAAACCACCTCATGGGCACCCGGGTAAGCCTCGGCACGCGGATCAAAGCGGTGCAACGAATGCTCGGTCATGCCGCCTCGGCGGTGACCCTCGACACGTACGCAGACCTCTTCGATGACGACCTTGACGCCGTTGCAGACCGTTTATGTTGCCACGCACCGGCGGCGCGTTTCAAGATTTCGAATCGTCTTGTTCTAGAAGAGGCCCCGCAGCCGCGTTTGCGTCTGCGGGGCCTCCACTAGCAGACGGTCCGGTTTCGGCGGCGGATCAAGACGGTGCCGACCCCAAGCAGCATCAGTGCGAGAAGTTCAAGCGGTCCTGCGTCCACACCAGTGGCTGCAAGGTCACCAGCCTCGGCCTCGATGGTTGAGACGTAGATCGCTGTTCCTTCGGCACCGACGGTGATGTAGACGACGCTGCTCCGCGCAACCCCATCGACACCAACTGCGTCAAGCGTGAGCGTGTGCTGACCTGGGGTCACGCCTGCAGGCATAACCAAATGGCGCCGTGATCACACCTTCGGCCGGCGCCAGCAGCGATCCGAAGAGCTCGGCGTAAAGGCCATTGCGCAGAATCGTCCAACGCAGTGCGCTGCCCTGAATACGTCGATCTGTCCACCGATGTGCCAGGGCAAAGCCCAGGTGATCCCCGTCCGTGGCAACGCTGGTGCAGATCAGGTGCTGCACGCCGTCGCGTTCCGCGGCCGCCACATCGTTCTCATGCCGAAATCAGGGGCAAGCCCCCTCGGTGGTTCTGAACAATCGTTCGCGAGACAGGACGCACGCCACAGCTGGAGAAATGGCCAGCCTCATCCCGGTTTTTACTCGTCGAACCCGATAGTGGATTCGGCGGTGCCAAGATGTCCTCAAGGGCACTAGCCCCCACGAACGAAGGAGCCGTCCCATGTCCAAAAGGGTCTACTCACCCGACGAGCAGATCGATCGGCTGCGGATCTATAACGTTGTTGCCGGAAGTCTGCACCTGCTCCAAGCCGCCGGATTTGCGGTGATTCTCACCATGCTGAGCTCGCAAGTTCTGTTCGCCGTGACGGCGGACTACCTGGCTGGCCCTCCCGGAGTTCCGATTCCACCGGAACGGGTCACGCTCTTCGAAGTGAACATCGGTGTCGGCGTCGTCGCATTCTTGACCCTCAGCGCCTTCTTCCACTTCCTCATCTCAAGTCCCTGGTTCTTTGCGCGCTACAAGAATGGGTTGCAGAACAACCACAACTACTTTCGATGGGTCGAGTACTCCCTCAGCTCGTCGATCATGATCTGGCTGATCCTGGCAATCAACGGGGCCACCGACATCGGTGCGTTGTTCGCCGTTTTCGCCGTCAATGCGGCCATGATCCTGTTCGGTGCACTGCAGGAGAAATACGAACAGCCCGGCTCGGGCGGGCTGCTGCCCTTCATCTTCGGGTCGATGGTCGGCATCGTGCCGTGGATCCTGATTCTGATCTACTTCCTGCGTCCAGGCAGCGTCAGTGACGTCGCGGCCCCCGGCTTCGTCGTCGGCATCGTGATTTCGCTGTTCCTGTTTTTCAATACCTTCGCTGTTAACCAGTGGCTGCAGTACAAGCAGGTCGGCAAATGGAAAAGTTATCTGCAGGGCGAACGCACCTACATCACCTTGAGCCTGGTGGCGAAGACCGCGCTGGCCTGGCAAGTCTTCTCGGGTGCCATTATCCCGGCGATCGCTAGCTAGGGGCCCTGCCCAACGAGGGATCCACGTCACTCATCGGAGCGATCCTTTGCGCTACCGACAGGCACTCGTCCACTGCGGCGGAAGACCGGCTCGGCCGCGGCAAGTTCCTCGTCGGTGGCGATCCGGAACACCCCTGCCGCCTCGGTATGCACTTCGCGTCGACCTTGACCACGGGTGGCGCGGAGGCTGGCCACGATGGACACCGTGATGATGGTCACGACCACTGCCAGGCTCATCGTGGTCGGGATGTAGAAGACATCCAGGAGCAGCATCTTGATACCCACCCAAATCAGAACGAACGCCAGTCCGATCTTGAGGTAAATGAACCGATGGATCAGGTCCGCGAGCAAAAAGTACATGGCCCGAAGGCCCAGGATGGCAAACGCGTTCGCGGTGAAGACCAGGAACGGTTCGCTCGTGACGGCGAAGATAGCCGGGATCGAGTCAACGGCGAAAATGATGTCCGTGATTTCCACCAGCACCAGCACGGCCAGCAGCGGGGTCGCCACCAGAATTCCTGCCTTGCGGATCACGAACTTCTGCCCGTGGTATGCGTCGGTCATCGGCACGAACCGACGAAACACCTTGAGGATACGGGATTTCTCGGGGTGGACGTGGTCGTTACGGGAGTGGAACATCCGCCACCCGGTGTAGATCAGGAACGCGGCGAATACGTACAGGATCCAGGAGAAGTTCTCGATCAGCGCGGCGCCGGCGGCGATGAAAATCCCGCGGAAGATCAGGGCGCCCAGGACGCCGAGGAACAGCACTCGGTGCTGGTACTCGCGCGGGACCGCAAAAGCGGCGAAGATAATCGCCCAGACGAACACGTTGTCCACCGCGAGGGATTTCTCAATCAGGTAGCCAGCAAAGTACTGCTGCCCGAATTCCGCCCCCCACAGCATCCACACCAGCACGCCGAACGCGACACCGAGAGTCACCCACACGATCGACCAGACGGCGGCTTCCCGCACACCGATCACGTGAGCTTTGCGGTGGGCGACCAGATCGACGGCGAGCATCAGCAGGATCACACCCAGAACAGCGAACCACGCCCACAGGGGGACAGTCATGACAAAGACCTCCACGAAATTTTCGTGAAGGTCTTATCTACCGTGCGGCCCTGCGCACCGGAACCCGCGGCGGGAACGTATTGACGATGCGAAGCGAGGATTACTCCCCTTCTGTAGTCATTCAACAGGAGAGTGTGCTTCACGTCAACCGGGCAAGCA
Source organism: Cryobacterium sp. Hh11 (assembly GCF_004404045.1). Taxonomy (NCBI): domain Bacteria; kingdom Bacillati; phylum Actinomycetota; class Actinomycetes; order Micrococcales; family Microbacteriaceae; genus Cryobacterium; species Cryobacterium sp. Hh11. The sequence continues at coordinate 82,087 of NZ_SOHF01000026.1, read as the reverse complement.
GAGGAATGTTTGAGCGAAGCAAGGAAGATGCTGGTGTGAGGCGCTACCCGCGGGTGTCGCGGACGATGAACGCGGAGGCATGAACGCCAACTCATCGTCGAACGCCTCAATGCCGGCATCGTCGTAGCACGCTCTACGACATCATCGAGGGGTAGACACATCCATCTGCGATCTCGCAGGTGAGAGACGATGCCGGGACGAAGCATCGGGCATGCAGATTCGCCGCGCCGATTACGTGAGCCGCGAGAACGTGAGCCGAGCGGTGCCAACAAATGGCCATCGCTTGGATGCTATCCGAAGAAGGATCGCGGTCCGATGGCTGGCCGTCAATCACCATGATGTCGGTGAATGGTGGGCAAACATAACAGTCGCGACCTCTCATTTTCCCAGAGGCGGCTCAGCGAGCGATGGCCGCGACTACCTGGGCTGCACGGATGGGCGTGCGTTCGACGAACCGCGCGACGATGTCGGTCTGCAAATGCGACGGCAACGACGACGCAGCAGCGGCGATCAGTTGCGGCAGGGAATCCGCGACCGCGCTCGCCCAGTCAGTAACCAGTACACGGCTGAGGCCGGCTTCACGGGCGACGGAGCCCCACTCGAACCAGGATTGCTGACCAGCGGGATAGTCCGCAGCAATGCGCATCGAGAGGTTCGTGTTGCGGAAGGCCGAGTCGGTCCGGGGGGGCGTCCGTCATCTGCTCGCCCGGCATACGGGATGAAGCTGCTCACGTCGTACAACGGAGTGAGGTCGACACCGTCAAGGCCGATGAAGACGGAATAGTTCTTGGAGTGGGCGTCGGTATTCAAAACCATCCAGGAAAACACGAGGGCTTGGACGAATGTCAGCTTCGAGGCGGCTTTGCGTTCGTCCGGCACGTGCGCATCAAGGAGACGCAGCACGTCCCTGTACGTGGGGCCGCCGCGGTTCTCGTACTTCTGTAGTCGGGTGACACCCGTAGCCTGGGCGAGATCCTCCTGATGAACGCGGAAGATAGTCGGGACTTCGCCCGGGCTAGCACCAGCATCGACAGCCAGCCGGTCGAAGCGTTCGACGACGAGGGAGTGCTCGCCGTCGAACATGCCGAGTTCCACAGTGGCAGTGTTGATCTCGGCCATCCGGGCGACTGTCATGGTGATGAACTCGACAAGCTCGCCCTCTTTCTGGCCACGTACCCGGGGCTTGAAAATGTGGGTGGTCGGGTGGCTGCCAGTCGGCTCGTACCAGCCCCGCCCGGCGTTGCCGAGCGAGAACTTTCCCTGGGCGCCGCTGAGCGAGAAATAGCCGGTATCCCGATCTGGATCTTGCCAGCTGGTGTCGTCTTCTCGGATCGCGCGGATTCGCGCAGCGATCTCGGCATCGCTGATCGGTTCACTGGTGCTAGTGCTGCTCTGGTTTGGATCACTGCCCGGGTCGGCGAATTGGATGGCTCCGGCCACGTCGGTGCCATATGCGCGCAGCAGCTCGAACGGCTCAGCTGTGGCCAGCCCTGCCCGGACAGCCCACCGCTCACGAACGTCGGCGTTGTCGGGGAGCAGGTTGTCGAGGAACGACGTGAGCGTCGCTCCCGTGAGCGGCGCAGCTCCAACCGGCAGCGACAGACTGACCGGCATCGTGTTTGGGTCGTCCAGCCACGCTGCGTTGTAGGTGAGGCGGTACTGCAAGGGGGCAAGCATCTCGAGCTCGGCTACGTGGGCGCCGTAAAGATACACGTCGAGGCTAGACATTGTCGGGGTCTGGCGTCGTGTTGGTGTGCGTATTTGGAATCGTGTTCGCGGCGGCACGACGCTGCGTAAGTTTCAGGCTTGCCTCGAGGATGCGTCGACGCCCTGCTGCCAACCCTTCGGGATCGACGCTGGCTGTGCGAGCAAATCCGCCCGTGGAGTCTTCGCGCATCTGAAGACTCGCGCCGACCGTATCCGAGGCGATCAGCGACTGCCGCCAGATGCCTTCACCGACAACCTTCGGCGCGCTGTCGAGCCGCGGCGGCCGGATCTCGAGGTTTAGTTCTAAGACGTCGAGGACCGCGGGCAGGCGGGCGGTGCCGGTGTCGTTCTTGCCCTTCTCCAGGCGCGATATCCACTGCCTGGTGGTGCCGGTCTGCTCGGCAACGTCGGTCTGCGAAAGACTGAGTTCGGCTCGGCGCAGGCGGATGAGCTCGCCAAGCTCGACCAGGTCATTGATGAGCATATCGACCTCAGTGAAACAAAGGCGTTCCGTACCTTATGAATGGGATGCAGTTGTTCCATAGCGCTAAGAAACTCAGCAATGGAACAGCAAGGTTCCAGAACTTCTGGAGGCCGTCATGTTCTTAAAGACACTGGTCAGCGAGCGTTCGAGCTGTAGTGTGTGGCGACATGAAACGGAGGGTTCGCCGCTCTGCGCGGAATGGACGACGAAATCGACGGCCGGGTCACTGACCGCGACAATGTCCCTGTGTCACGCCGCATCACGGTGTCTCACGGTGTCTCACGGTGTCTCACGGTGTCTCACGGTGTCTCACGGTGTCTCACGGCCATCATGGCAACTAACGAACGGGCGTAGCGACTACCCAATCCGGGCGCACTCATCTCGAGGACCCGTTGAGCCGCACGTCGGGCACCGTGTGGGCAAACGGCCATTTGGGCAAAACGAAACCCCCTACTTCCCAGTCAAACACTAGGATTTAGGGGGTTTTTCGTGGCGGTACCGGTGGGATTTGAACCCACGGTGGAGTCTCCCCCACACGACTTTTCGAGAGTCGCACCTTCGGCCGCTCGGACACGGTACCGCCGTTGATTCTAGTAGAGACTGAGGTTCGACGCGAATCGGCAAACATGCAGCAGACACACGGATGCCGCGGAGTACCCTCAGCCGGTGACCTCACCGACCCACGCATCCGCTCTGCCATCGCTACCGGAGCCGCCGTTTTTGCCGGCGGCGTCGTGCTGGCCACGACCTTGTGGCGCCGCGACCTGGAACAGCAGAAGGCCATTCTCAACGAGACCCTGCCGGTGCACTCGGCCTGGTGGCGCGACCACGCGAAGCAGTCAGGCGAGCTGCTCTACGTCGCGATCGGCGACAGTGCCGCCCAGGGAATCGGGGCGTCGAGTCCAAGCAAGAGCTACGTCGGCGTGCTCGCCGATCATGTGCGCCTGGCGACCGGCCAGACGGTACGCGTTGTGAATCTCAGCGTCTCCGGCGCGACCGTGGCATTGGCAGTGCGCGACCAGCTTCCCCGCTTCGCCAGGCTGGAGGCCGACCTGGTCACGGTCGCGATCGGCGCCAACGATATCGCCGCGTGGAACCCGGCGGCGTTTGAAGCCGGTATCCGAACCGTGTTCGCCGCACTGCCGCCGCACACCCTCGTCGCCGACCTGCCCTGCTTTCACCTGCCGCACAACGAGGTCAAAGTCGCCGTGGCCAACAAGATCATCCGCCGCGTTGCCGCCGAGCACGAGCTGACCGTGGTTCCGCTGCACGCAACGACGAAGCGGGCCGGCTTTCGCAGCATTCTGACCCACGTAGCCGGGGATCTGTTCCACCCCAACGACCGCGGCTACCGCTCCTGGGCCGAGGCGTTCCTACCGGCGATCAGCGCCGATGTCGCCCACCGGTTCTCGGCGGTCAATCAGGTGTCGGAGGACGCCGACTAGCGCCGGAACCGCGCGCAGAGTCGACTGTCGGTGGCCCCGGCTAGGCTCGAAATATGGCAAAATCCGTCTCCTCTTTCCGCTGCTCCGAATGCGGCTGGACCACCCTGAAATGGGCGGGCCGCTGCGGCGAATGCCAGCAGTGGGGCACCGTCGTCGATGCCGGCCAGACCGCTGGCATCACCCGCAAGCTCAAGGCCGTCACGCTCGTCGGCGATGGTATCGCCCGGCCCATCACCCACGTTGAAACGGATGCCGCCGCTCACTGGCCGACCGGAATCAACGAGTTCGACCGGGTGCTCGGCGGCGGCATCGTGCCCGGCTCGGTAATTCTGCTCAGCGGTGAGCCCGGCGTCGGCAAGTCCACGCTGCTGCTCGAGGTCGCGTCGAAGGCCGCCGCCGCCAAGAGCCGCGTGCTCTATGTCAGCGCTGAGGAGTCGGTGAGTCAGGTGCGATTGCGGGCCGAACGCACCAACGCGCTCGAACCCGAGCTCTATATCGCGGCCGAAACTGACCTCGGCGTGATCCTCGGGCAGATCGACGCTGTGAAGCCCGACCTCATCATCATCGACTCGGTGCAGACGGTGTCGAGTGCGCTCTCCGACGGCTCGCCGGGCATGCCCAGCCAGGTGCGGGAGGTTGCATCCACTCTCATTCGCGTGGCCAAAGATCGCAACCTGCCGGTGCTGCTCGTCGGCCACGTCACCAAGGACGGCTCGATTGCGGGCCCGCGGGTGCTGGAGCACCTGGTCGACGTGGTCTGCCAGTTCGAGGGCGACCGGCAGACCTCGCTGCGGTTCATTCGCGCGCTCAAGAACCGATTCGGGCCCACCGACGAGGTCGGCTGCTTCGAGATGACCGGCGACGGCATCGCCGAGGTGCCCGACCCGAGCGGGCTGTTCCTAAGCCGGGCCACTGAACCGGTCGACGGCACCTGCGTCACCGTCGCCCTCGAAGGCCGGCGGGCAATGCCGGTCGAGGTGCAGGCTCTCGTCACCGACACCCAGGCACCGAACCCGCGCCGCGTCACGAGCGGTGTGGACGCAGCCCGTGTGGCCATGTTGCTCGCGGTGCTGCAGGAGCGCGCCGGCATGAAGCTCTCCGCCAAAGATGTCTACGTGTCGACGGTCGGCGGAATCCGTCTGACCGAACCGGCCGCCGACCTCGCGATTGCGCTGGCCATCGCGTCGGCCTTCACCGGGCTGGCCGTGGCCCACAACGTGGTCGCCTTCGGTGAGATCAGCCTGGCCGGGGAGGTGCGCGGAGCGCTGATGTCGAAGCAGCGCGTGAACGAGGCCGTGCGCCTCGGGTTCACCACCCAGATCGACGCCGCCTGCGGGTCGATCCACGCGGCGGTTGCTCTCGCGCTCGGAACCAGCCGCAGCCCCCGCGACGCCGAACTCGATCGGGCGTTCTAGACTCCATCACTACCCCGCCCCACATTCGGCCGTAGCTGAGCGCTTTCCCGAAAAAAGGATGCAGGCTCGGCGCACTGACCGGCGCGCCGAGCCTGCGCCTGGACCCGGCGATCTATCGGGCAGTTGCTCGAAGCTGCCCGGGCGAGGACTCAGCCGGCGTCGCTCTGGCCAAGTTCGGGGCTCAGCGCCTTGAGCAGATCGGCGGGAGCTGCCTGCATCACGTTCGGCCCGGCGATGTCGAAGAACACCATCTCCAGGGTCGCGGCGTGCACGGTGAGAAATTCCCGCAGCCACTGCCCGTCGCAGACCATGACCTGCGGGTTCAGGTCGTCGGGTACCACGCGCACGTAGTTTTCGGCGGCCGAGAAGAGCAGCAGCATCCGCTTGTCGGAGCCTTCGCGGCCGAAGACCCGCACCTGCGCCGCCTCCCCGTTGACGACGAGTTGCGGCACAATCATGTAATCGTTGCGCAGCGCATAGGCGACGGCGACGACGTCTTGCGCCGCCAGAGCGGCGGCGAGCGCCTCGGAACGGGTGTTGGCAGTCGTATCGGTCACCCATTCATTCAATCAGGCGCAGCCGTACACGCCCAGCTGGCAGCGCATGCCACGAGCGAACGCGCGCTCGAGCCGAGGCCCCAGCGAGCCGACCACCTGTCCCGCCCCAGCCCCAGGCCCCGGCCAGCCCGGCCTCCGTGAGGGGTCGCAAATCGCTCTAGAACGGCCCCGGAAGAACAGTATGCGAGCCCTCACCCACGCACTCGCCCCAGTTCAACGGGAAATAGTGTTCGGTACCACCGCACCGGGCGGGGCGTCAGATTGAGCAGCCAGCCCTAGTTCAGAATCATCAACGCCGGGTCGGCCGCTTCGATACCGTCCACGGTCACGTGCAGGTAGTACGACGCCCCGCCGGCCGGAACTGCGGTGCGGGACTCGGTCTGGCAGGTGTCAACGGCCGAACGGGTGCGATCCCAGCTGATCGGGGTTGCGAGCGGCATGACCACGCCGGGCTTGAGCGTCACCTCGGCGTCGATCGGGTTGGTCTGACAGTCGGTCGAGGTCCAGTAGACGTCTTCACCACTCATCACGGTGAACACCTGCTGCTTGTTGCCGGCGTTGATCACGCAGTCCGTGGTGCCGATGTTGGTCAGGCTCAGCGACAGCTGCGGCAGCACGTCGGCCGCATAATTCGTGGCGTCGGTGATGGCCGCAACCTGCACCGCTGCCGGGTCGCAGGCCGAGCCATCGACGGCGGTGGCCGTCTCGGGAATGACGGTGGCGGCATCCGTCGGCGTGGCCGACTCGGTCGGGGCGGCCGGCTTTTTCGGGGAGTCTGCGTCGCCCTTGCTCACCCCCGGTTGCACGATGATGAGAAAGAGGATCACCAGCACGGCAAGCACGCCGAGCCCCACTACGAAACGCCGGCGCCGGTACACCTTGCTGGACTGGCGGCCGACCGGTTGCTTGATCGTCGACATGCCCCAAGGTTATTGATGTTCGACGCCAGAAGGCGGTAATGGCGTGCGTGTCGGCAGCAATTGCCGCCGGAACAGGCCGGGGCCCGCCCGCAACCGAAACGGTGCGAGCGGGCCCCGGCCCACAAACCATGGCTTAGCGGCGCCCTGGTTTCGGCGGCTTCGGTGCCTTCTTGGCGTGGTCGACCCTGACGTCGGTCCAGCCGATTACGTCACCGTCAGCGTTCTGCGCGGACACGCTGTACTTGCCGTGCTTGAGGCCGTCAGCGAGTGTGACGCTCACCGTGCCCTCTGCGCTGACGAGCAACCAGCCGCCGAGGTTGGCGGCCTTCTTCTTGTCGTAGGCCCACACCGACACGTACTCGCCGGCGTGCGAGGCACCAACCTCGACAGCGACCGTGTCACCGGCCCGATAGGAGTTCCGGTCGGTATCGATCGCGTTCCGCAGCTTTTTGGTGAGATCCTTCGCTGGGGCTGCGGTCGGCGCATCTCCCGGTTCGGTGCTCACGGTTACCGCAACGGCGAGGCGCACGATCGTGCCCGATTCAACCGCGGTCATCTCGAGGACACTGCTCGCGACGGCATCGGCCGGCACCGTGACGGTGACGATGGCTGCGCCCGTCGAATCAACGGATGCCGTACCGACGTCGGTGCCCGACCAGCTCAGCGTGAGCTGGGTGTTTTTCGGGGCGCCGAGCGAGGTGAGGTTGAGGCTGCCGACCGTGAAGGTGATCGTGTCACCCGGGCTGACCGCGGCCGTGGGGGCGCCGGTGATCGAAGCCTGGCTGGCTTTGAACGACGGGGACAGCGGGCTGTTGGCCTGAATGTAGGAGATCCAGGCGTCGCGGTCGACGAGACCCGAGTCGCGGGTATCCGTTCCGTTCGTGAACTCTCGGAAGTTGTCGCCACCGGTGAGCAGAAAGTTGAACGAACCGATGCGGTAGGACTGCGCCGGGTCGATCTGGGCACCGTCGATCCAGATGCCCGTGATGCGGCTTCCGGCATCTCGTGACGCGTCGAAGGCGTAGTTCACGTTGTCGCTCAAGCCGAGTTGCAGGAACGGCCGGCTCGGGATTGTGCCATCGGCGTTGGTCTGCCACTGCTGCTCGAGAACGGTCTTGAACTGTGCGCCGGTCAGGCTCGTCGTCCAGAGGTTGTTCAGGAACGGCAGCACCGCGTTCGCCTCGGCGTAGGTCACCACGCCGTCAGGAGACAGCGAGAGGTCGGCACGCATTCCACCGGGGTTGACGACGCCGATCTCGGCACCGCCGATGGTGGGGTCGGCCAGCGACGCGCGCAGCGAGTTGGCCACGAGCGTCCCCAGAGTGGATGGCGCCATCCGGTTTTCGGCGCACGGCGCGACTCCACCGAGGCACGCCCGGGTGATGTCGGCGGTGACCGAACCCACGGGCACGTTGCCCTGGATCGCGGCCTCGGCCAACGCGGCGTTGGTGATGGCCTGAACCTCGGCGACGCGCGGGTACGCGGCCACGAGGTCGGCATCGGCAACGGTCGAGCGGGCCACGTTGCGGTTCTTCACCGTGGTCGTGTCACCGGAGGCCACGTCATAGCTGAGCACAACCTGGCCGATGTTCTCGCCGTAGCTGCCCGTCTGCAGCACCGGGCGCGTGGCGCCATCGGCCGCGCCGGGAACCGGGGCGTCCCAGGCGTACTGCTTGTGCGTGTGACCGGTGAAGATCGCGTCGACCTCGGCCGAGGTGTCATTCACGATGCACGCGAAGGCCCCGCCGGCGGCGAGTTCCTGCTCGAGCGTGGCGCCATCCGGAATTCCGGCGCCGGCACCCTCGTGGTACTCGGCGATCAGGACATCCGCTTCGCCGTTGGCGGGGTCGCCGTCGGTGAGCTGCGCGGCAACGCGGTTGACTGCGGCAACAGGGTCCCCGAAGCTGAGGCTCGCGATACCGTTCGGCGAGACGAGGGAGGGGGTCTCTTCCGTCACCGCGCCGATAACGCCAACCATCACGCCGGCAACATCGATGAGGGCGTATTCCTGCATCGCGGGCGTTTCCGTGCCCGCGTTGTAGACGTTGGCTCCGAGGTAGTCGAAGTTGGCAGCATCGGCCACTCGTGCCCCGAGGTCAGCGAAGCCCTGATCGAACTCGTGGTTGCCCACGCCAGAGGCGGCCAGATCGAGGGCGTTCAGCACGTCGATCGTCGGCTGATCGTTCTGCGATGCCGATGCGAACAGCGAGGCACCGATATTGTCGCCGTTCGAGAGGAACAGCGAATTCGCGTCGCCGTACTCGGCCCGCAGTTGATCGATGGTTCCCGCGAACTTGACGGTGTTGGCGTCGATGCGTCCGTGGAAGTCATTGATGTTCAGCAGGTTGAGCTCCACCGAGGTGGGCGTGGCGAGGTTGAGTCCGAGCACGACCGGGTCATGATCGGAGGAGCGGTACGCGTCGGCAACGTAGAAGTCGGTCACGTTGTTGTTGTACCGGCTGTACTCGAGGGCCACCGATTCAACGGAGTTGATGTTCCAAATGTCGACGTCGTTGACCGTGGCATCCGCTTCTGGCGAAGCGAACACGTGGTCGAGCGAGCCGACCGTGCCACCGAAGGCATAGCTGTATTCGCCGGTCTTGGCGCCCTGGTTAATGTACCCGGCGTCGGTGATCACCCGGATCGGGTCTTCCAGGTCGTAGGCGTTGAAATCGCCCGTGAGGAACACCCGGTCGATACCGGTGCTGGCCGTGAGATCGTCGGCGAAGGCCACGAGGGCCGTGGCCTGGTTCACCCGGGAAGCGTTCGAGGCACCCTGGCCGTCTTTCATGTCGGCGTCGACCCCGGTTCCGGAGCCCTTCGACTTGAAGTGGTTGACGATGGCAAGGAACGAGCTGTTTGTGTCGCCGACCAGCTGGAACGCCTGGGCGAGCGGCTGGCGGGCATTGCTGAATGCGGCGGAACCGGTGAGAATTTTGGACCCACCCATGGTTTCGACCGTACCGACCTTGTAGATGAAAGCGGTGCGGATGACGTCTTCGTTGGCGGGGAGCTCGGTGGGCGAGGCCGCGAAGGCCCAGGCCGTGCTGCCGACCGCTGCGTTCAGCGCGTTCACCAGGTTGGCGAGGGCGTCGTCGCGGTCCTTGCCGAAGGCTGCCGAGTTCTCGATCTCCTCGAGCGAGACAACGTCGGCGTCGAGGGCGTTGATGGCCGCGACGATCTTCGCCTGCTGGCGTTCGAAGTTGACAGTGTTTGCGGCGCCGCGGGCGTCGCATCCGCTGCGCACGGTTATCGGGTTCCCGGCCCGGTCGCTGTAGTACGAGCAGCCGACGAGGGAATCACCGACGGTGGAGAAGTAGTTCAAGACGTTGAAGCTTGCCAGACGGATGTCCCCTCCCACGTCTTCGGGAGCCTCCGTGCGGGTATTGGCGAACGTGGCCGGCTGGACCGTGGCGGCGTTTGCCGCGGTGAGCGCCGTGGTGGGCTGGAATTTCCACGCGGAGTTGCGGTAGTCCAAGATCACGGGCGTGGTGAAGGTCACGGCCGCACCGATCCGCAGCGGGTCAGCGACGGTGAGGTACGGAACCGGGGTTCCCTGGTTGGTGCTGGAGAGGTAGTTCGTGCTCGCACCGTCGTCGAGGGTCACGGCGCGTGCGGCGTTGGCCGCGATGGCCGCCGTGTACTCGGCCGAGCCGGGCAGTGCCGTCACGGTCGGGTTCACCAGCGGCGTCGTTCCGGCGGCGAGGCCGATCTCGGCGAACTGGTTGGTTGTGTAGTTGTTGGTGACGGTGTAATCACCCTGGGGCGCGATGAGCATGCCCTCGAGGGTTTCCCGCTGCGCCTCGCTGGTCGGCAGGGACACCGTGACCGGTGTCGGCAGGGCTACGTCGGTGCCCGCGAGCTGGGTGACATCGTCAACGGTACTGAAGGTGATTTCGGTCAGGCCGAAGAACTCCACGACGGTGCCGACGACCTGCACGTGGTCGCCGATCTTCACGTCGGCGGTGGCCGAGTTGGAGTACGCGAAGACGCCGTGCGAAGCGGTGTGGCTGGCGAAGTCGATATCGCCGCCGGTCCCTGCGGTCTGCAGGTAGAAGCCGTTGAAGCCGCCGGTCGGGTAGGCGGCAGTGACGACGCCGGACGTCTTGACGACCGTTCCGGCCAGCGGGCTCGTATCGGTCGTTCCCTGGATCGCGTTGATCGCGGTGAGCTCGGCGGGCACCGGGGTTGGGTCGGGGTCTGGTTCTGGGTCGACCGGGCTGCCGGTCTCGCCCGCCGTGTTTGTCGGCGTTGGCGCGGCCGAGCTGAAGTCGGCGGCGTTGACATCGGTGTCAATGAAGTTCGTGCGGTTCACCGAGGTGGTGACGGATGCGTTGGCTGCAGCCGTTCCCTCGTAGGTGTTCGAGCTGCCGTAACCGATCAGGTCGAGAATCTCGGGCTGCCCGGTGAGCGAGCCGATGGCGGGCGCAGACAGCGCCGCGGACTGGTTGGCGAAGAAGATCGTGCCGGAGCCGGCGGCAAAGGAGATGCCGGAGGCGGCATCCGCTTCTGGGAGCGACGCGCCATTTGTCGCGTTCGAGCCGCCCTGTACGAGGTAGTAACCTCCGGCGGCGATGGTTCCGGTCAAAGCGAGGACCGAGGTCGGATTCGACGTCGAGCCCGACGCGCGATACTGAATCGACGTGCCGTCGAGCGAGACGTCGGCGTTGGTCGGGTTGTACAGCTCGACGAACTTGTTCAGGTAGGTCGCACCCGAGCTGCCCCCGTTCAGGTAGGCCTCGTTGATGACGACTCCGGTGCCGGCGGTGTTGGCGCTGGCCGGTATGGCAATGATCGGAGCGGCCGCGAGGCTTACCCCCAGAAGTGTGGCGAAAACCAGCCTCGAACGGCTGCGAACGGCGGATGACATGGATCTCCTCATTCATTGAACGATGGTCGTCTCATTGCACCCAGGGTCTTGCTCCCCGTGGAGTGGTTCCGGCCGGTGCAATAGTTCGCAGCCTAGTGACGGGCCGTGTCCGGGGGGTGAACTCCGCTCATTTTGCTCGTATGCGCAGCTGAAATCGGCGCCACGCAGCACAGATAGCCGCGATCGAGCCGGTCACGCAGAATTCCGCCGGTTCAGGAACGAGTCAGGCGCTTCACCATGCGGGTGTTGCCGAGCGTGTTCGGCTTCACCCGTGCCAGGTCGAGAAACTCCGCGACGCCCTCATCGGGAGACCGCACGAGCTCGGCGTAGATGGCCGGATCCACGGTTTCGGTACCCATGTCGCTGAAGCCGTTGCGGGTGAAGAAGCCCACCTCGAAGGTCAGGCAGAACAGTCGGCTCAAGCCGAGGTCGCGGGCATCCGCTTCGAGGCGTTGCATCATGGTGTAGCCGACGCCGTGGCCGAGCCAGTTCGCGTCGACGGCGAGGGTGCGCACCTCGCCGAGGTCTTCCCACATGACGTGCAGGGCGCCGCAGCCGATCAGCTTCCCTGAGGAGTCAACGGCCACCCGAAATTCCTGCACCGCCTCGTAGAACACGACCCGGTCCTTGCCGAGCAGGATGCGCTGCTGCACGAGCGGTTCGACCAGCGCTTCGATGCCGGGAACGTCACTCGTGCGGGCGCGGCGCACCGAATACTCCAGTTCGGGTTGTTCCGGTGCCCTCTGCTGCAATACGGTCACGCCTATCGGCCCCTCTCGTGGCTAAATCAGGATCAAACCACCAGTCTAGGGATCGTGCTGCGGGATTCCGCCGCCGCAGCCGCCCGCCGCCCCCGTCCTTTCTGAATTGGCCCCCACTTTTCGCCCCCACCAGAACGGATGCGCCGCCCAGCCACCCCCGGAAAGACGCGGAAGTTGGCGGGAGGCCACAGAAATTGCAGGAGTTATGCGCGCCAGCCGGTACTGGGGGCACGGAAAAGGCCCGGCAGACGAATCTGCCGGGCCTTCTGCCGCTGTGCTAGCGCGGGGTGAAACTTAGTCGCTCGTGATCGCCAGGTCGGGGGTGGCCGGACCGGTGCCGACGGCAGCTGCGGTGTTCACTCCGACGCCGACCGATTCTGCCCGGGTCGTCGTGGTGAAGACGAGCTTGCCCTCGACGAAGTCCACGTGCACGTGGTCTCCGGCGTTGAGCTCGCCCTGAAGGATCTTCTCCGACAGGCGGTCCTCCACCTCGCGCTGGATGGCGCGGCGCAGCGGACGAGCACCGAGCGTCGGGTCGAATCCGACCTCGATCAGGTGTTCCTTGGCCGCAAGGGTGACCTCGACGGTCATGTCGCGGTCGAGCAGACGCACGCCGAGACGTTTGATGAACAGGTCGACGATCTGCAGCAGCTCGGGCTTGGTCAGCTGCGGGAACACGATGATCTCGTCCACGCGGTTGAGGAACTCGGGCTTGAAGTGCTTCTTCAGCTCGTCCTTGACCTTGCCGGCCATGCGCTCGTACCCGGTGGTGGTGTCGCCTTCCAGCTGGAAGCCGACCGGTCCGCCCGAGATGTCCTTGGTGCCGAGGTTGGTAGTCATGATGATGACGGTGTTCTTGAAGTCGACGACGCGACCCTGACCATCCGTCAACCGGCCCTCTTCCAGAATCTGGAGCAGGGAGTTGAAGATGTCGGGGTGGGCCTTTTCGATCTCGTCGAACAGCACCACGGAGAACGGCTTGCGCCGCACCTTCTCGGTGAGCTGGCCGCCCTCTTCGAAGCCGACGAATCCGGGAGGCGCACCGAACAGGCGTGACACGGTGTGCTTCTCGCCGTACTCACTCATATCGAGCGAGATCATGGCGGCCTCGTCGTCGAACAAGAACTCGGCGAGCGCCTTGGCGAGCTCGGTCTTGCCGACACCGGTGGGACCGGCGAAGACGAAGGATCCGGAGGGACGCTTCGGGTCCTTCAGGCCGGCCCGGGTACGACGGATGGTCTTGGCGAGCGCCGAGATGGCCTCTTCCTGACCGATGACGCGCTGGTGCAGTGCCTTTTCCATGAAGACGAGCCGCGAGGACTCTTCCTCGGTGAGCTTGAACACCGGAATGCCGGTGGCCTGGGCCAGAACCTCGGCGATCAGGCCTTCGTCGACCACCGCGGTGGTCTTGACGTCGCCGGACTTCCACTTCTTCTCTAGGCGCAGACGCTCGCCGAGGAGGTTCTTCTCCTCGTCGCGCAGGCCGGCGGCCTTTTCGAAGTCCTGCTCCTCAATGGCGAGTTCCTTGGCGGCACGAACCACGGCGATTTTCTCGTCGAATTCGCGCAGCTCCGGCGGGCTCGACAGGATCGACAGGCGCAGGCGAGCGCCGGCCTCGTCGATCAGGTCGATGGCCTTGTCGGGCAGGAACCGGTCGGAGACGTAGCGGTCGGCGAGGTTCGCCGCGGCCACGAGGGCACCGTCGGTGATGGACACCTTGTGGTGCGCTTCGTAGCGGTCGCGCAGTCCCTTGAGGATGTTAATGGTGTGCGGCAGCGACGGCTCGTTCACCTGAATGGACTGGAAGCGTCGCTCGAGCGCGGCATCCTTCTCGAAGTGCTTACGGTACTCGTCGAGGGTGGTCGCACCGATGGTCTGCAACTCACCACGGGCCAGCAACGGCTTGAGAATGGATGCGGCATCGATGGCACCCTCGGCGGCACCCGCACCAACCAGGGTGTGGATCTCGTCGATGAAGACGATAATGTCGCCGCGGGTGCGGATCTCCTTGGTGACCTTTTTCAGGCGCTCTTCGAAGTCACCGCGGTAGCGGCTGCCGGCGATGAGCGAGCCGAGGTCGAGCGAGTAGAGCTGCTTGTCCTTGAGCGTCTCGGGCACATCGCCCTTGACGATCGCCTGGGCGAGCCCCTCGACGACGGCGGTCTTGCCGACGCCGGGCTCACCGATCAGCACAGGGTTGTTCTTGGTGCGACGCGAGAGGATCTGCATGACCCGCTCGATTTCTTTCTCGCGCCCGATGACCGGGTCGAGTTTGTTGTCGCGGGCCATCTGGGTGAGGTTGCGGCCGAACTGGTCGAGCACCTGGCTGCCGGCCGTGTTGGCCGCCTGCTCGTTGGCGCCGACCGCGACCTGCTCCTTGCCCTGGTAACCGGAGAGGAGCTGGATGACCTGCTGGCGCACGCGGTTGAGGTCGGCGCCGAGCTTGACGAGAACCTGGGCGGCGACGCCCTCGCCCTCGCGGATGAGGCCGAGCAGGATGTGCTCCGTGCCGATGTAGTTGTGGCCGAGCTGCAGCGCTTCGCGCAGGCTCAGCTCGAGAACCTTCTTCGCCCGCGGCGTGAAGGGAATGTGGCCGGTGGGCTGCTGCTGCCCCTGGCCAATGATGTCTTGTACCTGCTCGCGCACGGCATCCAGCGAGATGCCGAGGCTCTCCAGAGCCTTCGCGGCGACGCCTTCACCCTCGTGAATCAGCCCGAGCAGAATGTGCTCGGTGCCGATGTAGTTGTGGTTGAGCATCTTGGCCTCTTCCTGGGCCAAAACGACGACGCGACGAGCTCGGTCGGTAAATCTCTCAAACATATGATCGCTCCCTTGGCGCCAGGGCAGTTGGTGCCGTTACATCGAGAATAACCAGCCTGCGCCGCCCGCGGGCGTTTGTTCGCCGTAGGCGTGATAAGCACAGCGTGACGGATGCTGCGCGCTGGGCCCGCGCGCAGCATCCGCTTGACCGGGCGCTACTGCACGGCGGAAGTGAGCCGGGCGAGGTTGTCGAGGATGGTAGAGCGCAGCGGCTGCTTGCGCCACTCCTCGAGGGTCAACTCGCGACTGTTCAAACGGTTCTCATCCTCCATCGCCCGGAGGTTGCGCACGAACGACCGGCCGCGCACCATGAGCGAGACCTCCATATTGAGGCTGAAGGAGCGCTGGTCCATATTGCTCGAGCCGACGACGGCGACCTCATCGTCGATCGTGAAGTGCTTGGCGTGCAGAATGTACGGCGCGTTGTACATGTAGATGTGCACGCCGGCGGTCAGCAGTTCCTCATAGTACGAGCGCTGGGCGTGATAGACCACGGCCTGGTCGCCGATCTCCGAGACGAACAGCTCAACGCGAAGCCCTCGCTGCACGGCGGTCGTGATGGCGTACATGATCGATTCGTCCGGCACGAAGTACGGGCTCGTGATGATGATGCGGTCCTGCGCGTAGTAGAGCAACGCGAGAAACAGGCGCAGGTTGTTCTCACCCTTGAACCCCGGGCCGCTCGGCACGACCTGGCAGTCGAGGGCATCGGTCACCGGCCGAGGGTGCACCGGCTCAATGTCACGGGTGAGCAGCTCATTGGTCTCGCTGTACCAGTCGGTGATGAAGATGGCGTTGAGCCCCGACACGATCGGGCCTTCCAGCCGGGTCATGAAGTCTTTCCACTTCAGGCCCCGACGAATGTTCTTGCGCATGTTGTAGGTGCGGTCGATGATGTTCTGCGATCCCATGAAGCCGACCAGGCCGTCGACGATGAGCAGCTTGCGGTGGTTGCGCAGGTCGGGTCGCTGCCACTTACCCTTGAACGGCTGCACCGGAAGCATGAGTTCCCAGTCGATACCGGCATCCGTCAGCCGTTTCTTGGTCTGGCGAAAACCCGGCTTGCGCATTGACTGGATGTGGTCCATCAGCACGCGCACGCTGACCCCGCGCCGGTGCGCCCGCTCGAGGGCGTCGAAGAACGGCGCGGTGGTGTGGTCGAGCGAGAGAATGTAGAACTCGACGTGCACGTATTTCTTGGCCAGGTCGATGTCGGCAATCATCGTGTCGAACGACAGCTGATAGTCGTTGATCAGGCTCGCGGTGTTGTCGCCGACGAGCGGCATCGCCCCGAGGTTGCGGTTGAGTTCAACGACCGATTCTAGCCAGCTGGGCCACGGGTGGTCGCGGCGCACCAGCTCCATCCCCTCGGTGCTGCCCTGGATGAACTGGTTGATCTCATCCTGCATCAATCGGCGCTTCTTCGGCAGGGTGCGGTAGCCGATCAGCAGAAAGAGCAGCACGCCGAGGTACGGGATGAAGAAAATGGTCAGCAACCAGGCCATGCCCGACATCGGGCGGCGGTTGCGAGGGACCACGATGATGGCCACGACGCGAACGGAAAAGTCGATGATCAGGGCCAGCAGAACGGTGATGGTCAGGCCGTCGATGCCGAACATTGGTACTTAGGTGGTCGGTTTGTCGAGACCGAGCCGGGCGCGTTCTTCGGCTTCGATTTGGGCGTACACCTTACGTTCGGTGCGATCGGCGCGCAGGATTGAGCGCATCAGCATCCAGAAGATGAGGCCAAGCGCAATGGTGGGCACGACCGAAAAGAGCGCGTTACCCCAGAAGTTCTCAATCACACCCCCCAGACTACGCGTAAAGGCTGGCGAAGCCCCTACTTGGTCAGGATGCCGTAGATTCCGCTGCCGAGAAAATACACGCCGACGCCGCTGACGATCACCCAGATCGCGATGCGGTTCATCGACGGCGGTTTGCGCCCGCCCTTGTCGGGCTCTAATTCGTCTTTGGGGAGATAGCTCATGAGTACCTACTAACTACTTGACCAGCGGGAAGAGGATTGTCTCGCGAATGCCGAGGCCGGTCAGGGCCATCAGCATACGGTCGATACCCATGCCCATGCCACCGGTTGGCGGCATGCCGTATTCGAGAGCGCGGAGGAATTCTTCGTCGAGGCGCATCGCCTCCGGGTCTCCCCCGGCGGCCAGGCTGGCCTGCTCGATGAAGCGTTCCCGCTGCACCACCGGGTCGACGAGCTCGGAGTAGCCGGTGGCCAGTTCGAAGCCGCGCACGTACAGGTCCCACTTCTCGACCACGCCGGCCACCGAGCGGTGGCCGCGCACGAGCGGGCTCGTGTCGATGGGAAAGTCCATCACGAAGGTCGGGCGCACCAGGTCGCCCTTAACGAAGTGCTCCCAGAGCTCTTCGACATATTTGCCGTGAATCGGGTGGTCGATCTCGATGCCTTCGCGATCGGCGATCGCGACGAGGTCGGCGAGCGGCGTCTCGGGCGTGATCGTGATACCGGCCGCCGTGGACAGGCTGTCGTACATGCCGATGCGGTCCCAGTCGCCGCCGAGGTCGAACAGGGTACCGTCGGCCCAGGTGACCACGTATGATCCGGCAATCGCGAACGCGGCATCCTGAATCAGCTTCTGGGTGAGGTCGGCGATGGAGTTGTAATCGCCGTACGCCTCATAGGCCTCGAGCATCGCGAACTCGGGCGAGTGGGTGGAGTCGGCGCCCTCATTGCGAAAGTTGCGGTTGATCTCGTAGACCCGGTCGATGCCGCCGACCACGGCCCGCTTCAAAAACAGTTCCGGCGCGATGCGCAGAAACAGTTCGGTGTCGAAGGCGTTGCTGTGGGTCTGAAATGGGCGAGCGGATGCCCCACCGTGCATGACCTGCAGCATCGGGGTCTCGATCTCGATGAACTCGAGGTCGGTGAACGTCTTGCGCAGGCTCGCGACGGCCTTCGAACGGGACAGCACGTTGGTGCGGGCCTGCTCGCGGCTGATCAGGTCGAGGTAGCGGCTGCGCACCCGCGTTTCTTCGCTGAGCTCGGAGTGCAGGTTCGGCAGTGGCAGCAGCGCCTTCGCGGCGACCTGCCAATCGGTGACCATGATCGACAGTTCGCCGCGGCGGCTGGAGATGACCTCGCCGGTAACGAACAGGTGGTCACCGAGGTCGACCAGGTCTTTCCAGGCGGCGAGTGACTCGTCCCCGACGGCGGCGAGCGAAACCATGGCCTGAATGCGGGTGCCGTCGCCCGACTGCAGGCTGGCGAAGCACAGCTTGCCGGTATTGCGCAGGTGCACGATGCGGCCGGCCAGGCCGACGATGACGCCGGTGACGGCATCCGCTTCGAGCGTGCCGAATTCGGCGCGCACGGCCGGAATGGTGTGGGTCACCGGAACCGACACCGGGTACGCGCCGCCGGCCGGGCTGGCGGCCGCCGCGTTCAGGCGGTCGCGTTTGCCGAGGCGCACGGCCTTCTGCTCGTTCATTTCCGCGTCGGAGAAGCCCTCGTCGTCGGTCGAGATGGGCGGGGTGTTCTGGCTCATACGGTTCTCCGTTGGTGCTGTCAGTTCAGAAATAAAGCGGATGCTGCCTACCCGAGGGCAAGCGGCACGTTGTCAATCAGTCGGGTGGTACCGACCCGCGCGGCCACGAGAATCCGGGCCGGTCCGCGATAGGCGTCGTCGACCGGTACAAAGGTCTGCGGGTGCACGATCACGAGATAGTCCAGTTTAACCAGCGGCTGGGCTGCAATGCGTGCGTGTGCGGCAGCGAGGGCGGCGGCGGGTCCGGCCAGCGCCGCCTGCACGGCCGCGCGGAGCCCGGCGAACAGGGCTTGCGCCGCCGTATTCTGGGCGTCGTCGAGGTAGCGATTGCGGCTCGAGAGGGCCAGCCCGCTCGGCTCGCGCACCGTCTCGACGACCTCGATCGCGGTGCGCAGGTTGAGGTCGGCAACCATGCTCTGCACGAGAAAAACCTGCTGGCCGTCTTTTTGACCGAACACCGCCGTATCCGGTGCCACGATGCCCAGCAGTTTCGCGACGACCGTGAGCATGCCGTCGAAGTGGCCCGGGCGCGCAGCTCCCTCGTAGGCGCTGCCGATCGGGCCGGCGGTCACCCGCGTGCCGTTCGCGCTGTCTGGATACATTTCGCCGGCCGTGGGCGCAAACACGACCGAAACCTTCTCGTCGGCGAGGGTGGCCAGGTCGGCATCGAGGGTGCGCGGGTACCGCTCGAGGTCTTCGCCGGCGCCGAACTGCAGCGGGTTCACGAAGATCGACACCACCACGATGTCGCCCAGAGCGTGCGCCCGCCGCACCAGCGCGAGGTGCCCGGCGTGTAGGGCCCCCATGGTCGGCACGAGCACGATGCGGGTGTCCCCGCCGATAAGCGCCGAACGGCCCCGGGCCTGACCGAGCCGGTGTTGCAGGGCGGTGATGGTGCTGATCACTTCGGGCGTGCTCATTCGATTGTCCGGTCGTCGTCAAGCGGATGCTGCCTGGGCGCGATTTCGTCCAGCCCGGTCAGGTCGAGGCGTTCCGGGCTCGTGCGCCCGAGGGCGTTCTCCATCGCGGAGCGCAGCAGCGGCCCCAGCACGGCTCCCGGCTGCTCCATCCCGATTCCGGCGAGCAGCCGCGTGGCCTGCTCGACGATCGACGTGGAGAATGCGGTGGCGATCTCGATGGCTTCGGCGTAGCTGGCGCGGTCGGCCTCGGCGACGATGAGCGGTTCGCCGCCCATCTCCACCGCGAGCGCCTGACCGATCGGCAGCACCGGGCCGGGCGCGGTCACCGCGAAATAGCTGTCCGCGAGCCGGGCCAAATCGAGGCTCGTGCCGGTGAAGGCCATGGCTGGGTGGATGGCGAGTGGGATCGCTCCGGCTGCCTGGGCGGGCGCGAGCACCGCGGTGCCGAAGCGGGCGGAGGTGTGCAGCACAAGCTGGCCGGGCTGCCAGGTGTTCGTCACGGCGAGGCCCTGCACCAGACTCTCCAGTTGGGCATCGGGTACCGCGATGATGACCAGCTCGCTGCGTTCGACCACCTCGGGCACGGTGAGGATCGGCACGAGCGGCAGGATGGCTTCGGCCCGATCACGGCTGGCCTGCGAGATCGCCGAGATGCCTACGATCGCGTGGCCGGCACCCGCGAGTGCGGCGCCGAGAATGGGGCCGACGTGGCCGGCTCCGATGATTCCGACGCCGAGGCGGCCGGGTTTGGCGTTCATTCTGTCTCTCCGTATTGATCTGCGGCTGGCTTCGGGGCCTCTTCGGCCCGGCTCCAGCGGTGGCTGGTGTCGGCGAGCGCCGAGCTGACCGCGCCGGTGGACATCCATTGGAAAAGCACGAGCGCTTCATCGACGTCGATGACGCTGAGCGACGCCGTGACCGGGCCGGCGACCGCGAGCAGGTCGGCCGAGGCGAGGCGCAGCCGACGCTTGATCGGGCCCTGCCTCACGCTCACACCCTGCATGCGGGCGAGCGGCACGAGGATCAGGTCGCGGGAGAGCACCCCGCGGCGGATCAGGGCGACATTGCCCGAGACCGCCCAGCCGGTGCGCCACCAGGAGAAGGGTCGCAGCCAGACCGCTCGCGGTGGCGCATTGCTGTAGAAATCGGCGACTCCGGAATCAGCTTTGCGGCCGCCGAGCATGCCGTTTTCGACCAGCGCCCCATGGGTATCGGTGGTGAAGCCGGGGAGGGCCAGTTCGAGCACCTTCTCGACGTCGGCGAGGGTGCCGACCGGCAGTAGCACCGTGCTCGTTGGATTACCCGCGCTCGCCCCGGCAGCGTGCCCCGCTGTGTTGATGTTGATCTGCCACCAGCCGAAACGACGCCACAGAATGGGTTGAGACACCTTGATGGCGTGGATGCGCCCGGGCGGCAGGGTCTGGCTGCTCGTGGAGAGCAGGCCGAACCCGACCCGCACGCCGTCAGCCGTGCCCGCGATCGTGAACCGCAGCTGCTTGGTGATGCGCGAGAAGTAGTAGCCGACGCTGCCGATCAGGCCGGGAAGCACGGCCACGAGCACCCAGCCGCTGCTGCCGGCGATCACGCTGACGATCAGCCCGATGCCGGCCAGGAGCAGAAAGACGGTGAAGCCGCTGAGTACGACTGACCCGATCAGCCGTCCGGGCGGAATGCGCACGACCGACTCCGGTGGGGCGGCGTCGGGGCCCCGTTCCGGGGCCACAAACTCGTTGTAGCGCGCCGCGGCGAAATCGCCGAGGGCCGAGTGCGCCGTGGGCGGGCCGATCAGGGTGGGGACGGCGTCGTCGCCGAGCACGGCCGGGACGGTTAGTGGTGGCGCGGCGTCCGCCGCTCTGCTCTGCCGCAGGCCGGAGGCGAGGTGCAGGATGTCGCGGCGTAGGTCATCCGCTAATTTCGAGCCGAGGTAGGCCAGCTGCACGTTGCCGTCCTGACCCGCGACGGCGATGTCGAGCCGGGCGGCTCCGAACAGTCGGGGAATCAACGGCCGAGCCAGGTTCACCCCCTGCACCCGGTCGAGGCGCGCCTTGCGGTTGCTGCGAAAAACGAGGCCGCTGCGCACCTCGACGACTTCCCCGTTGATGCGAAAGGTGTGCATGCGCCAGGACAGGTAGAACGCGACAATTATGACCAGCAGCACGCCGGCGATAATGAGCAGCGCCCACCCGGTGCCGCCGCGCTGGTAGATCTCATCGATCGGGTCGCCGCCGTAGTTCTCCTCGCCCAGGAACAGGTCGATGAGCCGTTCGCGCAGGTTGGCGATTACGAAGCCGAGCACGGCCACCATGAAAATGCCGCCGCGCAGCAGTGGTGTCGCGGGGTGCAGTCGGTGCCACTGCCCGTCGGTGAGGTCGGTGCGCGGTGCAGCGAGTGGCGCCGGAACGGCGGGCTCGCTCACAGCCCCGCCCGGCGGATCTCGGCGAGCTCCACCAAACGGTCGCGCAGACTTTCGGCATCCGCTTCGGCCAGCCCGGGGATCGAGACCCCGGCGGTCGCCGCCGCGGTCACGAATTTGAGGTCGGCCAAACCGAGCCAGCGCGCCACCGGGCCGCGGGTGATATCGATGAGCTGCATGCGTCCGTAGGGCACCGCCACAAAGCGTTGAAAGAGGATGCCGCGGCGAAAGAGCAAATCATCCTCGCGCAGCAGATAGCCGATGGAGCGCACCCGGCGCGGTTCGAACACCAGGTTGATAATGGTCATCAGGAGCACCGCGAGGCCGACCCATAATGCCCAGGTCTGTTCGAGCAGCAGCCAGAGCACGCTGGCACCGCCGCAGACCACGACGCCGAACACAATGGTGCCGACGATCTCGACCAGCACGTACTTCGGGGAAACCCGCTTCCACTCGCCGACGCCGACCAGGTCGAGCCGTTCCGACGGTTCGACCCGCGCGTGTTCGGGTGGGTTCGCATCGTCGGAATCAGGCACGCGTACCTCCGGGCTCGTCGGTATCGGTATCGGTGTCGTCGTCGGGCGGAAGGGTGCAGAAGTGTTCGGCCACGAGGCCGGCCGCCAGCATGACGGCCGCGCCGATCGCCGTACCGATCGCGAGCCAGAGCGAAGTGACCGCCGGCACCACGGATCGGGTCAGGATGTACAGCACGATGCCGAGGGAACCGCCGAACAGCAGGGACGCTGAGAGTGAGGTCGCCTTCGACAGCACGGCCACCCGCATCGCCCAAAACGGGTCGATGCGGCGCAGCGCCTTGCGTCGGCTGCCCTGACGTACCCGCCAGGCCAGACTCACGACGACGACCGCCAACAGGATGAGCGTTAGCGGCAGGGTAACCGGTGGAACGACGATGGGGGCACCGGATGCCGCGAACGCGATCTCGAGCAGAAAGCCGATCACGAGTCCGATGAGCAACACCGCGAGCAGCCCGGTCGCGTGCGAGCGCTTCATCGCGGTGTTCCCGGTGCCGGGTGGAGGGTGGCGACATCCGTTGCCCGGCGCACTGTCTGGCCGGTCGCGGCGAGCAGGTCGCGCACCAGGCCCCGTCCGGGAACGGTGGCTTGCTCATCGAGGTCGAGCCAGGGGGCGAGCACGAAGTCGCGTTCCGCCGCGCGCGGGTGCGGCACGGTGAGGCGCGCGTCGTCGATGCTCAGCTGGCCAAAGGCGATGATGTCGATGTCGAGTGTGCGGTCGCCCCAGCGCTCGGCGCGCACCCGGCCGTGCTCGGCCTCGATGGCGTTGACGGCGTCGAGCAGCGCGTAGGCGTCGCCGGTGTAATCGATCGTGAGTACCGCGTTGAGATAGCGGGGGGCGCGCTCGTCAACACCGTCGAGTTTTACGGCTGCCGATTCGTAGCTCGGCGACACTGCGACGAGCGTCGCGCCGGGCAGATCGGCGAGATCCCGCACGGCGCTCGCGAGCGTCGTTTCCCGGTCGCCGAGGTTGCTGCCGAGGGCCAGAACGACTCGATCACCGGTCATGGCCGCACCCGGGTGATCTGCACGGCCACGTCGATGAAGGGCACGGAGATGGGAGCCTGCGGCTTGTGCACCGTGACCTGCACCTTGAGCGCCGGTGGGTGGGCCAGCACGACGGCGGCGATGCGTTCGGCGACGGTTTCGATGAGGTCGACGGGGTTGTGCCTGGCTGCGTCGGTGATTTGCTCGGCGAGTTCGCCATAGTGGATGGTCTGGGTCACGTCATCGCTCGCCGCCGCCGCGAGCAGATCGAGCCAGACGGTGACGTCAATGACGAAGTCCTGGCCGTTTTCTTTCTCGAAGTCGTAGACGCCGTGGTGGGCGTTCACCCGCAGGCCGGTGAGGGTGATCGAATCAGTCATGGTTCCATTGTGTCGGACTCGAACGACCCGCCCGACAATTCATTGGTGGCCGGCGGCGTCGACTGCCGGGCGCTGGAGAGCACGTTGAGCGCCGCGCGGGTCCCGGCGACGTCGTGCACGCGCACCGCCCAGGCGCCCGCCTGTGCGGCCAGCACACTCACCACGGCGGTCGGCAGGTCACGGTCCTGCACGGGAGCGCCGTCCGGCAGAACCGCCGCCAGAAAGCGTTTGCGCGAGGCTCCGACGAGGATCGGAAGCCCCAGCGAGGCGAAGGCATCCAGCCGGTTGATCAGCTGCCAGTTGTGTTCGGTCTTCTTGGAGAAGCCGAGGCCAGGGTCGAGCACGATGCGCTCGCGCGCCACGCCGGCGGCGGTCAACGCGTCCACCCGGGCGGTGAGCGCGACCATGACCTCGGTGACGACGTCGTCGTACTCCGTGAGGGCATCCATCTGCTGGGCATGGGCACGCCAGTGCATGGCCACAAAGTTCAAGCCCGTGTCGGCGACGACAGCGGCCATGTCGGGGTCGGCCAACCCGCCGGAAACATCGTTGATGATGCTCGCTCCGGCTTTCGCTGCCGCGCGGGCCGTCGAGGCGTTGAGCGTGTCGATGCTCAGGCGCAGTCCCTGCCGGGCAAGTTCGGTGACGACCGGAATGACCCGGTTTTGTTCCTCGGCCGGAGTGACGCGGGTGGCACCCGGGCGAGTGGATTCACCGCCCACGTCGATCAGGTCGGCGCCCTGGGCGCGCAGCAGCAGACCGTGCTCGATGGCGGCATCCGTTGCTGCCCACCGTCCGCCATCGCTGAAAGAGTCAGGTGTGACGTTGAGCACCCCCATGATGAGCGTCACTGGCCTGATCAGAGTCACTGGCCTGATCAGAGTCATTGGCCCGCGGCGATCAGGGCAATGATCTCGGCGCGGGCGGTCGGCTCGGTCAGTACGCCGCGGGAAGCCATGGTCACGGTCGAGCTCGCGCTCTGGCGTGGGCCGCGGGTGCCGACACAGCCGTGCACGGCATCGAGCACGACGAGCACGCCGAGCGGGTCGAGGCCGTCCTGCAATGCGCCGGCGATCTCCTCGGTCAGGCGCTCCTGCAGCTGGGGCCGGGCTGCGATGGTTTCAACAACGGCGGGCAACCGGCCGAGGCCGACGACCCGGCCCCGTGGCAGGTAGGCCACGTGGGCGGTGCCCAGGAACGGCAGCAGGTGGTGTTCACAGATGGACCGAAAGGCGATGTCGCGCAGCAGCACGAGTTCCCCGGTGCTGTCCCCGACCGGAACGAAGTCCTGCAGGAGCTCCTGCGGGTCCTGGTCCAGGCCGGCGAAGAACTCGGCGTAGGCATCCGCTACTCGTCGCGGCGTGCTCTCCAGGCCGACCCGTTCCGGATTCTCGCCGATTGCAGCGAGAATCTCTGAAACGGCCGCCTCGATGCGTGCCCTGTCCACCGCCACGGGCGCCTAAGCGGTCGCGGGGCGGGGGGTACGGGCCGGCGCGCGTTTCGGTTTGGCGGGGGCGGCGTCACCGCTCGTGATGCCACCGTCGACGGCGGCACCGTCGATGGGAGCCTTCGGAGCCGGCATCGCGATCGGCGGCACGTCAGACACGGGGCGCTTGTCGCTCGACAGCCACTGCGGGCGCGACGGGAGCTTTTCGACGTTAGCGAAGATCTCGGCGAGAGCGGTCTGGTCGAGCGTTTCGTGCTCGAGCAGTGCCGTGGCGAGGTCGTCCAGGATCACGCGGTTCTTGATCAATACCTCGTAGGCCTCGTCGTGGGCGTCCTCGAGCAGCTGGCGCACCTCGCGGTCGACGCTCTCGGCCACGCGCTCCGAGTAGTCGCGCTGGTGGCCCATGTCGCGGCCGAGAAACACCTCACCGGAACCCTGGCCGAGCTTGAGCGGACCGACAACGGCGCTCATGCCGAACTCGGTGACCATCTTGCGGGCCGTCGCGGTGGCCTTCTCGATGTCGTTGGACGCGCCGCTGGTCGGGTCGTGAAAGATGATCTCCTCGGCGACACGGCCACCCATGGCGTAGGCCAGCTGGTCGAGCAGTTCGTTGCGGGTGACCGAGTAGCGGTCTTCAAGCGGCATGACCATCGTGTAGCCGAGGGCCCGGCCGCGCGGCAGAATTGTGATCTTGGTGACCGGGTCGGTGAAGTTCATGGCGGTCGCGACGAGGGCGTGGCCACCCTCGTGGTACGCCGTGATGAGCTTTTCCTTGTCGCGCATTACGCGGGTGCGTCGCTGCGGTCCGGCCATGACCCGGTCGACGGCCTCGTCCAGGGCCCGGTTGTCGATGAGCTGGGCGTTCGAGCGAGCGGTCAGCAGAGCGGCCTCGTTGAGCACATTTGCTAGGTCGGCGCCGGTGAAGCCGGGCGTTTTACGGGCGAGGACCTCGAGGTCGACACCCTCGGCCATCGGCTTGCCCTTGGAGTGCACCTCGAGGATGCGCTTGCGACCGAGCATGTCGGGCGCATCAACGCCGATCTGCCGGTCGAACCGGCCAGGGCGAAGCAGAGCGGGGTCGAGAATGTCTGGTCGGTTGGTGGCGGCGATCAGAATGACGTTCGCCTTCACGTCGAAGCCGTCCATCTCGACCAGCAGCTGGTTCAGGGTCTGCTCGCGTTCGTCGTGGCCGCCGCCCATTCCGGCACCACGGTGACGACCAACGGCGTCGATCTCGTCGATGAAGATAATGGCCGGGGCGTTTTCCTTGGCCTGGCTGAACAGGTCACGCACGCGGCTGGCTCCGACGCCGACGAACATTTCCACGAAGTCCGAGCCGCTGATCGCGTAAAACGGCACGTTGGCCTCGCCGGCCACGGCCCGGGCCAGCAGCGTCTTTCCGGTCCCGGGAGGGCCATACAGCAGAACGCCCTTGGGGATGCGGGCTCCGACCGCCTGGAACTTGGCCGGCTCTTTGAGGAAGTCTTTGATCTCTTCGAGCTCTTCGATGGCTTCATCGGCGCCGGCGACGTCGGCGAAGGTGACCTGTGGGCTTTCCTTGGAGACGAGCTTGGCCTTGGACTTGCCAAACTTCATGACCTTGCTGCCACCGCCCTGCATCGAGATCATGAGCCAGAAGAAGGCACCGATCAGCAGCACGGGCAGCAGGAAGCTCAGCACGGAGAGCACCCAGTTGGGCTGCGGCACCTCGTCGGTGAAGCCGTCCTTCGGGTTTGCTGCGGTCACCGCGGTGATGATCTCTTCACCACGCGGAGCAACGTAATAGAACTGAACCTGGGTGCCGAGGTCGCCGCTGGCCTTGGTCAGCGTGAGGTCGACGCGTTGTTCGCCATCGACGATGGTGGCTTCAGCAACGTTGCCCGACTTCAAAAAGCCGAGGCCCTCTTGTGTGCTGACCTCACGAAATCCGGACATGGTGATGAGGCTTGACCCCACCCAGACGGCGATGACGGCGAGCACAATGTACAAAATGGGGCCGCGGAGTAGCTTCTTGACGTTCATGGTGACCTCAGGCTAGCGCGCGTTTACAAGGGAATGCCGTGTGTTCGCCCAAAGGAAAACTCGGGCGCAGAGCCGAACGCTGTTAGAGCGCGGCGGCCGCGACGGTGGAATACACGTGCGGGGCGAGAATTCCGACCGAGCGCAGGTTGCGGTACTTCTCGTCATAGTCGAGGCCATAACCGACCACGAACTTGTTCGGAATGTTGAATCCGACGTATTTCACGTCGATGTCGACGCGCGCGGCATCCGGTTTGCGCAGCAGTGCGCAGATTTCAATGGATGCCGGACCGCGCGTTTTCAGGTTCGCCAGCAGCCACGAGAGGGTCAGGCCGGAGTCGATGATGTCCTCGACGATGAGCACGTTGCGGCCGGACAGGTCGGTGTCGAGGTCCTTGAGAATGCGCACGACGCCGCTGGACTGCGTGCCGGAGCCGTAGGAACTGACCGCCATCCAGTCCATCGTGATCGGGTGGCGCAGTTCGCGGGCCAGATCAGCCATGACCATGACCGCGCCCTTGAGCACGCCGACCAGCAGCAGATCGGTGCCGGCGTAGTCGGCTTCGATCTCGCGGCTCATCTCGGCCAGGCGATCGCGGATCTGCTCCTCGCTGATCAGGATCTCGGTGAGGTCGCCGTCAATGTCGCGAGGTTCCATATGAAAGGTGCAGTCCATTTCTTCAGATTTATGCTGGCACGGAAAAAATCAACAATCCGCCCTGCCGTACAACTCTAATACCCGGCAGGCTGAGTGCCCCCTGTCCATGCCAATCGGTCACGAGGGCCGCCACCGCGAGGGTCTGCCGTCGGTCGAGCCATACCCCACACTCCTGCTCCACTCCCAATCGGATCACGCGCTGCCGCACCGCAGCCGGCTGGGCGGCGAGAGCGGCCGCGTCGATCGTGCCATGAGCCCAGTGCCTGCGCGCGACCGCGTCGGCAAGCTCATCGAGCGCGTCGGAATCCTCGCGCAGCGCCTGAGCGGTGCGGGCGAGCGCCACGGCGACGCCGGGACCGAGCTCGCTTTCCAGCAGCGGCAGCACGGTTTCGCGCGCCCGCACCCGGGCATAGCGCGGGTCGAAATTCTGCGGGTCGGTCCACGGCACGAGGCCGGTATCCGCACAGAATTGCCGGGTAGCGGCGCGACGGATGCCCAGCAACGGTCGCAAAATCGGCCCGGTTTGCGCCGCCATTCCGCGCAGGCTGGTCGGCCCGGAGCCCCGGGCCAGCCCGAGCATCACGGTTTCGGCCTGGTCGTCGAGGGTATGACCGAGCAGCACGCCGCTCGCCCCGGTCTGCTCGAGCGCCGCAGCGAACGCCGCATAGCGTGCGGTGCGGGCGGCCGCCTCCGGGCCGGTTCCGTCGCCGTCTACCGTCACGCTCCAGACGAGCACGGGGTCGAGGCCAAGCTGGCGGGCGGTCTCGGCGGCTGCGACTGCGACATCCGCTGAACCGGTTTGCAGATTGTGATCGACGATGACCGCGCCGGCACGGATACCCGCGCGCCCGGCCTCGAATGCGGTCGCCGCGGCCAGCGCGAGCGAATCGGCGCCGCCGCTGAGGCCAACAAGCACGAGCCCCTCGGTCGGCAGCAACGCGCGCACGGCCCGGCGAATATCGGCGATGGCCGGGGTCAGACGCGGGCGGCGGGTGGATTCCATCCAGTAACGTTATCGGCAGACTTAGATCAAGGGAGAAACAACGCCATGGCCGAATACGACGCAGTTATCGAAATCCCCCGCGGGAGCCGCAATAAGTACGAGGTGGACCACGAGACCGGCCGGGTCTATCTCGACCGCGTGCTCTACACGAGCTTTATGTACCCCACCGACTACGGCTACTTCGAGAACACCCTCGGCCTCGACGGCGACCCGGTCGACGTTCTCGTGCTGCTCGACTACCCGTTGTTCCCGGGCGTTGGCGTCTCCGTGCGTCCGGTCGGCGTGTTCAATATGACCGATGACGGCGGCTCAGACGCCAAGGTCATCGCCGTTCCGGCTGGCGACCCGCGCTGGGACCACATTCAGGATGTCCTCGACATTCCGGAGTACACCCGCAAAGAAATCGAGCACTTCTTCGAGCACTACAAGGACCTCGAGCCGAACAAGTGGGTCAAGACCGAGGGCTGGGGTGACGCCGCCGAAGCCAACCAAATCGTGGTTGACGGCATTGCGAAGCTGGCCGAAGAGGGCCACTAACCCGCAGGAGCTTCCTGAGGGGGCCTAAATCGACCTAAAACCGGTTTCGGTTGGACGGTTTGCGCCCCCTCAGCGCGAAACAGCAGGCGGGCGCTACGAACAGGGGCTCCGGTCACCGGTTATCCGGCGGCAGGAGCCCCCTTTTGGTTTCTGGCTCGGGGCGCCCACCCGCAGCGGGCCCTCGTACTGCCGGTAGCCCCCATCCGCGGGGGCTAGATCAGGAAATCCGCCAAGTGCTGGTGCGGTCGTCGCACTGGTCCGCTGGCCATCGCGCGATCCCGCGAAGATCTCCAGAATCAGCTACACGTCCGGCCTCATGCGGGGCCGCAGAGCTCCGCGCTACGCTGCTGGGCGCCCGACGTAGGGCGCAACAGCCCAGGACGACCAGATGCTGTGCACCCGCACGCGCGCCGAGGGGTTCGGAGCTTCGAGAATCTGCCCGCCGCCGACGTAAATCGCCACGTGGTAGTAATTGCCGGGGCTGCCCCAGAACAACAGGTCGCCCACCTGCACCTGCGCGAAGGAGACGAGCTTGCCCTGCCGCGCCATGGTGTTGTACTGGTCCGTGGCCGAGTGGGTGCCGATATATATGCCCGCCGCGGCGTAGGCCGCCTTGGTCAGACCCGAGCAGTCCCAGGCGTCGGGGCCGGAACCGCCGAAAACGTACCGGTCGCCGAGCTGGTCGCTGGCGAAGGCGAGAGCGGTGTCGACGGCACTCGCATTCGGCGCCGGAACGGTCGTACCGCCGCCGGCCGGAGCGCTCGGAGCGCTCGGCACCACCGGCACCACCGGCACCACCGGAGCGACCGGAGCGACCGCGCCAGACCCCGAACCATTGCCGGAACCGGACCCAGAATCCGAGCCGGAACCCTCAGCGGCCGCGGCGTCCTGCGCCGCAGCGGCAGCAGCCGCGGCCGCATCCGCTATTGCAGCAGCGGACGCCTGAGCCTGCGCGAACGCTTTCGCTGCAGCGGCCGCTTCTTCGCCGACGTGAAAGCTGCGCTCAGCCTCGGCCGTGGTGTCCTTGAGCAGGGCGAGCTGCTCGAACAGCTCGCTCGACCGGCGTTGCTGAGTATCGTAGGCCGCCTCGGCCGCCGCTGAGCTCGCAGCCGCCGCCTCAAAGGTGGTCTTGGACTCTGCGGTGAGGCGTTCGCGTTCGTCGGTGGCCGACGCCGCCTGGTCGCCGAGCGACTCGGCCGCGTTCTGGTCCTGGCGCGCTTCGGTGTAAATCTGCTCGGACTGCTCGCTGAGCTTGCTGGCTGTACCGAGCTGACTGAGCAGGTCATCGGCGCTGTTGCCGCTCAGGAACAGGTTGAGTGAGAGACCGTTGCCGCCGGACTTGGCGAGGTGGGCCGCGATCAGGCCGGCCCGCATCTTCGACGTCGCAGCCGCAGCCTCTGCCTTTTTCGCCTGCGCGTTCAGACTGGCTTCCCGCTCGGTGGCGGCAGCCAAGGAGTCCTGGGTGATGCGATATTCCTCGGCCGCCATCTGTGCGGTCGTCACGGCGGTCGCCGACTGCGCGGCCAAACCGTCCAGCAGCTCACCCAGCGTGGCAATTTCGGCCTGCTTGGTCGACTCGTTCTGCTTGGCCTTTTCGACGTCGTTCCAGCTCGGGTAGTCCGGCGCGGCAAACGCCGCCCCGCCGGCCGCGGCAACGGATGCCGTCACGGCCGAGACCGCGCCGATCGCGACGGCCGAGAACAGGCGCTTCGATCGTGCGTGAACTCGTGCACGTGCAGTGGTGCTCGGTAACGCTGCGGTATCCCGTGCAGGTGTGCTGCTGTTAGCCAAGTGCTGCTCCCCGGTCGGCCATGAATGGAACGGGATTGATGCGGTTTCCACCAATCCAAACTTCGAAGTGCAGGTGGCAGCCGTTGGCGGCCCCGGTCTGTCCGGAGCTGGCGATGAGCTGCCCCGCCGATACCGACTGGCCGACACCCACGTTGTACCCGCCGTCGCGAATGTGAGCATAGCCGGTCGAGACGTTGTCGCCGTGGCTGATCTTCACGAAGTTACCGTAGGTGCCGAGGCGCCCGGCCCAGGTGACGACGCCCGCGTGGGCGGCGTAGATGGGCGCGCCACAACCGGTGCCGAGGTCGGTCGCGTAGTGAAAGCTTCCGCTGCACTGTCCGCCGTCGCCGCAAATGGTCGAGCGGGGGCCGTAGCCGCCGGTGATGCGTCCGCTGGCCGGAACGCCCCAACCGGACATGCTCACCGTTCCGCCGGAGCCGCCGCTGGCGCGCGCTGCAGCCGCTGCAACCCGGGCCGCCTCGGCCTCGGCCGCCACCCGGATCGCTTCGAGGCGGGCGCGCTCGGCCACGCCAGCCTCGTAGCCGGCCGTCGTCGTGGCCTGGGCGTCGCGCATGAACTGCAGCTGCTGCTCGAGCTCGATGCCCTTGGCTTCGGATTCGGCGAGGGCATTGGCCGCCGCCTCGGCCGCGGTCTGGGCCGCAACGAGGGCGGCCTCGGCGGCGACGCGCAACACTTCGCGTTCCGTCTGGGCGACCTTGGCCTGGTCGCCGAGTGACTGGGCGTTATTCATGGCGGACTGCGCCTCGTCGTACACATCCGAACTGCGCTCAACCAGCTTGCTCATACTGCCGAGTTTTGCCAGCAGCAGGTCGGCGTCGGCGCCGTCCCCTCCGCCTTCCAGGAACAGGTTGACGCTCAGGTCCGTGCCGCCGGTGCGGTAGAGCTGGGCGGCGAGCTGGCCGGCCTGCTTGGTGGCGGCATCCGCTGTGGCCTTGCTGTCGTCTGCCTGCTTCTGGATGTCCTCGGCCCGACGGGTGGCATCGTCAAATTCTCGCTGCGCGTCTTCGAGTTCGATGGCGCTCTTCTCGGCGGCGGCCTGGGTCTCCTGCACCTGCACCTGCAGGCCGGCGATGAGATTCTCGATCGCGGTCACCTGCGCGGCGGCGGCACTGGTGTTCGCCTTGGCGTTCTGCAGATCCTGCCACGAGGGGTAATCGACCGCCCGCGCCGGGGCGGCCGGGGCAACCAGCGTGACCAGAAGGGTCATGGCTGCGACGACGCTGGTCAGCGCCAGGCCGTGCCGCGGCCACCGACTGCCCGCTCGAAAACGGCTGGCCGGAGCGTTTCCGGAGCGGCGGATCACGGCTATAGAACGAATCATTGTTTCCCAACGGGCTTTCCAGCTGCAGCTTGCGCCGCAGGAGACTCTTCAGAGTAACAAATTGAGCAGGTTTGGCCCA
Organism: Cryobacterium sp. Hh11; assembly: GCF_004404045.1. Lineage (NCBI taxonomy): Bacteria > Bacillati > Actinomycetota > Actinomycetes > Micrococcales > Microbacteriaceae > Cryobacterium > Cryobacterium sp. Hh11. The sequence goes on along the minus strand of NZ_SOHF01000026.1, from coordinate 49,472 downwards.
GTTTCAACGCCGAATCTAACTCGCGAAAAGGGCTGTGGCCCGCACATTTGTGGGCGCGGTGCGAATTGGCGTTACAAAATGGGCAGCTTTCAAGCGAATGCTGCGCGCGTCGATTTGGCCTTCGCCCCACAAGACCGTATGCTTACTCTTCGGCAGCCATGAAATTTATGGCTCACGGCCCCATCGTTTAGCGGCCTAGGACGGCGCCCTTTCACGGCGTTAACACGGGTTCGAATCCCGTTGGGGCTACGCAAACTGCACGTGCACACAGAGTAAGTGAAAAAGTAGTAAAGAAATAGAATAGTCTTACCAAGTGCCTCGCACACAGATTCACAATTTTCACCTCGAGGCCCTGTAGCGCAGTTGGTTAGCGCGCCGCCCTGTCACGGCGGAGGTCGCCGGTTCAAGTCCGGTCAGGGTCGCAAAGGAAATATAGCCCTTTCGAAAGGAAGGGCTTTTTTTCTTAGAAGACGCGTTTTGACGTATCTTTGGGGCCCTGTAGCTCAGTTGGTAGAGCGTTCGACTGAAAATCGAAAGGTCACCGGATCGACGCCGGTCGGGGCCACCACCGCCACTCCCTAGGAAACTCACTCGTGAGGGACTCGGGGAGTGGCCTTTTTTATGCCCGGTCCAAGTCTCGGGCAGCGCGCCCTCGACAGGGCGGGTGTGAGCTGCAGCTCACTTGCATCGTTGTCGTCGGGTGCCTGCGGCCCGGTGGCCTTGGCGCCGGTTCGCGACGGCGAGATGGCCCTGAGCCAGAAACTGGTTCTGACTGGAGAAACGCTGTGCCGACCCAGGCATGAGCTCACGGTCGACGGCGCCCCACTCGGGAAATTTCTCGGGCTGACTCCTTGACGGTGAGCACATCACGAAAAGTGAACCATATGACGGATGCCCTCCCTACGCCCACCGACGACGGTGCCGCCGATCACCTGATCGGATTGCACCTGCCTGACATCGCCCTTGCATCGACATCGGGCGGTGCGCGAAGCGTGAGTGGGCTCTCCGCGCAGAGCAGCGCTTCATCGCGCGCCTGGTGCCGACCGACACACCCACCAACCCACGGAGCGAGTCATGACCAGCACACCATCAGTGATCGTATTCGATGTCAACGAGACTCTCTCCGACATGTCCCCGCTGAGCGCCCGATTCGTGGAGATCGGCGCCCCGGCCGAACTGGCCCGAATCTGGTTCGCCGCGCTGCTGCGGGATGGGTTCGCCCTCGCCGCCGCGGGTGGCAGTGAAAAATTCGCGACGATCGGTTCGGAGATTCTGCGCGGACTACTCGGCGATGTGGCGCTCACCCGCAGTCTCGACGATGCCGTGACCCACATCATGAACGGCTTCCAATCGTTGAGCCTGCACCCGGACATCGCTGACGGAATCCGGGCCCTGAAAAGCGCGGGCATGCGCCTCGTGACATTGTCAAACGGATCGGATCAGGTAGCCGAGTCCCTGCTGACCCGGGCCGGGCTGCGGAGCGACTTCGAGGCCGTACTCACGGTAGAAGACGCCCCGGCGTGGAAGCCGGTTCAGGCCGCCTACGACTATGCCGCGGCTGCGTGCGGGGTTACAGCGGGCAACCTGGTGCTGGTGGCCGTGCACCCCTGGGACATCCACGGGGCGGTCAGGGCAGGCCTGGGCACCGCGTGGTTGAACCGCACGGGCGAGGCCTACCCGAGCTACTTTGCGGCACCGGACCACACGATCACCGCTTTGAGCGACCTCGCCCGTCAACTCAAATAGGGTACGAATGTGGCCGCTGAACGTCGGTTTGTGTCCGTCTGCGTCCAAAATGGGCACATGAGGACGATGACATCACCGAATACACACTTCCCGGTCTCCGACATCGTTCTCGGGCTGATGCGGGGAAAGTACTCAATTTCGGCGTCTCCAATCACACTCCCGGGCAGGTCGAGTTGCTGAAGCATTCGGTGGCGCAACCGCTCATCGTCGATCAGGTGCAATTGAGCATTACGCATGCGCCGCTAATCACCGCCGGCGTTTCGGCCGCGGGGTCTCGTATCACCCTCATCAGGGGAGAATGGTACCGACTCTTCACTGCCACCGGACATATCTTGCCGTAGTCAGTCCCCTGCAACTCTTGGCGGTAAAAAAATGAATGTCGCACTCGGTCTTCTCACTCTCGTCGCCGTCGTCTGCGCGGCCAGTGCTCTCGCGAAGCGCCTGAACCTGTCTGTTCCACTGCTGCTGGTGGTCGTTGGAGTGATCGGCTCGTACCTGCCGTTCATTCCAGCGATCAAGCTGGATCCGGAACTGGTATTGGTGGGCATCCTTCCTCCATTGCTCTACGCGGCCGCCATTCGTACCTCCCTGGTCGAGTTCCGCACAAACCTGCGTTCTATCGCCCTACTGTCGGTCGGCTACGTCGTTTTCGGAACCGTAGCCATCGGCCTCATTGTCTGGTGGCTGATCCCGGAGATTCCACTGGCTGCGGCGTTCGCCCTGGGCGCGGTGGTGGCTCCGCCGGACGCGGTAGCGGCGACCACGATTGCCCGTCGCGTTGGGCTTCCGCGCCGGGTGGTGAGTCTTTTGGAGGGCGAGTCGCTGGTCAACGATGCGACCGCACTGGTGCTCCTGCGCACGGCGATCGTTGCTATCGGCGGCAGCGTCACCGTCTGGCAGGTGGCGTCTGACATCGCTTTGGCCGCCGGCGGAGGTGTCGTGATCGGACTGATCGCGGCGTTGCTCCTGTTGCAGATCCGAAAACGGGTGCGTAACGTCGCCATAAATACGTCCATGTCTCTCGCTGCCCCGTTCGTGGCGTATATCCCGGCGGAGGCGATCCATGCATCGGGCGTGTTGGCTGTCGTCGTGGCCGGCCTCGTGATCGGCACCAGGTCGCCAGCTATGCCCGGCGGCGCCTCCCGATTGAGTCAGCGCAGCAACTGGGCCACCGTCCAGTTTTTGCTCGAGAACTCCGTCTTTCTGCTGATCGGGTTACAGGTGCGCTCAATCATTGAGGCGACCTCCGGCGATTCGCTTGGCGCCGCGCGTATCTGGGGCACCTGTGCTGTCGTATTCATCGCGGTTCTCCTGTTGCGCCCGGTGTGGGTGTTCCCGGCAATTTATCTGCCTCGGCTGATACCCAAAATTCGCGCGGCTGACCCCGCACCACCCTGGCAGTTGCCCACCATCGTGTCTTGGGCCGGTATGCGCGGCGTGGTCACCCTGGCTGCCGTGTTCGCCCTGCCAGAAGACATCGCACACCGCCCCGTCCTCGTGCTTGCGGCCTTGGGAGTCGTGGCGGGAACGCTGGTTGTGCAAGGCCTCACCTTGCCATGGCTGGTGCGGGTCCTGGGCGTGCATGGCCCAGATACCCATGCGGATGCGCTCAGCCAGGCCGCGCTGATGGACCAGGCCACCGCCGCGGGAATCGAAAACCTGCGCCAGCACACCCGGCCCGACGATTCTCTGGAGGTGCTGGCCATGCTCGAGCGCCGTACGCAGGAACGCAATAGGGCAGCATGGGAGCGCCTCGGGCGTTCGGAGCTCGCAGACCGCACTCCCAGCAAGCGCTACGTGCAGCTGAGGCTGGCCATGCTCGATGCGGAGCGCGCCAGGGTTCTCAAACTGCGCCGCACCGGCGATTACGCCCACGAGGTGATCAGTGAAGTGCTGGAGATGCTCGACGTGGAGGAATCCATGTTGGATTCCTCCACCGAGGGTGCGGATATCGACGCGCGCACCCCGGCCCGACCCGCCAATCGGCGCGACAACGGCGAAGCGCGCCTGGGGGCGGGCGGCTGCGAGCACCTACGGACCGTGGGCGAGCAGTCAGTGCCGCAGGACCCGGAGTGTCAGGACTGTGTGCGCGAAGGCACCACCCCGGTGCACCTTCGAATGTGCCTGGCCTGCGGAAACGTGGGGTGCTGCGATTCATCCGCGGGTCAGCATGCGACCAAGCATTTCCAACAGTCCGGCCACGCCATCATGTGCAGCGCCGAGCCGCGGGAATCATGGCGCTGGTGTTACGTTGACGAACTCCTCGGCTAGCGCGTGCTCGTCGACTCGTTGTAAGAACCGTCCCCGAGAGCTGCAGCGTTGGGCGGGGTGTCGACGAGTTTGAGGCCGACGATGCAGCCGATCAGGCCGAGCAGCAGCGCGATCTTCAGCCACGACACGCTCGCATCGCCGCTGATCATGGCCCAGACCACGGTGAGGGCCGCTCCGATGCCGACCCAGACGGCGTAGGCCGTTCCGATCGGAATCTCCCGCATCGCCCAGGCCAGACCGCCCATGCTGAGTGCGAGCGCACCGCCGAAGATAATCGTCGGCCACAACTTGCTGAAGCCCTCGGACTTGCCGAGCGCCGTCGCCCAGACAGCTTCCAGCACTCCGGACGCAATGAGTACGATCCACGACATGACTGCTACTCCTCGGCCAGTCTTGTCTTGTGCCGGGTACTGATCCGTCGTCCGGGGCCGCGTTTTTCGACCTCCCTCGACCATAGACAGACCCACTGGGCAACGCCTGTGCACAGCCGCGCGAAACAAGCGGATGCCGCAGCATCCGTTCACCGGCAGCAGCCGCTACGCGATAAACGCGCGATAGGCGGGGTCGTTCGCGCGCAGCACGCGCAGCACGTTCTGGTAGCCGAGTTTGGCCAGGTCAGCGTCGCTCCAACCGCGACGCGACAACTCGGCGAACAGATTCGGGTACCCCGAGACGTCGGCCAGACCAACCGGCATGTCGGGGCAGCCGTCGAAGTCGCCGCCGAGTCCGATGTGGTCGACGCCGGCCACCCGCCGGGCATGCTCAACATGGTCGGCCACGTGCGCGACCGTCACGAGCGGCTTGTCCCCCGCCGAGCCCTCGTCTTCCCAGCGTCGATAGTCGGCCGAGATGAACGCGGGCACGAAGGTGATCATCTGCACACCATTGTTGGCCTTGAGCTGGGTGAGAATCTGATCCGGCACGTTCCGCGGGTGGGGGTTGAGGGCAAAGCACGACGAGTGGCTGAAGATGAGCGGCAGCTCGGTCGCGTCGAGCGCGTCCTGCATGGTCGCGGCCGAGACGTGCGAGAGGTCGATCATCATGCCGATGCGGTTCATCTCCGCGATGACTGCTCTACCTCGATCATTTATTCCGTCGTGGGTCACATCGCCCACTGCTGCGTCAGCCCACTCGGTCGAGGAATTCCAGGTCAGCGTCATATACCGCACACCAAGGCGGGCGTATTCGCGCAGCACGGCGAGCGAGTTGTTGATCTGATTGCCGCCTTCAACGCCCAGCAGCGACGCGATTCTTCCATTCAGCTGGGCGCTCTCGACGTCGTCGGCCGTGACGGCCCACTCGAAGTCGTCGGGATACGCCGCAATCAGGCGGTGAATGAAGTCGATCTGCTCGAGGGTTGCCTGGACCGAATCCGTCCCCTCCAGATCGGTGTGCACCCAAACCGACCAGAACTGGCCGTGTACGCCTCCGCGACGCAACTTGGGGACATCCGTTTGAAGCGCGCTGCGCCCGGAATCCTGCTCGGAATCGAGTCCGCTGACGGAATAGTCACGATGCGCGCGGCAGGCCCAGGCAAGATCGTTGTGTCCGTCAATGACAGGAAATCTCGTAAATCTTTTGGTCATGTGAATTCTCCCCGGCAATGCGTTGGCTCCGATCAGCCTACGACCCGCGCCGTGCGGGTGCGCGGCCGCCGAGAACGCCCAAGTGTGCCGCAATACCGCACGTTAATGAGACGCCAAGCCGTTCGTGGCGACACAAACATGGCCCGTGACGGACGGCCCCACCCGGCACGGGGAATCTGCCCCCAGTTGAGGTTACAGCGCGGCCGACTTGAATCGGGGTAGTCTCTGCCAGTAAGTTGCTGAGAAAGAATCAGCTTCACTGCCGCGCTCCACCGAGAGACAAGTGCCAGCATCGTCACCTTGTCGCTAAGACCACCTGTTCCTGTAAACCCGACTGCAGGGAATGCAACGTGACACACACCCCGACCCGTCGCTCCACCGTCAGCGCAACCTGCGCCAGTCCGGTGCCCCGCGCACCCGATTGCCCCTATCTGGCCGTGCCCTGGCGCTCGATCACACCGGGAAGCACGCATGAGTGAACCCGACTCCCCCGCGCCACTCCCGGTAGGCGATTCCCTTCCTCGCGCGCCGAAGCTCCGTCTCGTCGACCAGGCCGCGTCAGCCACCCGCGACATCGCGCTCGACACCCCGTCGTCGGGACTCATCTGGGCGCGCCGCTACCGCACGAAGCTGCGACTGACCGATGCCACCGTCATCATGCTGGCCGTGGCTGTTGCCCTGGTCTTTCGGTTCGGTGTGCGCGGTATTCCGGCCGTTCCCGGATCGTTCAGCGCCAATTATTGGCTGGTGTCCCTGCTGATCGTGGTGACCTGGCTCGTCGCTCTCGAGCTGTTCCATACCCGCGATTCGCGCGTGGTGGGTGTGGGAGCGCACGAGTACAAACAGGTGGTGAATGCGAGCGCCGTGACCTTCGGCATGCTCGCCATCGCCTTTCTCATCTTGCAGGTTGACATCGCGCGCCTCTTTTTCATTCTCGCGCTGCCCCTCGGCGTCATCGCCCTGGTATTCGAACGGTGGTTGTGGCGCAAATGGCTGCTGCACCAGCGCACGTTCGGCCACTATCTCGCCCGGGTCATCGTGGTGGGAAACCGGGAGGACGTTGAGTATGTCGTCAGCCAGATCGACACCAAGTCCGGCGCCGCGTACTACATCGTCGGGGCCGCACTCGAAGAGAGCGACAGTGCTGAGATAGCCGCTGGCGACCGCCTGGTGCCGATCGTGTCCGATCTCGAACATGTCGCCGCGGCGGCATCGGCCATGGGCGTCGACACCGTCATCGTGGCCGGACAGCCCAGCGGTGGCAGCTCCTACATCCGCAACCTCGGCTGGGACCTCGAGGGCACGTCGGCCGAGCTCGTTCTCTCCAGCCGGCTAACGGATGTCGCTGGTCCCCGCATCCATTTCCGTCCCGTTGACGGCCTCCCGCTGATCCACGTCGAAATCCCCCGGTTCGAAGGGGGCCGTCATGCCCTCAAACGCACCCTGGATATCGTGACGACCGGACTCGCCATCGTGTTTCTGCTGCCCGTCCTGGCCGTGATCGCTGTGCTGATCAAGATCGACAGCCCCGGCCCTGTGCTGTTTCACCAGGAGCGTTGCGGCCGCAATGGCCGGACCTTCCGCATGATCAAGTTCCGTTCCATGGTGGAGACGGCCGAAGACGACCTGGCTGGCCTCCTCGACCAGAACGAGGCCGCCGGGGTGCTGTTCAAGATTCGCAATGACCCCCGCATCACCAAGTTCGGCCGGGTGCTGCGCAAGTACTCGCTCGACGAGCTGCCCCAGCTCTGGAACATCTTTGTGGGTGAAATGAGTCTGGTCGGCCCCCGTCCGCCGCTTCCGGAGGAAGTGCAGGGCTACGAGACCCACGTGCACCGACGCCTTTATATCAAGCCCGGTCTGACCGGCATGTGGCAGGTCAACGGGCGTTCCAACCTGAGTTGGGAAGACAGCGTACGGCTCGACCTGTACTACGTCGAGAACTGGTCGCTGGCCGGCGATCTGATGATCATCTGGCGCACCTTCAAGACCGTCATCCAACCTGTAGGGGCGTATTGACATGACCGCGGGGACCGAACTCACTGCGCCCACCAGCCAACGACGCCTGCACATCGCAATGATCGGCACCCGCGGAGTACCCGCCACCTACGGTGGTTTTGAAACGGCCGTCGAGGAGATCGGCCGGCGAATGGTCGACCGCGGCCACGACGTAACCGTGTACTGCCGCCACACGGTGGAGCCGGCGCCAAAAGAATATCTCGGCATGACGCTGGTTGAGCTGCCGGCCCTGCGGCACAAGATTCTCGAAACCCTCAGCCACACCGGGCTCTCGGTGCTGCACGCGACCACCCGTCGCCGCCCCGATGTCGCGTTCGTCTTCAACGCCGCCAACGCACCGTTCGTCCCCCTGTTGCGCCTGCGCGGAATTCCCAGCGTTGTGCACGTGGACGGACTCGAGTGGAAGCGCGACAAGTGGGGCCCAACGGGCCGCCGCTACTATCGGTGGGCCGAAGAGGTAGCGGTTCGTGAAGCGGATGCCCTGATCGCCGACGCGCAGGGAATCGTCGACTACTACCAGGATGAGTTCGACGTGCCCACCGAGCTGATCTCTTACGGCACCAAGATTCTTACGGACACCCCGTGCGATCGGCTCGCCGAACTCGGCCTCCGCCCCGGCGGCTACCACCTCGTTGTCGCTCGGTTCGAGCCGGAGAACCATGTCGATGTGATCGTCGAAGGCTACCGCGCCAGCGGCGCCCTGCTTCCGCTCGTGGTGGTCGGCTCTGCACCGTACGCGGTCGATCACATCAATCGCATTGCCGACCTGGCCGCCTCCGATTCGCGTATCCGCATGATCGGAAGTGTCTGGGACCAGAGCCAGCTCGACCAGTTGTACGCGCACGCGCACACCTACCTACACGGCCATTCCGTCGGCGGAACCAACCCCTCGCTGCTGCGGGCGATGGGCGCCGGCACCAAGGTCATCGCCTGGGATGTCGTCTTCAACCGGGAGGTGCTCGGCACCCACGGTGCCTACTTCAGCCGGGCGGACTCGCTCGGCGCCCTGATCGAAGACTCCGAGCGGAGCCCCGATCGCACCGCCGAGGTCGGAACCGCGCTGCAGGAGCGGGCGGCGAAGTTATACAACTGGGACAGTGTCACGGCGAGCTACGAGGGCCTTGCCCGCCGTGTGGCCGCTGGCTACAGCACGCACCATCAGAGCAGCGGGCGTGCCGAGGAGTCGACCTGGAGCCTGCCCGAGACCATGAGCCGGCAACCGTCACCCGCGCCGTCCAGGGGAATCACACTATGACCGGCACGCCAGTCCCGACCGCGCAGCCAACGGAAGGCTATTTCGACACCGTGCGCCGGTTGTCCTCCGCCCAGAAAACCGCCACCCGCGGTGCACCGGCCTACTCGGTCTACGTGAACCGACGAGTCGGCCGTTACATCGCGGCCGGCGCCTATCGGATGGGGCTCAGCCCCAATAACGTGACGGCGATCAGCGCCGGCTTCACGTTCTGCGCCATCGGGCTGGTCGCGATCGGCGAGCCGAGCTGGCTGCTCGGCATCACCGTGTGGCTGCTGCTGGCCGTCGGCTACGCCTTCGACTCGGCCGATGGCCAGGTCGCACGATTGCGTGGTGGTGGCTCAGCCTCCGGCGAATGGCTTGACCATGTCATCGACGCCATCAAGATCTCCACGCTCCACCTGGCCGTGCTGATCACCGCGTTCACGCATTTTGCCCTCACTGATCCGGCCTTGCTGCTGGTTCCGATCGGGTTCACCGCGGTGGCGGCCGTATCGTTCTTCGCGATGATCCTGAACGACCTGCTCAAGGCCAAGCATGCTCCCCTGGCTCCACCATCGACCGCTCGCCGCACGGTGCTGCGCTCGCTCCTGGGGGTGCCGACCGATTACGGTGTGCTCTGCCTCGCGTTTGTGCTGCTCGGCGCTCCCCCGCTGTTCTTCGGGGTGTACGCCGTGCTCTTTGTCGCCAACGCACTGTATCTGGCGCTCGCTTTGGCCAAGTGGTTTCGGGACATGACCGCGCTGGGCTGCGTCGGAGCGACCCAGCCGTAGCTGGGCATCCGTTTGTATCCGGACCGAGTATTCCAGCGCCCCTGAAGTATTCGGCGACGTACCTCCTACTGGGGGATGTGCTGCGGCCTGACGAATGTGAGTTTTGATCAGCTTGATTGTAGTGTGGGCGCAACTGAACGGAGAATGCTGTGGAACCGATCGACTATTTGAGAACCATCACTCGGCGATGGCTGATCATCCTTATTGTCGGGCTGCTCGGCGGTGCGGCAGCGTGGGGATATGCGGCGAGCCTGCCCCCGCAGTTCCAGGCCACCAACAGTGTTTTCGTCACGAGCGATCGCGGTGAGACCACCAGCGAACTCCTGCAGACCTCCACCTTCACGCAGAATCTCGTACAGTCCTATGCGCAGCTCGCGACGACGCCGACCGTTCTCGGCCCGGTGATCACCCGATTGGGACTGGATACGACCACCCAGAGCCTCGCCGCCCAGGTGTCCGCCGTCACGCCGCTCAATACCGTATTCATCAATATCACCTCCACCAGCACGTCAGCGGAGCAGGCCGTCGAGCTGGCCGACGCCGTTTCGCTGTCGCTCGCCACGACGGTCGAGAGCCTGGCGCCCAAGGGCCCCGACAATTTGCCGTCGATCTCGGTGAAGACCGTGTCGCCCGCGCAACTCCCCGGTGCACCGTTTTCGCCCAATACCAGGCTCATCGTGCTCACCGGCCTGCTGCTCGGCCTCATGGTCGGCGTGCTCTATGCCCTGGCCCGGGAGGTTCTCGATACCCGGGTGAGCACGCAGAAGGACCTCGACCGGGTCTCATCGGACCCGCTGCTCGGCATGGTCGGGCGTAAGCGGCGCTCCGACCCCGCGGGCCTGGCCATGCGGGTCATGCCCCACAGCGCGCTGGCCGAGGCCTACCGCCGGGTGCGCGCCAATCTCGAATTCATCGACGTTGACAGCCCGCCGCGCAGTACAGTCGTCACCTCCGCCGTCGCTCGCGACGGAAAATCCACGACCGCCATCAACCTTGCGCTGGCCATGGCCGAGCGCTCCGCGAAGGTGCTGCTGATCGACGCCGACCTGCGACGCCCGTCTATCGCCGAGCTGTGTGACCTCGAGGGCGACGTCGGCCTCACCACAATTTTGCTCGGCGACGTCGGACCCGAAGATGCCATCGTGCGTTGGTCCGATGGGCTCGATGTACTGCCGTCCGGCGCCGTCCCGCCTAACCCCGGGCGACTGCTCGGTTCGGCCGCGATGAAAACGCTGATGAAGCGCCTGCTCGAAGACTATGACTTCATCGTCGTCGACTCCCCTCCGCTGCTTCCGGCGACCGACGCCCTCGGGCTATCTCACCTCACCGACGGTGCCATCGTTGTGGCTCGCTACAAAACGACCACCCGTCAGCAGCTCACGACCACCCTCGAGTCCCTCGAAGCGGTCAACGCCCGCATTCTCGGCATCGTACTGAACCAGGTGCGCGAACATCGCGCCGAGGTCTACTACGGACCGCTCGCACCCGTGAAGGGAGTGTCCGCACCAATGACTGGACCGGTCAACCGGGTCACGGCCACCCGAGCGCCCAAAGCCGCGTTCGATGACTCCGGCCGCCGAGACTCGGAATCGGCGCGGACCAAGTAGTGCGCATCCTCCAGTCGTTTCCGGAGGGCCGCGCCACGACCAACCCCTACCTCGTTCAACTCGACCGGGGGCTGCGGGAGCACGTGCAGGTTGACGGATTCTCCTGGTGGCGTGCGTTGACGGCACCATACGACGTGTTCCACGTGCACTGGCCGGAGATTCTGCTGCAGGGGCGCACCCCGGCGCGCGCTCTGGCTCGGCGCCTGCTGTTCGAACTTCTGCTGACGCGGCTGCGTCTGCGCCACACGGCCGTGGTTCGTACGCTGCATAACCTGCGCAGCCACGAAGAGAAGTCACCGACCGAGCGGCGCCTGCTGCAAGCGTTCGACCGCCACACCACCCTGTGGATCCGGCTCAACGCGTTCACTCCGCTTCCGGCGGGCGCGCTCGAACGCACGATTGCACACGGCGATTACCGCGAGTGGTATGCCGGGCAGGCCCGCCCCGCGACAGTGCCCGGTCGCCTGCTCTATTTCGGTCTGATCCGCCCCTATAAGGGCATCGATACACTGATCGAGTCCTTCACGGCGATAACGGATGCTGCGGAATCGTCCGCAACGCTGCGGATCGTCGGCCAGCCTCACACGCCAGAGCTGGCCCGAGCGCTGGTGGCTCTTGCGGCTGGAGACCCACGCATCGAATTCAGCCTGGGCTACGCGAGCGACGAGACGCTCGCCCACGAGATCGGCGAGGCCGAGCTGGTCGTCCTCCCCTACCAGGAGATGCACAATTCTGGCGCCGCGCTGTTGGCCTTGTCTCTCGGCCGCCCCGTTTTGGTGCCGCGGAACGCTGTCACCGAGGCGCTGGCGAACGAGGTGGGCGGCGACTGGGTGTTGGTCTACCCCGACACACTCTCGCCCGGGGACCTCACCGACGCGCTCGCCGCCGCTCGGTTCTCGCGCCACACGGCCCGCCCTGATCTTTCGGCCCGCACCTGGGAGACCGGCGTGGCCGGGCACCTGGAGGCGTACGAGTGCGCCGCTCGCGCCGCTCGTGCGCGCTGAGCGCCCACCCACCGAGCTAGCTTCTTCTAGCGCGCCCCGACGAACATCCAGGCGTCGGCGGCCAGGCGCCCGTCGACCGCCGGCAGGTCGGCCATGCCAGTTCCTACCCGCTTCTGCAGGGCGTGCAGGACCGCGTTCGCCAGCGCCGGAACCCCCGCCCCGGGGGCGACGACGTCGTGGCCGTGCTCGGTGAGCCAGTCCGCGAGGCCAGTCTCCGACGTTGTGACGATATTGCACCCGTGGGCCAGTCCCTCAACTATGGGCAGGCCAATTTGCTCGCGCCACGTTGCCGTTGGCTGAGACGGCAGGGCGAGCACTCTCGCGCGCCGCAGGTGAGCGTGAATTTCACTGCGCGGCGGGTCGATGATGACCTCAATCGTCGGGTCCTGCTCGGCCGCTTGACGGGCCCGGTCTTCGAGGGCCCCCTTGCCGATGATGGTCAGCCGCGCTGCGGGAATGAGAGCGGTGACGCTCGGCCAGGCCGCAAGCAGTTCAGGAAAGCCCTTTCGTGCCACGAGGGCTCCGAGAAAAACAACGCGCGGCCCGCCAGGGCCGGAATCGACCGGGCACGCACACGGGGCGGGCAAAGCCGGGATGACGGTGCTCGTGGTTCCGGCCGACGGCCGACGCAGGGCGCTGCCGTAGGTAATTCTCGCGGCATCCGTGCCGAAGGCGATGCGATCGGTGTGCCGCCAGACAAACCGCGACAGGCGGCTGTTGGCGAAGCGCCGCAGTCGACCCTCCTCGCCGACCGGGCGGACCAGAGGATTTGAGTTTTCCATGGCGTAGCTGACGATCGTCGCGCGCGGGCCACCGAGCAGCGACCGCGCTCGCAGGCCACTGATGGCCAGTGCACTGCCCCACACGCTTGAGAGCATAAGCGGTTCGTTGATTTCGAGGGTGGTCACCTTCGACCGAGCCAGTAGCCAGGCGGCGCGCACCGGACCGGCCTGCACGACGGTGAGCCCCTCCACCAGAGATTCGTGAAAGTCGTATCGTTTCGCCCGATAGAGAATGGTCGCCTCCGGCAACACATGGGCACGCTCAAGATAAGCGCTGCGCAGGGTTCGGTACAACCTCGCCCGTGTGGTTACGATCCGCATCCGGCGCGGTCCCTTTCCTGCTCAATGTCTGTCATCGAAATAGCGCCTTGCCTGGACAAATTACTGGGGCGTCACAGCGATCAGGTCATCGAAGGTCGCCGTCATCGGGCTCACTGTGGCCGAGCCACTGACGTAGAACGCCACCCCGATCGAACCTGCCTGCTGCAGGGCGGCCGTTGAATCCGTCGCACTGACCTGCCAGGTATCAGGGGCAGGCTCACCGAGCTTCCACGCCATCGCCTTGAGCGTGGTCGGTACGGTGCCGGTGACTTGCACCCGCAGCTGCAGCTGATCGCCCGCCGCGTAGCTGAGGCCGGGGATGGTCAAGGACTTGAGACTCGTCGCATAATGCAGGATCTGCACCTGCACCGCCCCGGAGGCCAACAGCTTAACTCGGGCCCGATAGTCGTCCGTACCAACCCGACGCCCGATCGCCGTGAGGTAGACGCCGCCGCCAGTCACTGCCTGCTGCACGCCCGTTGTCACGGTCAGATCGGTTTCAGTGGATGACACCGTGCTCAAATAGCCGTTGAGCATCCTGCCTGGCACGGCACGGAGTGTGGCCACGCCGTCACCGACCGAGTAGTTTGCTGCTGATCCGGTCGTGGTCCATGACCCGCCGAGGTCCGCTGCGCCGAAGCCGGTGCTCATGGCTCGGCTGAAGGCATCCGCTGCGAACGCCGTCGCCGGCGCTGGCGCCGGGTCGGTGACCACAACGCTGCGGGAAGCGCTCGCCGTTGCACCGGCATCGTCGGTGACGGTGAGCACGATTTCATAGGTGCCGGCTCCCGCGTAGCCGTGGGTTGCCTTTGCCACGGCGGCAGATTCGGTCGCGGCGTCTCCCCAGGCCCAGGTGTAGCCCGTGATCGTGCCGTCCGCGTCAGTCGAACCGACGCCGTCGACAGCGACCGCAAGATCGGTGGCCGTCGCCGTGAAGGCCGCAACCGGAGGCGCATTCTCCGGGGCTGGCGGCGGGGCGGCGGTGACCGTGACCGACTCGGTGACGGCCGAGGTGGCCCCGGCATCGTCGGTCACGGTCAAGGTGACCTCGTACATTCCCGACTCGGCATACGTGTGGCTCGTCTGGACGGCGGTGCCGGTGGCGCCATCGCCGAACGTCCACGCATGGCTCGCAATCTGTCCGTCGGAATCCGACGACGACGCCGCGTCAACCTGCAGGGCCAGGTCGTCGACCGAGGAGACGAAGGCTGCTGTCGGTGGCAGGTTGGCCGTGCTTCCTCCCGATCCGAGCGTGAAGTGCTGGCCGATGACCCCTGGCGCCAGGGCGGTGGAATAAACCGCAACCTCGTCGAGGGTACCAGCGAGCGCCGGGCTGCTCGAGCCCCAGGTGGGGTCGCTGCCAATGCGCCAGTATCCCGAGTAGGCCTGCGCCGCCGGTTGCGGATTCGTGCCCACCAGTGCGCCGTCGACGTAGAGCTGCATGCCGGCGGGAGACTGCACGGCGACCACGTGGTGACTCACGCCATCGTTGTAGGACGCGGCTGAGGTGACCGTGTTTGCTTTGCCGGTCCAGGTTCCGAAGACGAGACGCCCATCATCCTGCAGGTAGACGTGACGGTCATAGTTGGTCGACAGCCCGGTCTGGCGGTTGCCGAAGCCGATGATTTTTCCGCCCTGCGTCGTGGTCGTGTTGAACCAGGCCTCGAGCGAGTACGTCGTCGGATTCACGAATTGCGTGTTGCTGCTGACCGTTCCGCCGTTGAAGGTGGCGGCGGTATTGCTCGCCCCGGCGATCAGTGCGTCCGCACCCTTCGTGACGGCTCCGGAGTACGTTCCGGAATTGCCCAACTGGCCGGCATCGAGGGCGCTCGTTCCGGCAGCTTCGCCGAGCCGCCAGTACAGGTCGGGTTCGGCACCGTACACGGCGGCACCGTAGGCATCGGCGGGGGCGGCCGGTACCGGTGAGGTGCGGCCGGATGCGACGTAGTGGTCGAGCACCTGCTGACGGCTCAGCGGGCCGCTGTACAGCGCGACCTCGTCGATATCGGCCGCAATGTACCCGCTCGTCGGCTGGCTGGTCCAGCTGCTGAGGGTATCTCCGCCGATTCGCCAGAATCCCTGGTAGACCTGCCCGGTCGTCACGTCGGAGCGATGGGCCGCGCGCGTGCCGTCGATGTACAGCGTCATGCCCGCCGGGCTGAGGCTGGCCACAATGTGATGCCATTGCCCATCGTTATAGCTGTCACTCGTATTAATGGTGCGAAGCGCGCTGGGGTAGGCGCCGAACCAGATCTTGCCGCCGTTGTCCATATAGACGTGGCGGTCGTACCCGGCCGAGCTGCCGGTGGCCTTGTCACCAAATCCAACGATTTTACCGCCTTGGGTGGTTGTGGTTTTCACCCACGCCTCGACACTGAAGTTGTTCGACGATTCTTCCGCCCTTGCGGTCGAGGCCAGCCCGTTTGCCGTTCCGTCAAAGCGAGAGGCGGCCTGCTCAGCAATGGCGCCTGAGACATCTCTGGTCACGCCCGACCGCACTGCCAGATCGGCTCCGCCGGTCCAGTCGAAGGCCGTTGTGCCCTCCGGCTCACCCAGTGGCCAGTAAGACCGCGGTGAGTCACCCAAAACGGATGCCGCGTAGTCACTCAACCCCGCGCCCTCGGCAACCGTGACCGAGGCCACGGCACCGGTGCGACTGTTGCCGAATGGGTCGGTCACGCGGATTCGATAGTCGTAGCTTTGTCCCGGTGTCAGCCCGGTGTCGCTCCAACTGAGCATCGGCCGGTCCCAATCGGTGGAGTCGGCCAGGATGGTCGCGACGCTCACACCGTCCCGGAGCACTTCGTAGCTGAGGTTTTCGTTGTCACGGTCGTAGGCGCTCATCCAGCTCAGCCGGGTGCCTCCCGGCACGAAGGACGCGACGGACGGCACGAAGTCTGCGGCCACGAAGGAGGTATTTGTGACCCGCGGGCCTTCTTTATTCGGGGCGATGGTCCGAGCCGCGAACCGCGCAAGCCCCTGCTGCCCCTTGTTGTTGACGATCGTGAACTCGCCGCCATAGAGCAGGTAGTCCTCATTCGCGGTGATGTTCCATGGTCCCTGCCCCTGACCGGTGTACGTGCCCGAATTGATGTCGGGGTAGAAGGTCAGCAGGTCGGGCCGGGGCGTTCCCTCAAAGTTGTAATACGAGCCGCCCGTGCGGTTTCTGGTGATGATTCCCTTCGCCTCCGACGTGAATGTCAGGGTGCGGTGGAAGGTCCACGGGTCGGTCTGCGGCGGGCCGGCGATGTTGCCACAAAAGTGAGCGTGCGAGGTGGTGTAGACGACGTCGCCCACTGGCACGGCAGAGTAGGTATCGCCGTGGCAGTCCTCGACCCAGATCAGCGCGCCCTCGTCCCAGCTGGCGCGAAACGCACCCTCGAGAGTTCCGCCGGTTCCGAAGACATAACCGGTTCCGATCACGCCCTGATCCGACGAGGTCAGGCTCAAGATGGCGGCGTCCTTGCCGCCGTTACGAATGATCGAGTTGATCTTCCATGGAAGGGACGCGCCGGTGGCGGCATCCGTTGCGGCCATGCCATAGCCGGGGTTGGAGCTGCCGTTGTACGAGGTGAACGCGCCGCCGATGACGACTCGGCCCCCGTCAGGCGAGATGGTCAGTGCGTTGACCCCGCCGCCGGCCGGCGTACCGGTCCAGGTGCCGAGTGCACCGTTGGACGCAGCGAATGAGGCCGTCATGGTGCGAGCCTGTCCCCCGGCGGTGGAAAAGGTTCCTCCGGCATAGACCGTGTCGCCGAAGAATCCCAGCGCCTTGACGGAGGCGTTCACGACCGGCTTCCAGGTGGAGACCAGGGCGCCCGTACCGGTGTCAAAGGCCGCCAGGCGGTACCGAGTGTCCGAACCGACCTTGGTGAAGGACCCGCCGGCGTAGACCCGGGTACCGTCGGCCGAGGCGACCAGAGCACGAACGGCTCCGTTGACGTTGGGGTTGAACGAGGAAAGGAGTTGTCCGGTGGTGAGGTTGTAGGCGAGCAGGTTGTTGCGCACCACCTCGTTGGCACCTCGGGCCGAGCCGGCCGGGCGAGCCCTGGTGAATTCCCCTCCCACGTACACCGTGTTCCCCACGATCAGCTGAGTCCAAACGACACCGTTGATCTGTGTCGTCGGCAGCGAATCCGCGGCGACCGTGGCCGGAGTGCCGACATCGACCGGTGCGGAATCCGCCAGCGCCATCGCTGGGACGCTCAGAACTCCGGCGATCACGGCGACCGCCGTCGCCAGAGCGAGCCAGCCCGCCCGTGCCAGGTGGGCCAGGCGCGGGGTCCCGCTGGGCGCTGGAGCGACAAGACGGCGCGAAGGGATGAGCAAAGGAGCAGCCACCAGAAGGCCTCACTTAGGGTTTGGACCGTAGCCTTCGAATAGCCACCGCACTAGTTCGCAGTATATTGAGTCTTCGTCAGTTACCAATGCCCCCCATACAGGGCATTGGTGCTGGGCTAGCGCTTGTACTCGTGATAAATCGACCCCACGGAGCCGCTCAGCATGCCGGCACCGCGGGCGGCGGTGCGCAGCCCCCGGGCCCGATGGGGCAATTGTCCGATGATCAATCCGGTCAGGTAGCGGGCAAGGCCGCCCAGCACCCGCGCGGCGCCGCGGGCGACCATGGTGGCTCGCACGAGCATCCGCTCGCCGTGCGCGGTGTCGTCGAGATTGATTCGACTCCAGGTATTGCCCATGCGGAAAGCGCGCTGCAGCACCCATTCTCGGGTGAGCCGGCTGGCTGGGACCACGTCGATGACAATGGCCTCATCGCACCAGATCATTTGCCCGCCGAGGCGATGCAGCTGCCGGGTGAACAGCGAATCCGAACCGCCGGAGATGCCGAACCGTTCGTCGAACTGCAGGCCGAGGCGGCGCACCTGAACGAGGTCAAGGAGCAGATTGTTGGTGGCGGCGAGCGAAACAGGCGTCCCCGTGGCGAATCGGCGGCGCTCAAAGAAGCCGCCGGCCCGAATCCACGGTTCAGGCTCCGTGTCGTATCGCGAGAGCACCGGACCGACCACGGCGGCCGGGCGAAAAGTAGCGTAGGTGTCGAGAAGCTGCATGAGCCACTGGGCAGTGGGCCGCTCATCATCATCGATGAAGATCAGCACTTGGGCATGATCTGCTTCCGTCAAGGCCCGATTGCGACCGGCCGCGATCCCAGGAATCGGTTCATGCACGTACCGCACCGGCACGGAGCCACTCGAAGCGGCGACCGCAGCCACCTGGTCACGTGCACCGCCGTGCGGATCGTTGTCCACGACGAGAATCTCGATCGACCGAGAAACCGTGGCGGCCTGGTCAAGGAGCTCTGGCAGCAACTCCACCAGGTCATGGGCTCGACAATAGGTGAGGACCGCGATCACGACGCTGGCCTTACCACCCGGATATTCTTTGGTCACGATTCCCCCTCTTTGGCATTTCGCCATCACAAATCCTGCACAAGCAGCGGCGCTGCTCACCTCCGATCAGTCACGCTGATCGGCCTCTACCGGCATCGGTCAATTGACGCGCAGGGCGACGAAATCGTCGAAGGCCGTGGTGACCGGAGTCACGGTAGCCGTTGACCCGAGGTAGAGGGCCAGTCCGACCGAGCCCGACGCCTGCATGGCGGGCGTGGCATCCGTCGTACTGAGCTGCCAGGCCGACGGCTCGGTGCCGCCGACGCTCCAGACTTTAGCCCGAATGGTCGTCGGCCCGGTGCCGAAAACCTGCAGCCGGACCCGAAGCTGGGTTCCTGTCGTGTAGGTCAGCCCGGCGATGTTTTGCACCGTTAAGGTCGTTGCACCGTGCAGGAGTTGCAGCTGCACAACACCCGTAGCCAGGAACTTGACCCTGGCCCGGTAATCATCGGTGCCAACTCGTCGGCCGATAACCGACGAGTACGCTCCCGAGCCGGTGGCCGCCTGCTGAAGTGCCATCGTCACACTCACGTCACTGTCAGCCACGGACACGCCCGACAGATATCCGTTGACCGTGGCCCCGGCCGCGGCTTTAAACCGCCCGACACCTTCACTGACCGAGTAGTTCCCCGACGATCCGGTCGTGGTCCACGCGCCTCCGCTATCGGCTGTGCCGAGCCCGCTGCTCAAGACGCGGGAAAACGCGTCGGTTGCCACGGGAAGATTGGGATCGACAGCCGGCACGAGCACGTTCTGCGTCGTCACGGCCGTTGCGCCATAGTCATCGGTAACCGTGAGGGAGACCGGATAACTGCCGTCGACGGTGTAGCTGTGCGTGGCTGTTTTGCCAGTCGAATTCGTCCCGTCGCCCCACGACCAGGCGTATCCTGCAACGGTGCCATCAGCATCCGTCGAAGCGGATGCGTCCACCGAAACGGCAAGCGGCGACGTCTGGTAGCTGAATGCCGCAGTCGGCGGCACGTTGGCCTGAGGTCCGGAGCTGCCCACGGCGTAGTGGTTCGCGATGGATGCCGCCCCGAGTGCGGTCGGATACACGGCTACTTCATCAATGTCAGCGGCGATGTAGTCGCTCAGGGGCCGACTGGTCCAGCCGCTCAGGTTGTCGCCGCCAATGCGCCAATAACCTTGAATCGGGGCGGCGGACGTCGTGTCGGTGCGTTGGGCGGCGAGTACTCCGTCGATGTACAGCGACATACCGTTTGCGCCGACAGTGGCGACGATGTGGTGCCACTGTCCATCATTGTAGGACCCCGTCGTCTTGAGCGTGCGGAGAACACCCGGCTTGACTCCGAACCAGATTCGGCCGGTATTGTCCATATAAACGTGGCGGTCGTAGGCGGCGGAGTTGGCGGTGGCGCTATTGCCGAGGCCGATTATTTTACCGCCACGCGTGGTCGTGGTCTTGACCCAGGACTCAACGCTGAAGTCGCCGCGCGGCGTTTCAAACGCGCTGGACGCGGCGAACCCAGCGTTAGTGCCGCTGAACCGCGAAGCAGAGCCATCGTCGCCGCTGAGGGCACCCGCGACGCCCCTGGTCACGCCAGAGTTGGTTTGCGCATTGGCGGCGGCGGCCCAGTCGAAGGCCGTCGTTCCGCTGGCTTCGCCGAGCGGCCAGTAGGACGTCGGCGAGTCTGCACGAACCACGGATGCGTACGCGCTGTAGCTCCCGGCACTTGCGACGGTAACGGATGCCGAACTTCCGGTCTTCACGTTGCCAAACGGGTCGCTCACCCTGATCTGATAGGAATATGCCTGCCCGGGGGACAGCCCACTGTCCGTCCAGCCCATGCTGGGTCGGGACCAGTCGACGGATAGACCCAATACGGTGCCGACCGATACTCCATCACGCAGAACTTCGTACTTGAGTCGCTCATTGTCACGGTCGTAGGCCGACTTCCACCCAATGCGCACCGTGCCGGTCGAGAGCGATTGCAGGTCTGGAACGAAAGCCGACGCGACGAAGGCCGCGTTGGCCAAGCGGGGCCCTTCTTTATTGGTCGCGGTCGTGGAGCTGGCGAATCGCGCCAGACCCTGCTGCCCCTTGTTGTTGACATTCGTGAACTCGCCGGCGTACAAGAGGTATTGACCATTGGTCACGACGTTCCAGGGACCCTGCCCTTGCCCGGTGTAGACGCCGGTGTTGATGTCCGGGTAAAAGCTC
Organism: Cryobacterium sp. Hh11; assembly: GCF_004404045.1. Taxonomy (NCBI): domain Bacteria; kingdom Bacillati; phylum Actinomycetota; class Actinomycetes; order Micrococcales; family Microbacteriaceae; genus Cryobacterium; species Cryobacterium sp. Hh11. The sequence goes on along the minus strand of NZ_SOHF01000026.1, from coordinate 28,524 downwards.
AATAGGCTCGGTCGAGGTTTGCCGACGAAGTTGTCGTAGCTGCCCACGGCGTTCGGCGTAATGAGTCCGGTGGTGGCCATCGTGAACGACAGGGTGCGGTGGTAGGAGCGCGGCGCCGTCTCGACCGGTCCGCCAATATTGCCGCAGTAGTGCGCGTGACCGGTGGTATAGACGACATCCTGTGTCGGGGCCGCGGAGTAGGTGTCACCGTGGCAGTCTTCCATCCAGATGATCGAACCGTCCGACCAGCTGGCGCGGAAGGTGCCCTCGAAGTTGGCGCCAGCGCCATAGTCGTATCCAGTGCCGAAGACACCATCGGGCGAGGAGGTCAGGCTCGTGATCCCGCCGTTGATCCCTCCGTTACGGAGTAGCGAGTTGACCGCCCAGGGCAGGGAGGCGCCGGTGACGGCGTCGAGGGCCGCCATCCCGTAGCCGGGGGTGCTGGCGCCGTTGTACGAGGTGAAGGCGCCGCCGATAATGACCTTGGCACCATCGGGCGAGACGGTGAGGGCGTTGACGGCGCCGCCGGTCGGGGTTCCTGACCAGGCCTTCAACGCACCGTTGGAGGCGTCAAAGGACGCAATCTGAGGGCGCGGCTGACCACCGGCAGTGCTAAAGACCCCGCCAGCGAACAACGTGCCACCCGAAAATCCGAGCGCTTTGACCTGAGCGTTCAGGACTGGGGCAAACGAGGCGACGAGCGCGCCCGTGCCGGTGTCAAAGGCCGCCAGACGGTACCGATTAGCTCCGCTCACGGAGGTGAACGAGCCGCCGGCATAGATTCTGCTGCCGTCTGCGGAGGCGACGAGTGCTCGAACCGCACCGTTGGGGTTTGGGCTGAACGTCGGGATCAGCACACCGGTCGTCAGGTTGTAGGCGAGCAGATTGGTGCGCACCACCTCATTCACCCCAACGCCGGAGCCGGCCGGGCGGGCTCTGGTGAATTCACCCCCCACATAGACTGTGTTGCCAACGATCAGCTGGGTCCACACCACACCGTTGATCTGCGCGGTGGGCAGGGAATCCGCGGCCATCGTCACCGGCGTCGCCGGATCGGTAGGAGCGGTGTCGGCTACGGCCTGAAGTGGAACCGTGAGAACGGCGGCGACGACCGCGACAGCGGTCAGCAATCCGAAAACACCGGCGCGTGCTGGCCGATTACGAACCGAAATCAGACCTGCGAGGTTCAGTCGAGACGCGTAGAGAGATCCCACGATGTTTCCTTACTCGGAGGAGGAGCGGGGCCGTCGGGTGGCCGTCGCATTCAACGGAGTCTAGTGAGATTTTCTCAGCACGAAATACCCTCTATGGGGGGGGTAGCCATTTGCACGGCCTGGTCAGTGCGGTGCCGCGCCCTCAAAGAGCACGATCGGCACGCCAGCCGAGTAGTCGACGGCGATCTGCACTTCGTCTCGCGCATCAGTGGGGACAGTGAAAACGAACACGCCCTGCGCGGCCTGGCCCGCGGCGACCTCGTCAGGAAATGGGACTCCGCCTGGCGCGGCAAGTTCGGTGGCCGGAGACTGGGCAGCCCCAAAAAAGAAGTTGACGACGGTTGACGTCAACGACACGGTCGCAGCCGTGTCGTTGCGGACAGAGACGGCGAACCGGAGCGACGGCCCGGCAATCTCGCCCGGTCCCCGCGCCACACCCTCGACCGCCTCGAGCTCGCTGATACCGAACACGACCCCGGGCACGGCCACGGCGGGGTCCGTCAGTGGAACCGGTTCCTGAACCTGTGGCGGAGCGACCTCGCTCGATGGAACGCCGACTCCGGCGTTCGGGTCGGGAACTCTCGGGGCGGGCGGCGTCGTTTCGGCCGGCACGGGGCTGGGCGAAGGGCCGGGCGACCGGGAGGGAGCGGGGGAAGTGGTCGTCACGGACCGCGTCCCGGTGACAGCGGCCGAATCGGCACGTTGGGATGCCCAAACGTTAGCCACCAGCATGATGACCACGAGCATGGCCAGCAGTCCGGCTCCGGCGATCCACCACAGCAGACGCCGCCGGCCCGCGATTTCGGGACCGGTATCGGAGGGGTGGTGCACGGCCATGGTCGAACTCCAAGCTAAGGACCCGCTCAAAAAAAGAATCGGGTGAAGACGTCGTTGGGCCATTAATACACGCGTGGGGTTTCTTTCCAAGGGGGCACCTGCGCCCACTTTGGGGGTACACGCCCACCCTGTACAGTGTGTGAAAGCTGCCGACCACTGATGAGGCCCACACATGCGCATCGCAATCCTGCACGGGAACAATGACGCCTACGGGGCCTCTCGCGTGCTCATTCAGGAAATCTCCTGCCTCCTCAGCCTCGGCCACACTGTGGCCGTCATCGTGCCAAATGCCGGACCACTGGCAGACGAGCTGGCTCAGTCCGGACTCTCTGCGACCGTCATCGTTGACCCGGGGCTGTCGGTCCTGAGGCTCAGCAAGATCTCAGACCTCCTGCATCCGATTCGTCTTCGACCAGAAATTACCCACGCCGACGTCGTGGTCTTGTGGACGCTCGCCCTCGCCGCGTACATTCCACTCCTGCGCCTGAAACGCAAGAGTTTTTACCTATCGGTGCACGAGCTTCTCCCCAGCCGCTTGGGAAACCTCCTGGTCCGGGTACTCCTGGCCCCCGGCCGCTTTCCGATCTGCGCCTGCAGCGAAGCCACGGCAGCGTGGCTGGAGCACAACGGGGTCGCCCGCATGCGGCTGACCGTGACGTCGCCCGTGTTCGACCCGGTCACGTTCGTCAGAGCACCGACGCTCCACGACCCGTTCACCCTCGCCGTCATCGGCCGCGTCAATGGTCGCCGGGGACACCTCGAGGTGGCTCAAGCGCTCCAGTCCCTGTGGCCGGCGGTGAGCCCCCACCGTCCGACAACCGGACCTTCCTGGCGACTTCTTCTGTTCGGTGCGCCATTTCCCGGTCAGGAGTCCGCTCTCGACGCGGTGTTGCACCTGATCGAGGGCGACCCCCGGATCGAGTACCGCGGCGAGGCAAAATCCTTGGAATCCATCGCGAGCGAGATTGACGCTGTTGCCTGCTTTCCCTCCATGCCCGAGTCGTTTGGCCTCGTTCCCGTTGAAGCATGGCGAGCGGGGGTTCGGGCTGCGGGATTCGCCGACGGTGGGCCCGGCGAGGTGTTGCCCATTGTCGGCGGCATTGGCGTGGCACGCACCGGCACACCCCTGGCTGATATTTCCTCGGCGCTCCTCACTCTGGAGCGGTCCGTCCGAGCTCGGGAAGCATTGCCCCAACCGTCGACGGTCAACCTGCACTTTACGAAGGAACGCCGTCTGATATCGCTGACCCAGGTTCTCAGCCGGGCCGTTGCCCGGCCAGCCCGCCGCACGGTCCGCTAACGCCATTCCTGATCGGCTAACCCTGTCCCTTCGGCGTAGGCAGCACGTTCAGGTCGGGAACCTCTGCGGACTCAGGCACGACGTCCGGGACGGGAACCGCTTCGGGCTCCGGCACGACGTCCGGGTCGGGAACCGCTTCAGGCTCAGGCACCACCTTCGGCTCCGGCAGCACCTGTGAGTCGGGAGCGACCTCGGGTGCCGGCAATAGATTCACGTCGGGAGCGACTTTCGGTTCAGTGGACGCAGTCGGGTCCGGTGTCTGCGTGAGGGTAGCGGCGCTGGCAACTCTCACACTGACGGCATCACCGGTGACGGTATTGCCGAACGGGTCACTCACCCGAATTTGGTACGAGTACGTCGTTCCGGGCGTACGGCCGGTGTCTGTCCAGCTAATCGTGGGACGGCTCCAGTCAACGGACAGCCCCGTTTGCGTGCGCACGACAGCGCCGTTTCGCAAGACCCGATAGGTAAGCAATTCGTTGTCGCGGTCGTAGTTCGACGTCCAGGTGACCGTGACCGTTCCGGCGCTTGGCGTGGTGAGCGTTGGCGTGAAGCTGGCACCGGTCACCCGTGGCCCTTCTTTGTCGGGCGCGATGGACGACACCGCAAAGCGCACAAGTCCCTGCTGCCTCTTATTGTTGACGAGCGTGAACTCGCCGCCGTAGAGCACGTATTGGGAGTTGGCGGCCACGTTCCACGGCCCCTGACTTTGACCGGTAAAGTTGCCGGCATTAATGTCGGGGTAGAAGGTCAGCAGCGATGGCCGGGGGCGCCCCTCAAAGTTGAAGTAGCTACCACCCGTGCGGTTCCGGGTGATAGTGCCTGTTGCATTTTTCGTAAAGGCCAGAGTCCGATGAAAGGTTCGCGGACTGGTTTCCGAGAACCCGCCGATGTTTCCACAAAAGTGAGCGTGCGCGGTCGTGTACACGACGTCGCCGACCGGAACGGCCGAGTAGGTGTCACCATGGCAGTCCTCGATCCAGACGGTATTGCCGCTGCTCCAGCTGGCCCGGAACGTTCCCTCGAACATGGCGCCGGGGCCATAGTCGTACCCGGTGCCGTAGACGCCGCCGGAATCCGAGGTGAGCGACAGAATAGAACCGTTAGGGCCAGCATTCTTGATGAGCTTGCCGATGTTCCAGGTCATTCCGGCGCCCGAGCTGGAATTCGTCGCCGCCATTCCATAGCCGGGAGTCGTCGCGCCGTTGTAGGAGGTGAACGAACCGCCGATGACGACCCGGTCGCCGGTCGGGGAAACTGTTAGTGCGTTCACGGCCCCGTCGGGCACCGTGCCCTTCCAGGTACCGAGCGATCCGGTGGAACCGGTGAACGACGCGATCCGCTGTCGCCCCTGAGAGTTGGCCGAGGTGAAGCTCCCGCCCGCGAAGACGGTGCTCCCAAACGCGCCAAGCGCTCTGACGGTGTTGTTCGCGGTGGGTTTCCAGCTGGAATCGAGCGCCCCGGTGGCCGTGCTGAAGGACGCCAACCGAGTTCGCGTCAGGGACCCGACGGTCGTGAAGGCTCCACCCACGTAGATGCGAGATCCGTCTGGCGAGGCGGTAATCGCCCGCACTGCGCCATTGAGGTTGGGGTTGAATGACGTCATGACACCAGTCGACAGGTTGTACGCCATGAGATTGTTGCGCGTCACCTCGCTCGTTCCGGCCGAAGCTCCAGCGGGGCGTGCGCGAGTGAACTGGCCACCAACGTAAACGGTGTTTCCGACGATCGTCTGGGTCCACACCACCCCGTTGATTTGGGCGGTCGGCAACGCATCGGCCGCGACAGTTTTGGGGGTGGAAGAATTTGGCGGTGCCGTGTCCGCTTGCGCGCTGCCGGTACCAAAAAAAATCGTCGCCACCAAAGCTGCTGTCGCGATCATTGCCACTATCGGAGACCGCACGCTCCGCGCCATAAGAAAACCTCAACTTCAACTCGGACGGCGGCCTTCGGGCGGCCCCGTGGTGCCGGAATTATACTTGACTTCACAAATTTTGGGCTTATGCCGCGAAAAACTGCAGGCCCGACCGTCGTTGGTCCGTCGGGGCGTGCGCCGGCGGAACGGCATCCGCTCAGTTCTCACCCCTAGTCAGGCCGAAGGATAAAGGTTAGGATTCCTCACTGCCTCCCTTGCCCGAATCCTGTTGAAGCTCGCGCTGCAGCCTGAGAGAAATCTGAGCCTTCTGTGACCCCCCAGCACCCGACCACCCCGCACCCGACCACAGCGATTCCTCCAGAAACGAAACCTCACCGCGCGAACCCGCTGAAGCCCGCTGGCGACGAGTCCCCCGTGCTCCTTGCTGCCCGGCAGAACGGGCTGCGCATCGGCTACGCGGCTGGCGGATTCGACCTTTTCCACGTTGGACACCTCAATATTCTCAAGCACGCCAAAAGTCAGTGTGACTACCTGATCGCCGGCGTTGTATCCGACGAAATGCTCCAATTCACCAAGGGCATCACCCCCGTCGTGCCACTGGTCGAACGTCTGGAGATTGTTCGACACATCTCCTTCGTGGACGAGGCCGTCGCCGAAGTCGTCGAGGACAAGCTCGACACGTGGCGTGACCTCCGCTTTGACGTGTTCTTCAAGGGCGACGACTGGCGAGGCACCCCCCGCGGGGTACACCTCGAGAACGAGTTCGCTGCTGTCGGCGTTGAGGTCGTGTACTTCCCCTACACGGTCAATACCTCCAGCACGATCTTGCGTCGGGCGCTCGACGTTCTCACGCGCCCCGATGCGGCCGGTCTTCGGCAACCTCGCACGAGCACCCCCTAACCGTAGGCGAGCAGCCAATGCACCAAAGAACGGGTTTCTCGGCCGAGAAACCCGTTCTTTTCGTGTTGTTCCCGTAACTGCCGCAAACATCGGGCACAATCAAGCGGATGCTTCGGTTTGCTCCCGCACGGCCTTGCGCGGCTGCGCTGCCCAAGAGGCGATGGGCACGGTAAACACTCCCGGCACGGCCGCAAATCGGCGGTAGACGGCCAGAGCCAGCACGATTGCCGCGCCGCACAGCAGCAGCGGAACCGCCGTTGCTGCATGCGTCGGTAACGTCACGCCGCCGGCCATGACGATCGCCGCGAGCGCCGCCATGGGAAAGGTATGCACCAGATAGATGGGCAACGTGCGACTACCCAGCACCCGCATGAAATCAAACATCGGTGCGCGCGACAGCACGACGGCCACGCTGATGCCCACCAGCACTGCCAGCACGCTCACGGCGAGGAGCACGAACGGTACCCGCGTCAATGACAGTTTCACCATGAGGAGCACAACGCCGGCATACAAGCCACAGAGCACGGCCATGTGCCACCACCGCACCCGCGGAATCAGGCGTCGCACGCGCGGGCCCAGCCAGATCGCCGCCAGGAAGAAGACGAGGTAACGGCCCATCTTGTCCCACGGCGTACCCGTGTGCAGAACCTGCGAGCCGAACAGCACGGCGAGCGCTCCCGTTACGGACACGGCAATGAGCGGATGCCAGCGCCGAGTCAGCCAGGCCACGGTGAGGAAGATGGGCAGGGCGTAGATAAACCAGAGATTTGAGCTCGGCCGAATGAACAGGGCAACCAGGTCGGTCCACCTGGCATTGGGCCCGTCGGGGCTGATCGGCGGCAGGGCCAGCAGGAACAGGGTCTGGGCGGCAACCCAGGCCGTGTAGAGATACAGCAGCAGGGACATTCGCTTACGAAACAGCTGCCAGAAGGGCAAGCGAATGGCCTGGGCCGCGAGGAGTCCGGACATGAAGAAGAACAGGGGCATACAGAAGGTGTCGAGCAGCGGGTTGAGCGGCGCCAGGGCGCCGGCCAGACCGACCCGGTCGAGATACATGACCGAGTGATAGAGCACAACCAGGGTGATCGCGATGCCCTTTGCCACGTCGATCCAGGCTTCGCGTAGCGTGCCGCGAATGACGAACGAGGCGGCGTCAGTCACGGGGCACGGTCTTGAGAGACTTGCCGAAGGGGAACAGTGCTGCCACCCGGCGACGGTCGGGGTTCGGCAGCTCGGGACCCTTGGGAATCAAAGTCAGCGCGAGTACCAGGATGAGCAGTCGCGCCGCGGTGTACAGCGGGCCGAAGAAGAACACCCACACGGTGTTCACGACCAGAAACAGCAGAATTCCACTGGCCCGGTTCGCGGCCACCGCGGCTCCGACCCCGCGCAGAACCAGAAAAAGAATGACGACGGCCAGCAGGACGCCGGGAATGCCGAACCGTGCCCAGAGGTCGCCGAGCACCGAGTGCAGTTCGATATTGCCGCCGAACATGTAGTTTTCGACGTACCCATTGTCGGGGTCGTAGCTGATCGATGCCATTCCCGTCTTCGCCGCGAGCAGATCGGTCGGATTCAGCAGCGTGCCGGCCCCGAACCCGTATGGCTGGTGTGCCATCAGCGAGGCCGTCGCGGCCAGTTCCGGTCGCCCGCCCAGAATGAGCGACCCGGCAGTGTTGAGCTGGTCGATGGTGCGGGCCCGCGTCGCCTCGCCGAACAGCCCCGCGACGATGGCCGCCTGCCCCAGGTTGTACACGACGACGGCGAGCACACCGAGGGCGACGACAACCCCGGCGCCCGATCTGATGCGCAGGTAACGAAACCGGCTGGTCGGGCGCATCTGCCAAGCCACGAGAATGAGGGTCAGAAGCAGGATCGCGAAGGACGAGCGCGCATCGGTGACCATTGACAAGACTGTCAGCCCGAGCACAGCGAGCAGGTCGAACCAGCGACGATCAAGAATGTGCGCGATGGCGAGGATCACCACTGTCAGAGCAAAGGAGAATCCGAAGCGCCAGGGATTGTCGAAGAACCGGGCGTTGTCGGTGGTTACGCTCCCGAGCAGGCCGAGCCCAAACCACAGGGCCACCCACGAGTCGGGCAGTACGCTGCGGGTCCAGAGCACAAAGCCGAAGGAGCACAACAGGCCAACCAGCCCGATGGAGTTGCCGGCCAGTTCGCTCATCGCGATGACGTGGGTGGGTTCGGCGAGTACGGTCAGCCAGATGCCGGAGCCGACGGCGACGAAGCCGATCAGCACGAGGGTGAGCGCGCCCCGATAGCGGCCCAACGTAGGCAGCCAGAGCGGAGTCAGCGCTGCGGCCGCCAGGTAGCCGGCGGTGATGCCGAGCGGAAGGTCGAGTCGCAGACCGATCAGGACCAGCACGATGACAGCAAGGATTTTGGTCGAACGCGGCACCACCGCCTCGGTCGAGGTCACCCGATCACGGCCGGAATTCACGGCGAGCGGCACGGGCTGCTCGCGCGTCTGGCGTGCGCTCGCGCGCTGTTTTGTCACGGTCTGTTGTGTCGTCTCGCGCATGTAGGTCGTTCGGCCCCGCACCGGGCCGCGCCCGAAACAATTCGGGTATTGTTCCTGCCGCGCGACCGCATCGGCATAACAGTAGGACCATGAGGGCACGGGATCAAGGCCGAGTCGGGTGAATTCCCATTGCGATTCCCCCCGATCGGGGGTCGCACTCTGCTGACAGGCTGCGTGTACAGTGGCGTTTTCAGCTTGATCCACGCCCTGAGCCAATGGGAGCTACCGCCTTGCCCGAGGATGCCTCACCCGCAGCTCCAATGAAACGCAAGCCCGATCTACTGCCCAATCGGACCGGCACAGTTTCGCGTAATATGACGGTCGCATTGCTGGGCAACGCGTTTCCCCCGCTCGTCGCACTGTTCTCCGGCCCCATCTTGGCGCAGGCCCTGGGGGTTGACGGGCGTGGTGCTGTGGCAGCGGCGACGGCACCATTGGCACTGGTCGTCACGATAGCCACGTTTGGAATTCCCGAAGCCGTCACGTGGATTATCGCGAAAAAGCCAGCGTTGGCGCGAAACGCAGCGGGTCGGGGCATGCTTATTCTGGGCATCGCCGGACTATTCGCGACCGCCGCCATCGTCTTTTCACCACCTTTGTTGAGTGGTGGCGACCCGAGCGTTCAGCTGTTGATCGTGTTCGCCAGTCTGGCCATTGTGCCGAACCTTCTCGTGGGGATACTCCGCGGCGTTGCCTCGGCCACGAGCAGCTGGCGGCTCGTATCCATGGAACGCATTATCTCGTCGGTTCTGCGCCTCGCGGTCCTCATCCCGTTCTGGCTGACAGGAACGCTCACCCCGCTCGTGGCCACCATCACGGTCGCTGCCATGCCCGTGGTCGGCGCCTTTGTCTACATCGGGCGCATGCGCAGCCTCGACCCGCGCGCGCACGAGGTTCCGCCCGAAGCACGCATGCGCGGGCTCCTCAGCTACGGCAGCCGAATGTGGGTCGGTTCACTGTCGGGCGTGCTCCTGACGCGTCTCGATCAGGTACTGCTGACGCCGCTCGCCGGTACCTACCAGCTCGGACTCTACGTCGTGGCGGTGAGCATCAGCGAGTTGCCGTTGATCATTCACCACGCGGTGCGTGATGTCTCGTTCGTCAACGAAGCGGCCAAGTCTGAGGATGAACGTCTCAGTTCCTCTGCCCGCATCTCGACGGCGCTCTCGGCACTGGCAGCACTGACACTCGGCGTGTCCATGCTGTGGTGGCTGCCGTTTCTGTTCGGGGAAGGCTTTCGCGATTCGATTCCGATTGCCGCAGTGCTCCTCGTAGCCGTTGTGCTGCTCACGCCGGGTTCCATTGCTGGCGCCGGGCTGAGCGCGCGCGGCCGTCCCGGGCTGCGCAGCATCGCACTGACCATTTCGTGTGTCATCAACATTGTGATGCTCATCATCCTCGCGCCGCTGCTGGGGGCGATGGGCGCGGCGCTCACGACGCTCGCGGGCAACATCATCACGAGTAACCTCAACCTGCTGTTCCTGTCGCGGGTGTTTGGAATCGGAATGCTGCAGTTCTACGGTCTGCGTCGTTCAGACATCGCCACCATCGGCCGCTACGGTAAGCGGATACTACGGCGCAAGACGCGCTGACCGGGTACGTACGTTAGCCGGCGAAGCGGTCGGTGGCCTCGATAATGGCGTCCAGGATTCCGGGCTGGTCGAAGGCATGGCCGGCATCGGGAATCAGCTTGAATTCCGCCTCCGGCCAGTTCTTGTGCAGGTCCCAGGCGGTGAAGGCCGGCGTGCACATGTCGTAGCGGCCCTGCACGATGACACCGGGGATCTCGGCGAGCCGGGAGGCGTTGTCGATCAGCTGGTTCGGCGTGAACCAGCCCCTATTGGCGAAGAAGTGGTTCTCGATGCGGGCAAAGGCCACAGCGAAGGCTGGGTCGGAGAAGTGCGCGATCTTATCTGGCTCCTGCAGCAGGGTGATCGTGGAGGATTCCCAGGTGGCCCAGGCCACGCCGGCGCGTTCGCGCACGAACTGGTCCGGGTCGTGCAGCAGCCGACCGTAGGCCTCGATCAGGTGGCCGCGTTCGTTTTCGGGGACCGGAGCGAGAAAGGATTCCCACAGGTCGGGGTAGATTGCCGCGGCGCCGCCCTCGTAGAACCAGTCGAGTTCGACCGGGCGAAGGGTGAAGATACCGCGCACGACGAGTTCGGTGACCTGGGCGGGGTGGGTCTCGGCGTAGGCGAGCGCGAGGGTGCTACCCCAGGATCCGCCGCAGACCAGCCAGCGGTCGATGCCGAGGTGCTCTCGCAGTTTTTCCAAGTCGGCGACGAGAGTCCAGGTGGTGTTCACGCTCAGGTCAACGTCGGGCTCGCTCGCGTGCGGCGTGCTGAGACCGCAGCCACGCTGGTCGAACAGAATGATGCGGTACTTCGCGGGATCGAATACCCGACGCTGGTCCGGGCCGGACGCGCCACCCGGGCCGCCGTGCAGATACACCGCGGGCTTGCCGTCGGGGTTGCCCGAGGCTTCCCAGTAGATGGTCTGGTTGTCACCGACATCGAGCATGCCGGTTTCGTAGGGTTCAAGCTCGGGGTAGAAGGTTCGCATGCTTCGAGCCTATGCCCCTCGTGTACGCGGCCCCGGATCAGCTGCCGACGAGTCCCACCTCGTAGGCCAGAATGACCGCCTGCACCCGGTCGCGCAGCCCGAGCTTGTGCAGGATTCGCCCGACGTGGGTTTTCACCGTCGATTCGGAGAGAAAGAAGCGTTCGGCCAATTCGGTGTTGGAGAGCCCCTCGGCGATGGCCAGAAAAACCTCGGTTTCACGGTCGGTGAGCGCCGCGAGCGTCATGGCATTGGAGGCCCCACCCGTCTCAGGCTGCGGCAATTTGGTGCCGAAAAGGTCGAGCAGGCGTCGGGTCACCCGCGGTGAAACGGATGCCTCACCCGAGACCACCGTGCGGATCGCGGCGATCAGCTCCCCGGGTTCGGCGTTTTTCAGCAGGAAGCCGCTAGCACCGGCGCGCAGACCACCGAAGGCGTACTCGTCGAGGTCGAAGGTGGTGAGGATGATAATGCGGGTCTCCGGCTGGGCGGCCATGATCTGCCGGGTCGCCTCGATGCCGTTGACGCCGGACATGCGCACGTCCATCAGGACCACGTCGGGATTCAGCCTGGCTGCGAGGGCGATCGCCTGCGCGCCGTCGCTCGCTTCACCGACGACGGTGAAGTCGTCTTCGGCCTCCAGCACCATGCGAAAACCCACGCGCAACAGGGCCTGGTCATCGACCAGCAGGATACTGATCGGTGCGGAACGGGGAGTCATTGTTCGTCCTCAAAGTTCAGGGTCGCGTGTACGCGCCAGCCGTCGCGGAGTCCCGGCGCTGCCTCAAAGGTTCCGCCATAGATCGCCACGCGTTCCTGCATTCCGATCAAGCCGCGCCCGAAACCGCGAACGCTTGCCACTGCCGCATGCCGCCCATTGTCGCTGATCGTGACTTGGGCGGCACCGGGCGACGATTGCAGGCGCACGACCACCCGGGTCGGAGTGTTCGCATAGCGCAGCACGTTGGTCAGCGACTCCTGGATGAGCCGAAAAATCGTCAGCTGCACGCTCGCATTGCTCGGCTCACGCCCGCTCCGTTCCAGAACAACGGGAAGCCCGGTCGACCGAAACGATTCCACGAGGTCGGCCAGCTCGTCGATGCCCGGCTGCGGAGCGCGCGGGGCCGGGTCGGTGTCCACCTCGAGCACCCCGAGTAGCCGGCGCATCTCGGACATGGACCGGCGCCCAGTGGCCGCGACGTCGAGCATCGCCGCGCGGGATCGCTCCACGTCTTTGGGGGCGATGGCGTGGGCACCGTCGGCGAGCGCCACCATGACCGAGAGGCTGTGGGCGACCACATCGTGCATTTCGCCGGCGATTCGGGCGCGCTCGGAGATGCGGGAGAGCTGCGCTTGCTGGTCGCGTTCGCGGGTCAGCTGCGCGGCCAGGTCCAGCAGGGACGAGACGTAGCGCTTGCTGTTGCCCATATTGACGCCGACCAGGGTCGCGGCGAGCAGCATGATCGCCACCTGGACCGCGACCGGAATCCAGGGAACTTCGTCGGGATTATCGGTGAGCCAGGCGGCCAGTCCGGCCAGCAGAACGGATGCGCTGAAACCGGTCCACGCGCTGCGCACGTCCGAATACACCGCGACCGCGTAGAGCGCCAGGAGCTGGGCGATGAGTTGCACTTCGCCGTAGTCGGCGAAGGTGAGCAGGCCGATCCAGGTGAGGGCCAGGACGAGCCGCGGCATCCGTCGGCGAAAGAGCAGTGCGACGGCCAGCAGCAGCATGAGGCCGGCATTGAGCAACGCGTCCGGGAGCGGAGCCGGGTTATCGTCGAGCAGGTTGAGCACCAGGGTGAGCACCATCGGAACGACGTAGATCGCCGCGACGAGGCCGTCGGCCAGGTGGGGATGCCTGGTCCAGAACCGCCGCACGATTCCGGGCGGGGTGGGCAGGCGCAGGTCTCCCCCCGGCGCCAGAGTGCGCCCGGGGGGAGAGGTGGTGGTGCTCATCTGTCGACTCTACGGGTCGTGGCGCCTCAGGCGTCCCGGCGCTTGAGCAGCAGCGCGGCAACGCCGAGGCTCACGACCACCCAGGCGAGCACGATCAGGAAGCCCTGCCAGGATTCCATGGCGTTCGGGGTGATCATCGTCGCACCGGCCACGGTGAAGAGGTAGGGCACGATGTCGGCGATCCACTCAACGAACATCGACAGCACGGCCAACACCGTCGGCAGGAGCAGGGTGATTCCGAGCACCGTGGCAATGCCGCCGGCGCTGCTGCGCAGAATCGTGCCGATGCCGAGGGCGAACACGGCAATGATCGCGAGGAACAGCGCGTTACCGAGCAGCGGCAAAAACACCTCGGTGTCGAACAGGCTCGCACTCAGGTCCTTGGCGCCCAGGATGGGCATGGCCACGAGGAACGATCCGACCACGCTGATCAGGCCGACCAGGAAGGTGAACCCGAACAGCACGACGACCTTGGCCCAGAGTGCGGGCAGACGATTGGGCACCGCGGTCAGCGTCGACTTGATCATCCCGCTGGAGTATTCGCCGCTGATCGAGAGTACGCCGAGGACAGCGACAATCAGCTGGCCAAGTCCGAGACCGGTCGTGGAGACGAGCACGAACATTTGCGCACTCTCCACGGCCATGGGGGCACCGGTGGTCGGATCGAATCCGGCCGTTGACGCCGACATGGCGAACGACATCAGCACGGCGATGCCGAGCGAGACCACGACAACGAGCGAGAGCGTCCAGTAGGTGGAGCGCAGGCTCCACAGCTTGATCGATTCGGAGCGGAGCAGGCCGGTGATGCTGAGCCCGGATCCGTTCGGCACGAAGGAGGTGCGGGCTGCGGACGGCTGGACGGGGTTGGTCAGGGTGCTCATCGGGCAACCTCCGCTTCGGTGTGAGAGGACGCATCACCGGTGCGATACTCCACTTCGTTCTGGGTGAGTTTCATGTAGGCGTCCTCGAGCGAGGCGCTCACCGCGGAGAGTTCGTGCAGGGAGATCTGGGCGGCGGCGGCGCGGTCGCCGATCTCGTTGACAGAAAGTCCCGTGATCTCGAGCACGTCCTGCTCGATGTTGGTGATGGTCATATCCGGCTGGGCGAGCAGAGTGGCCAGAGCTGCGGTGTGCGGAGTGCGCACGCGAACCGTGTTCTGCGCGGCCGAGGCGATAATGTCGGCGACCGAGGCATCCGCTATCACCCGGCCTCGACCGAGAACGATGATGTGGTCGGCGGTGAGGGCCATCTCACTCATGAGGTGGGAAGAGAGCAGCACGGTGCGGCCCTCGGCGGCGAGCTGCTTGGTGAGTTTGCGCACCCACTGCACGCCCTCGGGGTCGAGGCCGTTGACCGGCTCGTCGAGAATGAGGGTGGCCGGGTCGCCGAGCAGCGCGGCGGCGATGCCGAGGCGCTGGCCCATGCCGAGGGAGAAGCCGCCGACACGTTTGCGGGCGACGGATTCGAGACCGGTGAGGTTAATCACCTCGTGTACTCGGCTGGTGGGGATGTTGTGGGTGGCGGCCATGGCGCGCAGGTGGTTGTAGGCGCTGCGTCCGGTGTGCACGGCCTTGGCGTCGAGCAGCACACCCACTTCGCGCAGCGGCGCCTTGTGTTCGTGGTACGGCTTGCCGTTAACGACGACGGAGCCTGCGCTGGGCTTGTCCAGACCGACGATCATGCGCATGGTGGTGGACTTGCCGGCGCCGTTCGGCCCGAGAAAGCCGGTGACCTTGCCCGGCTGCACCGTGAAGTCGACCGCGTCGACCGCGGTCTTGCTTCCGTAGCGCTTGGTCAGGGACTGTGCCTGGATCATGCCTGCCTCATTCCGTTGATGGGTGAGGCCCCGTTTTCGTGCGCTGAAGCCCCCATACCAAACGGTATGGTTTGTGACCTCTGTGGCGCATCAACCATGGGGATGGTTGTGCACCATCCCCGTCGTACCTGGGTACGACGGGGCCCTGCTATTTCTTGACCGGCTTTTCGGGGGTTGGCGCGGTTCCGGAGGCACGCTGGGCGGCGTAGTAGTCGCGGGCTTCATTCTGGCGCTCACGCTCGGCACCGCTCGCGATCGTGGCTCGGAGGTGGTCCGGCGAGTAGCCGAACGCGTCGACGAGGTCCTGGGCGTGCGGGCGAATGCGGGCGATCAGCCGATCGATGTAGGCGGTGACGGCCTGGGCGCGCTGGGCGGAGAGCCGGCCGTGGATGAGGTACCAGGCCAGGTTCTTCTCAATCAGGCCGAGGCCGAACAGGTCGCGCAGCCAGGTGAGTACCTGCTTGGTGCCGGCGTCGTCGGTGTGCTCGAGGGCACGGGTGAACGATTCCCACTGCAGCAGTTCGCCGTGGGCACGGGCAGCTTCGATGAGCTCGTTCTGGTGCGCGTTGAACAGGTCGGCCGCCTGCTTCTTGGGCAGCTTGGTGGCGCCGCGCAGCTTTCCGGCCACCTCGGCGATCATGCTCTCGACCCGGTCGGTGAGCAGCTCGCGCTGCACGTCGGCGTCCCGGAGGGCGCCGACGGAACGAGCCGTCGACCCCCGGTCGGCTACGGCCTGCGCGAGGGTGCGGAGGCCCGTGCCGTGGTAGGCGCGACCGGCGGCGTGCTGCACGACGTAGCGGGCGAGGGCGCCGGCATCCGCTGTGGCGAATTTGCGACTGTAATCGGTGAGTAGACGCTTGGCGACGAGCTGCAGCAGCACGTTGTTGTCGCCCTCGAAGGTTGCGAAGATGTCGAGGTCGGCGCGCAGGCCGACGAGGCGGTTCTCGGCCAGGAAGCCGGCACCGCCGCAAGCCTCGCGAGCTTCCTGCAGCGTGTCGAGCGCATGCCAGGTGGAAAGTGGCTTGAGCGCCGCGGCGAGGGTTTCAAGGTCCTGCCGGTCGTCGTCGGTGTCGGCCTTGCCGCTGAACACCTCGTCGAACTTCACCAGGAACTCGTCGTGCGCGAAGGTCTGCGCGTAGGTCGTGGCGAGGCGCGGAAACAACCGGCGCTGGTGCCGCTGGTAGTCGAGGATGACCTCTTCGTCGGTGGCGCTTCCGGCCGTGAACTGGCGACGCTGGCTTCCGTAGGTGATCGCGATGGTCAGCGCGAGTGCGGATGCCGCGGTGGCGGCCCCGTCGAGCGACACGCGACCCTGCACCAGCGTTCCCAGCATGGTGAAGAAGCGGCGGCCGGGGCTTCCAATCGGGCTGGAGTAGGCGCCGTCTTCTGCAACGTCGCCGTAGCGGTTGAGCAGATTTTCGCGCGGGATACGCACGTTGTCGAAGTGCAGTCGACCGTTGTCGATGCCGTTGAGTCCGCCCTTGAGGCCGTCGTCTTCGCCGCCGACGCCGGGCAGAAAGTCACCGTGCTCGTCGCGAATGGGCAGATAGAAGGCGTGCACGCCGTGATTGACGCCCTGGGTGATGAGCTGGGCGAACAGCACGGCCGCGATGCCGTCCTTCGCGGCGTTGCCGAGATAGTCCTTCCAGGCGGCGCGAAACGGGGTGTTGATGACGAACTCGCCGGTGGCCGCGTCGAAGGTTGCGGTGGTGCCGATGCTCGCGACGTCGGAGCCGTGCCCGATCTCCGTCATGGCGAACGCACCGGGAACGCTCAGGTCCATGATGCCGGGGAGGTACTTGTCGTGGTGCGGCTTGGTGCCGAGGTGCAGCACGGCAGCGCCGAACAGCCCCCACTGCACTCCTCCCTTGATCTGCAGGCTCGGGTCGGCGATGACGAGTTCTTCGAAGCCGGCGATGTTTCCACCGTGGTCGTCCTGCCCGCCAAGGTGCTTGGGGAAGGCGCGCAGCACGTGGCCGTTGGCGGCGAGCACCTTGAGCTGTTCGAGCACGCGCAGGCGGTGGTCGGCCATCGAGAGGCCTTCAATGCGCTGCATGTCGGGGCGGGCGGTCACCTCGCGTGCCTTCAGCCGCACGTCGGCCCAGGTGCCGAGCAGTTGTCGTCCGAGTTGTTCGACGTTGACCACGGGGGCGGCCTCGTCGCCGATGGATTTGATGGGGCCGGTATCGACGCCGACCTCGAGGCTGGGGTCGATCGTCGCCGATCGGATGTTGGAGCGCTGGGCCGTGTCTACCATCATTGGTCCTAACTGATCGCACGAAAGTGGTGATCGCCACGTTAGAACCACATGGTGCGGTCGCGAAATGCGCGGTGCGGGGGCCACAACGATATATGCCGTCTACGGCATCCATTTTGTAGGATCAGTACAACTGCAAGCTGCGTGGACTGTGATCCCCCACAAGCAAGGTGGTCAGGCGGAGGAGGCAACGACCTCGAGCAGGGCCTCGCCGTAGGCTTCGAGCTTCTTGGCGCCGATGCCGGTGATGCCGTCGAGGCCGGCCAGGGTGGTGGGGCCGGCCGCGGCGACGGCGATCAGGGTCGCGTCACCGAAGACGATGTAGGCGGGCACGCCCTGCTCCTTCGACTCGGCCGAGCGCCAGACGCGGAGCGCTTCGAACAGGGTCTCTTGGGCAGCGCTGAGGTCGGCGGCGGCGACCTTGGCGGCGCTCGGGCGGCGGGCCGCGCTTGAGCGCGCGGGGCGGTCGGGTTCGCGCCGCAACTGCACGTCGCGACGGCCGCCGAGAACGTCGGCGGCGGCATCCGTCAGAATGAGGGTGCCGTACTCGCCGGACGTGGCGAGCAGACCCTGGGCGAGCATCTGGCGCACGACGCCGCGCCAGGCCTGGTCACTGAGGTCGACGCCGAGGCCCCAGGTACTCAGTTCGGTGTGCCGATACTGGGTCGCGCGAGGGGTTTCCTTGCCACGGAGGATGTCGATGAGGTGGCCGGCGCCGAACTTCTGGTTGCGTTCGCGGTGCAGGCGCACGATGGTGGAGAGCAGTTTCTGGGCGGGGATAGTGCCGTCCCAGGCCTCCGGTGGCTCGAGGCACGTGTCGCAGTTGCCACAGGGCTCACTGGTCTGGCCGAAGTAGCGCAGCAGATTGACGCGGCGGCAGTGCACGGTTTCGCACAGGGCAAGCATGGCGTCGAGATGGGCGGACAGTTTGCGCCGATGGCTGAGATCGCCGGGCGACTCGTCGATCATGCGGCGCTGCTGCACCACGTCTTGCAGGCCGTAGGCGAGCCAGGCCGTGGCCGGTGCGCCGTCGCGTCCGGCGCGACCGGTCTCCTGGTAGTAGCCCTCGACCGATTTGGGCAGGTCGATGTGGGCGACGAAGCGCACGTCCGGCTTATCGATTCCCATGCCGAACGCGATCGTGGCGACGATGACGACGCCCTCCTCGCGGAGGAACCGGGACTGAGTGCGGGCGCGCAGGCCGGCATCGAGCCCGGCGTGATAGGGCAGGGCGTTCACACCGTTCTGACGCAAAAACTCTGCCGTCTGGTCGACGGTTTTGCGGCTGAGCGCGTAGACGATTCCCGCGTCACCGGGGTGCTCGGTCTTCAGGAAGGACAGCAGTTGCTTGCGCACCTCGGACTTGCCGACGATGCGGTACTGAATATTGGGCCGGTCGAAGCTTGCCACGAAGTGTTTCGCATCGCCCATCTGCAGGCGGGTGGTGATCTCCTGATGGGTGGCATCCGTCGCGGTGGCAGTGAGGGCGATGCGCGGAACGTCGGGCCAGCGGTCGGCGAGTTCGCTGAGCGCCAGGTAGTCCGGCCGAAAATCGTGGCCCCACTGCGACACGCAATGGGCTTCGTCGATGGCGAACAGGGCGATGGTTCCGCGGTCGAGCAGGCGTTTGGTGGCCTCGTTGGAGAGGCGCTCGGGGGCGACGTAGAGCAGGTCGAGGTCGCCGTTGAGGTAGTCGCGTTCGACCTGGCTGCGGGTGGCGGAATCCTGGCTGGAGTTGAGAAATTCGGCGCGCACACCGACAGCGGTGAGGGCATCGACCTGGTCCTGCATCAGGGCGATCAGCGGCGAGACGACGATGCCGGTGCCGGCCCGCACGAGCGCGGGAATTTGATAGCACAGGCTCTTGCCGCCACCGGTGGGCATGAGCACGACGGCGTCCTTGCCGTCGACGACCTGCGCGATGATCTCGGCCTGGTCGCCGCGGAACGTGTCGTAGCCAAACACGGTGTGCAGGGCTTCGGCCGCGGTCTTGAATTTGCGGGTCGCGGCGCGCACAGGTACAGCGGCGCGGGCTGCGGGGCCGTTGGCTTGATTCAAAGCGGATGCTGCACCCGAGTAGGCCGGCTGTCGCTGGAACTGCTGGTCGCCGAACTGCCGGTCAGCCTCGGGCGGCGGTGCGTCGTAGTCGTCGGGGGCGTCGAAATCACTCGGGCCGTCGAATTCACTCGGTACAGCAACGTCGCGGGGTGCTTCAACGTCGTCGGGGTTCCCGGGCAGCTCAGCGTTCCAACTCACCTGCCTAACTGTACCCGGGGCCCCTGACACGTTGCCCCGCGCGCCAACACCCCCCGCGAGAGATTGAAGTGCGGGGAGGGCGGGCGAAAGCTAGCGGCTGCGCTTGCGGCGGCGGAGGAGAAGCAGGGCTGCTGCGCCGGCCAGGACCACAGCGCCGAGGATCCCCCCGATCCAGGCAGGGGTGCTGTCGCCAGCAGCATCAGTCGCGCCGAGGTCTGCGGGGGGCGAGGTCGCGGCATCCGTCGTGACGGCATCCGCTTTCGTGCCGCAGGTTGGAGCCGTGGCGGCCCCGTCGGCGAGCACCTGGTCGGCGGCCGGCTGCCAGTCGAAGGTGTACTCGTCGGAGATAGGGTGGCCGTCGATGGAAACCGTCTGCCAGATCACCGTGTACTGCCCGGCAGCGCCGAGCTGCGCTGTCGTTTCGACTGTGGCACCGGAGACAGTGCCGCACCCGTCGCCATAGAAGAGCGGTGCGTCGGCCGGGCCGGTCACGACCATGGCGCTTCCCTCGCCGGTTCCGCCGAGATCGAGGAGCAGATCGCTCGTGGTGACCGAGAATTCACCGGGCTGCTCGGTCACGACCGAGTCGCCCTCTGGTGAGGAACCAATCTCGTCGTTGTGGGCCGACGCCGGGGCCGTGCCCCAGCCGAGAGCCAGGGCGATAACGGCGGCCGCGAACAGAGTGCGAGCGGTCGTGGCAGCAGATTTAGAGGTCGTGACCTTCATGATTGTCCTTAAACGTGGGGTGCCCGCGCTACTCGAACAGTGCAGGGCAATGCCTCTGCTACTCATTCGGTGCGGTGGGCTAAATGGTCTGGTTGCGGTTTAGGCTGCGAGAGCGAAAACCGGCGGGCCACGATGGCGCATGGCCGACAGCACCAGAACCAGATCGCGCGGGGTGAGCACCGGCGCGACGTTCCCAATGCGCTGCGGGGCCGCCATCGGCACGGCCAGTTGGGCGGGCACGAACAGCGTGCGGATGCCGAGGCGAACGTTTTCGACGAGACTCCAGAACGCGCGTTCGGCGAAACGCAGCGCCAGAATCGTGGCGATCGCGGCCCCAAAGTGGGCGAGCCACATGGCCGCGCCATCGTGTGGGACGTGGGCGGTCGCGCCCATGACCATCGGGTCGATCAGACCGGGCATCGCAGCGTGCTGATGGGTGGCCGCGGCGGCGATGGCGTCAGCTCCGAGCATGCCTCCGGTTGCCCCAAGCGAAAACAGTCCATGAAAGATGATCTGGCTGACCAGCACCGACACGGCACCGCGCCAGAACGACAGGGTGCGACCGGCGAGCACAACGCAGACCATTCCGGCGAAGGCGAGCGACACGACGACGGCCAGGAGGCTCGGCGCCGAGCCGCCACCCAGGGTGTGCGACAGGGCCGCGACAAAGGTTGAGAACGCGGCGACGATCCAGCCACGCGCGAAGCGGGCCCAGCGTGTGTGCATTTGGTCCCTCTCCGGTCTCCTCCAGAGTAGCCGACCGTCCTTGGAGAGAGGCGATGCACTCGAGTCCCTGGACCACGATCAACGCGAAGAGATCCCGCCCGAATTGGCCGCAATCCCAGCTGGGGACAGGTCAGGCGCGGCCGGTGAATGCGGGCTTGCGCTTCTCCTGGAACGCGGCGAAGCCCTCGCGGTAGTCGCCGGTGGCGCACAGCGCGGCCTGGGCGGCGGTCTCGTCGCTCATGCTCTGCCAGAGTCCGAGGCGTTCGTCTCGCAGTGACTGCACGAGCGCTTTGCTCGCGAGAAAGGCCTGCGTTGCACCGGATGCCGCGCGAGCGGCCGCCTGCACGGTCACCTCGGTAAGCTCCGCGGCCGGAAAGACCTGGCTGAACAGGCCGCCCGCGACGGCCTCAGCCCCCGACATGAGCCGGCCGCTGTAGATCAGGTCGAGGGTGCGGTGAGCGCCGAGGCGTTCCACGAACAGGGCGTGCCCGCCGGAGTCGAGGGTGGCGCCGAGGTTCGCAAACGGCGAGCCGATCTTGGCGGTGTCGGCGACGTAGACAACGTCGGTCGCGATGAGCAGACCGAGTCCGACGCCAAGGCAGGCGCCGTGGGCGGCCGCGAAGGTCGGTGCCGGAAACCGGCTCATGCGCTCCAGCAGCGGCGTGACGAGATCACCGAGGTAGCCGAGCACATCGTCGGTGCGCGGATCGACCGCAGAAATATCCCGGCCGGCGCAGAAGGCCCGTCCCTCGCCGCTCAGCACCAAGGCGCGCACGCCGGCCCGCTCGGCCGTTTGGTAAGCCGCGTCGAGTTCGACGATCGCGGCCGCATCGAGGGCGTTGAGCTTGTCGGGCGCGCTCAGCACCACGTGGGCGACGTTGTTGGCTATTGAGAGCTCGATCACGGCATCCGCTTTCTTGGTATCGGTTAGACGTCGTAGTCGACAACGACGGTGTCGGTGGTCGGGTGCGACTGACAGGTCAGCACGTAGCCGCGGGCGAGCTCTTCGGGCTCGAGCGCGTAGTTCTCGGTCATAGTGACGTCGCCGCTGACCAGTTTGGCGCGGCAGGTGCCACAGACTCCGCCAGCGCAGGCGAACGGCACGTCGGGCCGCACCCGGAGGGCTGCGTTCAGGATGCTCTCGTTCGCATTGACTGGCGTCGTCACCGTGTTGCTCTGGCCGTCGAGGGTGAACTCGATCTGGAAGGTCTTGTCACCGGTGCCGATGATGACGGGTCGGCCGCGATCACCATTGGCTGCCGAGGGCTCACCGGTGCTGAACAGTTCGAAGCGCACGTGGGAGCGTTCGACGCCCGTGCTCTCCAGCGTGTCGCGGCACAGCTGCACGAGTTCGAAGGGGCCGCACAGAAACCACTCATCGACCGTGGCCGGGCGCAGAATGGTGTCGAGCATGCGCCGAAATTTCTCTTCGTCGATGCGGCCGGACAGCAACGTGGACGAGCGCTGCTCGCGGGAGAGCACGTGGTAGAGCGCGAGGCGGGCCGGGTAGCGGTCCTTGAGCTCGGCCAGTTCGTCGAGGAACATCACGTCGAGCGCGGTGCGGTTGGTGTAGACGAGGGTGAACATCGAGGTGTCTGAGGCGGCAAGCACGGTGTGCGCGAGCGCCATGAGCGGGGTGATTCCCGAGCCGGCGGCCACGCCGACGACGTGCTTGTGGTCGAGGTCCTTCAGCGTTGAGGTGAAGCTGCCCTGTGGGCTCATCACGTCGATTTCGTCGCCGGGGTGCAGTTCGCTGTTGGCCCAGGTGGAGAAGGCGCCACCGAGGTCGCGCTTGATCGCAACGCTGATTTCACCGGCGGTTTCGGGCCGGCAGATCGAATAGCTTCGGCGCAGCTCCTGGCCGTCGATCGTGGCCCGTAGGGCGAGGTGCTGGCCGGGCAGGTAGCCGAACGCGCCCTGCAGTTTGGGCGGAACGGTGAAGGTGACCTCGACGCTGTCCGCGGTGAGCGGGCGCACTTCGGCCACGGTCAGGGTGTGGAAACGCGCGCGGTGCTTGACCGGCGCCAGGGTGGTGGCGCCCTCGTTCGTGGATTCGAGACGTGTTGCAGCCATTAGAGCACCTTGAAGTAATCGAACGGCTCGAGGCAGTCTCGGCATTCGTAGAGGGACTTACAGGAGGTGGAGCCGAAGTGCGCGAGCTCGCGGGTGTTGAGCGAGGAACAGCGCGGGCATTTCACGGCCATTTTCAGGCGGATCGGGCCGGCCGGACCTGAGGCGCGCACGGTCGCATGCCCGGTCGGAGCCGCGATGCCATACTCGCGGAGTTTGGCTTTGCCGATCTCGCTCATCCAGTCGGTGGTCCACGACGGGCTGAGCACCAGCCGAACCGAGACGTTCTCGTACCCGGCGCTCGTGAGCACCGCGAGAACGTCATCGCGCATGGCGTCCATCGCGGGGCATCCGCTATAGGTCGGGGTCAGAGTGACCGCGACTGCCTGGGTACCGTCGGCGTCGCTGGTGACGTTGACCCCGCGCAGCACGCCGAGGTCTTCGATGGTGAGCACCGGAATCTCGGGGTCGACGACCTGGGCGGCGATGGTCCAGGCGGCGAGCGAGGCCGCGTCGGTGGGACGCGGGCGGGCGACAGCTTCGTGCATCTGGGTGGTCACCAGGACGCTCCGGGGTGAGCGCGGGTGAGTACCTGCATTTCGGCGAGAAGAAAGGCGAGGTGTTCGGAGTGCTTGCCGGTGCGGCCACCGCCGGAGGCGACGAATCCCACCGGAATGTCGAGTTCGGCTTCGGCGAGCACCGGCGCGATGGCGGAGTCGAACGCGGGGCGCAGGCTCGACGGGCGAACCGCGATTCCCTCGAGGCGGTCGATGAGCGGGTCATCGCGAAAGATCTCTTCGACGTAGGGCCACAGGTCACTCATCGCGGTGATCATGCGGCGGCGCGATTCGTCGGTGCCCTGCGCGAGGCGCAGCACCCACTGGGTGGAGTGGTCGCGGTGGTAGTCGACCTCTTTCACCGCCTTGGCGGCGATCGCGGCGAGGGTTGGGTCAGCGGATGCCCGCAGCCGGCTGTACAGCTCGAACAGGTAGTGGGACACGACGAACTGGCGTGCGATCGTGTGGGCGAAGTCACCGTTGGGCTGCTCGACAATGTGCAGCGAACGAAAATCGGGCTCGGTGCGCCAGTAGGCGAGGTCGTCTTCGCTGCGGTCCGTGGCGGTGCCGGCGTAGTGCAGCAGGGACCGGGCGTGCCCGATCAGATCGAGGGCGACGTTGCCGAGGGCGACATCTTCCTCGAGTTCGGGAGCGCGGGAGATCCAGGCGCCGAGTTGCTGGGCCAGGACGAGTGAGTCGTCACCGAGCCACAGTGCGTATTCCGCGATGTCGGCTGTGGCGACGGACGGGCCTTCGATCAGCTCGGCGTCGAGGGTGGTGACTTCGACGGCGACGTGGCCATGAGCATCCGCTTCGGCACTGTCATTGTTCGCAGTGTCGTCACTCACAGGTGTTTCACTCCCTCGCTCTTGGAGTAGTAGCTCGCGTGGCGGTAGTTCTTGCCGGCGGGCGATTCGAAGAAGGCGCCCTTGGCGTCAGGGTCACTCGTGGTGATGGCGGCCGCGGGTACGACCCAGACCGAGACGCCCTCACTACGCCGGGTGTACAGGTCTCGGGCGTTGCGCACGGCGAGGGTCTCGTCGGGGGCGTGCAGCGAGCCGACGTGCACATGGCTGAGGCCACGGTTGGAGCGCACGAAGACCTCCCAGAGGGGCCAGATTTCTGCGGCTGAGTCGCCGGGAGTGGTCATGAGGCTGCCATTTCTTCAGTTCGTGCGGACTGGGTGCGTGCGGTCTGTTTGCGTGCGTAGGCCGCGGCTGCTTCGCGCACCCATTGGCCCTCGTCGTGGGCGTCGCGGCGACGCTGCAGACGCTGGGCGTTGTTCGGGCCGCGGCCGGCAAGCACCTCGTGGAACTCGGTCCAGTCGATCACGCCGAGATCCCACTGCTGGGTTTCCTCGTTGAAGTGCAGGTCGGGGTCCGGCAGGGTTACGCCGAGCACGGCGGCTTGCGGAACGAGCATATTCACGAAGCGCTGACGCAGCTCGTCGTTGGAGTGACGCTTGATCTTCCAGGCCATCGACTGCGCTGAGTTGGGCGAGTCGTCATCGGGCGGGCCGAACATCATCAGCGCGGGCCAGTACCAGCGATTGACCGAATCCTGGGCCATTTGGCGCTGCTCGTCGGTGCCCTGCATGAGCTCGAGCAGAATCTCGAAACCCTGGCGCTGATGAAAAGATTCTTCCTTACAAATGCGCACCATCGCGCGGCCGTAAGGGCCGTAACTGGCACGGCACAGCGGCACCTGATTGCAGATGGCAGCGCCATCGACGAGCCAGCCGATCGACCCCATGTCAGCCCAGCTCGGGGTCGGGTAGTTGAAGATCGAGGAGTAGCGCGCCTTGCCGGCGATGAGGGCATCCGTCATGTCATCGCGGGTAGCGCCGAGGGTCTGCGCGGCGGAATAGAGGTAGAGGCCGTGGCCGGCTTCGTCTTGCACCTTGGCCATCAGGATGGCCTTGCGCTTGAGGCTCGGGGCGCGGGTGATCCAGTTGGACTCGGGCTGCATGCCGATGATTTCGGAGTGCGCGTGCTGCGAGATCTGGCGCACGAGCGACTTGCGGTAGTCCTCGGGCATCCAGTCGCGCGGCTCAATGCGCGAATCGGCTTCAATCAGATCGTTGAACTGCTGTTCTTCGACACTGATTGCGGCGGGGACGCTCATATCGGGCGTGATGGTGCTTGTCATCATCGGCTCCTGGTCTGCGTTGACTGCGGTGGTCGGATCTTTATCGTGTACGAGCTGGTGGCGCTAAGGTAAGCCACGTCGAGAATTTTGCACACTGAACGGCATTCTATTACCAACCGATCGTTCAGTTAGTATATAGTCTCATTATTGGGCGGGCAACCCCCGCTTGAACGGCAACTCAACGAGGAGATCCGAATGACCCAAGCCGCATCCGCCGGCAGCCAGGCCATGATGCAGCGCGACCGGGCATCCGCTTCTCTCGGAATGATCGTGCACCGTAACGAGCCGGGCCACTCGGTGGTCTCGATGGTGGTGCGCGACGACATGCTCAATGGTTTTGATGTCACCCACGGCGGTTTCATCTTCGCTCTCGCCGACACGGCCTTCGCCATCGCCTGCAACGACTCGCATCACGTGACGCTCGCCGCCGGCGCCGACATCATTTTTCTGAAGCCGACCACGAGCGGCCAGAACCTGACCGCAACCGCCCTGTTGCGGGTCAAGAGCGGCCGAAGCGGCATCTACGACGTGCGGGTGACCATCGACGACGACGTCACGGTCGCCGAATTTCGCGGCCGAAGCCGCACCACCAACTTGCCCGTTCCCGCTCACACCTACCTCTAACCCTTCCGGAAGGCACCATGTCAACGCTGACCAAGACCCGTCTGCACGCACCGGCACTCGAGGAGCTCGACGCAGCAGAGCGCCTGGACCGCGACGAGATTCGCGCGCTGCAACTGATTCGCCTCAAGCACACCGTGCGGCACGCCTATCAGAACGTACCTCTCTATACGCGCAAATTTGATGCCGTCGGAGTACACCCCGACGATATTCGCACCCTCGAAGACGTGTCGCTATTGCCCTTCACGACGAAGGAAGATCTGCGCGTCTCCTATCCCTTCGGCATGTTCGCGGTTCCGATGGATCAGGTCGCGCGTATTCACACCTCGTCGGGCACTACCGGCCTGCCGACCGTGGTCGGCTACACCAAGAACGATCTGGCCATGTGGTCTGGTCTGGTCGCCCGCAGCCTGCGCGCCTCGGGTGTGCGTCCGGGCATGAAGGTGCACAACGCCTACGGTTACGGCCTGTTCACCGGTGGCCTCGGCGCCCACGCCGGCATCGAAGCGCTCGGAGCCTGCGCCATCCCCATGTCTGGCGGCCAGACCAACAAGCAGGTGCAGATGATCACCGACTTCGAACCCGATGTGATTCTCTCAACCCCGAGCTACCTGCTCACGATCACCGATGCCATGGTGGCAGCGGGCCTGGACCCGCGCCGTTCCAGCCTCAAGGCCGGCGTGCTCGGTGCCGAGCCGTGGACCAACCAGATGCGCCTCGAGCTGGAAGACCGTCTCGACTTCGACGCACTCGACATCTACGGCCTCAGCGAAGTCATGGGCCCGGGAGTCGGCAATGAGTGCATCGAGTCCAAAGACGGCCCGCATCTCTGGGAAGATCACTTCCTGCCGGAAATCATCAATGGTGACACCGGACAGGGCCTGCCTGACGGTGAAACGGGTGAACTCGTGTTCACGTCGCTGACCAAGGAGGCGTTTCCGGTCATCCGCTATCGCACCAGAGACCTGACCCGATTGCTTCCCGGTACCGCTCGACCAGGTATGCGCCGGATGGAGAAGATCACCGGTCGCAACGACGACATGATCATTCTGCGCGGGGTCAACCTTTTTCCGACCCAGATCGAAGAGATCGTGCTCGGCATCGAGCACCTCTCCCCGCATTTCGTGCTGGAACTGACCCGACCCTCCCGCATGGACGAATTGACCGTGCGTATTGAACGGCACGAGCACTCCACCGATACAGAGTCAACGGTTGCCCGCGCCCTCCTCATCGCCCTGATCAAGGACCGGATCGGCTCGAGCGTCAATGTACTCATCGTCGAACCCGGAACCCTGGAACGCAGCACCGGAAAGCACAAGCGCGTGTACGACCTTCGCTAGTTTGTCGTGTCCGGACCGCCTGCGTGAGAGACTCAAGACCTATGTCTGACGTACACACCCCCAAGCGCGGGCGCCCCGGCTACGACCAGCGCGCCATCCTCGAGATCGCCGTCACCGCGTTCAATGAATTCGGTTATGACGCCACCTCGATGGGAGTGCTCGCGACACGCCTCGCCCTGTCGAAAGCGGCCATCTACCACCACTTCTCCTCCAAGGATGAAGTGCTTCAGCTCGCCCTCGACGAGGCACTGAATGGTCTCGAGGGCGTCCTGCTTGAGTCCGGAGCGCTGACCGGAAGCGCTATCGACCGCCTGGCCTACGTGCTGCGCGGTGCCGTTCAAGTTCTCACGTCGCGGCTTCCCTACGTCACATTACTGCTCCGCGTGCGCGGCAATACCGAGGTCGAGCGGCTGGCTCTCACACGCCGTCGGGCCTTCGACCGCGCCGTCTCGTCCCTGGTCATCGAGGCCAGCGATGCGGGTTCACTACGCAGCGACATCGATCCCCGCATCGTCACGCGCCTACTCTTCGGCATGGTCAACTCCATCGCCGAATGGTACCGCCCCGAAGGTCCAGAGGATGCCGTCCAGCTCGCCGACGACGTCCTGGCCGTAGCCCTGGACGGGCTCCGCCGCCGCTAGCTATTAAGTAGCAAAGGCCACGCACTTCTGTGCGTGGCCTTCTCTCTCTCGTTGTCGTGGGTTAACGCAAAAAGGCCACCCTTTCGGGTGGCCTTTTTGTTTGTTTCTAAGTTAAGTCCGGCGGTGTCTTACTCTCCCACAGGGTCCCCCCTGCAGTACCATCAGCGCTGAGAGTCTTA